>CAMAVY010000272.1 GCA_945861675.1 Klebsiella pneumoniae | reverse complement strand
CAGGACGGTTGCTCCTTCGGCCACTTGCTGCCGGCAATAGCGCTGGTGCGGATCACAATCGCCGTAATGTCGCGTAGCGCCACGGCACCGGTATCGCGACTGTCGGCAACCTGATCCCGGCTGTCGCCCATGACGAAGTAGGTGCCTGGCTCAACCTTGTAGCGGCCCGCCGGCCGAGCCGATGCGCCATCGACGCGCAAGCGAATTCGCCATGCGCGGCCCGCCAGCGCCTCTTCGCGAATCTCAAAGCCCGCAGCTTGCGCGCGCTCATCCTCGACGGTCGTCTGCTGCACAACGACATCGTTGAGCTTGATGCTGCCGTTGTTGTTGTAGCTCAACGTGTCACCCGACACTGCCAGCACGCGACCCACCGTTGCCGCGCCGCCTGCGCGATAGATCACAACATCACCGTGAATCGGCAGTCGCGTTGGCGCCGCGTAGCGCCACACCATGTTTGCCAGCGTTGCAATGCCGAAGCCGTACTTGTCCACCACTACGTAGCTGTCTGCGGCCACCGTCGGCGCCATCGCCGCCGAGGGCATATGCACGGCGTCGTAGAAGAACGGTCGAACTGCGATCAATGTCGCGAACAGCGCCAGCACGAACAGACTCAGGGCGGCCCCCAGCAGTCGCTGAACAAACCTGGTCAAGTCGCATCTCCCTGCACATTGCTGCTTCTTCGCATGGCGCGTTTCGCGATTCGCGCGCCGCGCATTGACGTGGCGAGATCAGCCGGGGCTTGGCGCCATCAGTACGTTCGTTTCTCCTTCCTGACGCGCGATGATCACTGCCGCCGCCGCATCGGCCAGCACATTGACTGTGGTGCGCAGCATGTCCAGTAACCGGTCGAACACCAGCAACACACCAATGGCTTCCGGTGGCAGGCCGATGGCCGTGAGGATCACTGTAATGGCGACCAGCGACGCCGCCGGAATACCTGCAATACCCATCGACGTGACCAATGCCAGGACAACGATGGTGAACTGATGCGCGAAGTTGAGGTGCAGGCCGTACGCCTGCGCAATGAACATGGCCGCTGCGCATTCATACAACGCGCTGCCGGCGTGATTAAGCGATGCACCCAGGGGCATCACGAAACCGCAGACGCGATTGGAAACGCCTGCGCGTTTCTCAACGCAGTCGAGCGACATCGGCAGCGTGGCTGACGATGACGCCGTGCTGAACGCCGTGAGCAATGCCGGACTCATGGCCCGAAACAAACCAAACGGACGGACTCGCCCCATCAACCAGACCAGCAGCGGAATGAGGACAAACGCGTAGATTGCCAACCCCAGCACCACGCTAAGACTGAAGATCACCAGCGGCTCCGCTGCCTGCACGCCAGACTTCGCCACCGTTTTGGCCACCAGTCCAAAAACCCCGATCGGGGCAAAGCGCATCACAAACTCAGTGATCTTGAGCATCACATCGAACACGGCCTGCCAGAAGCCGAGCAGCAGTGCACCGCGCGCACTGTCGATGCGTGACGTGAAGAAGCCGAACAGGATGCTGAACACCACCAGACCCAGAAGCTTGGTGCCGGACGCTGCGGCGACGATGTTGTCCGGCACGGCGCTCGCAAGCGTTTCGCCAATGCCAACACTGGCCCGCGCCTCGACTTTGTCGGCCACCGCAGCGGCATTGGCTTCGAAGGCCAGCCGATCGCCAACCGGCACGCCACCCAACTCACCAGGCCGCACAACATTGCTGACCACCAACGCCACCATGACGGCAATGAACGTCGTCAGCACGTAAAGGAAGAAGGTGCGACCGCCGATGCGACCAAGGTCGTGCGACTGCCCGAGACTGGCAACACCACAGATCACCGACGAGACGACCAGCGGCACAACCAGCATCTTCATGGCGTTCATGAAGAGCTTGCCCAGGAGATCGAACCCCGACACAACATCGACGCCGCCCAACAGGCCATCGCTGCCGACGACAAACCCTGCGGCGACCGCCAGGACCATCGCAATAAGGATCTGCCAGTGCAGGGCCAGGCCACTGGCGAATGGTGGCCGCTCCGAACCGGACGCCCCAGGGTCAGCACTGCGTTCAGACGATTCGTGCGCGGCCATATGTCAGCTCGATGGAGAAACGTTCAGTTCGAGCAGGCAGCGTTCAGCCAATTGACGAAGGAAGGACGATGCGTTGCGCGTCGGCCAAGTCTGATGCGCGGCATCAATGAGCGTCCAGTCGTAGTTGCCCGTGCTCATGTCCGCTTGAGCGGTTCAACGACGGCAAAGCCCATGATCAGCGCGCCCACAATGCCGACACATGCCGCGACCACGCTGGCACCCGCCAGCCCCGCAGTGGCCGACAACAGGCTGATGAGAAATGGCGCACCGATATGCCCGAGGTCCGCAAGCGACCGCCAGGCACCGAGAAACTCTCGCGTCGCTGACTGGGGGCAAAGTCAGAGCCCAGCGTCATGACGATGCCACTGCCAAGTCCGTTGCCGAACCCGCACAACAACGCAACCAACGCCAGCGATGCAAAGCTGCTGGTCAACGGCAGCAGAACCAGGCTCAGGGCGATGAACAGCAGACACGGAACGCCGACCCATTTGCGTCCGAATCGATCCATCACCAGACCCACGGGATAGAACAACAACATGTCGATGCCCGACAGCACCGAGAAGGTCAGGCCAATCTGTGCGACGCCCAAGCCAATGTGCTCGCCCCACAACGGAATCAACAATGCATAGGCGCTGCGCACCAGGGCAATGGCGAGCACTGCAAGGCCCGCAGTCATGAACAGCCGCCGCTGCGTCCGCAGCACGTGCCACTGGCTCGCAAGCCCCGGGCGTACGTAGCCTGCTGCGGCTCGGGTGCCGGTTTCCGCAGCAGCGCCTGCAGCCGCAACTGGCGCGGCAGCGCCTGCGGCCGCACCTGGCCCAGCGGCTCCGCTGCGCGCAGTCGTATTGCGCGTATGCCTCGACACCAGCACCAGGCCCGCGCTCACACAAAGCACGGCCGCGAGAAACGCGGGCGCGAAGCCGACGGCCTCGGCAATGAACGTCGCGCTGACCGGCCCAACAAATCCACCCAGGCGCTGCACGCCGCCCATCAATGAAATGGCCCGCCCGCGCTGGGATGGCGGCGCAGCCTCCGTCATGAAACTCAGGCGCGCCAGCAGCCATGCGCCGCCGCTGGCGCCGAACAGAAACGCGAACACCGACAGCAACGCAACATCTGCGGTCGCTGCCATGCCCAACCCGCCTGCGACGCCCACGGCCAGCGCCAGCTGCATGACGCGCTTGTCGCCGTAGCGTGAAACCAACAATCCAGCGGGCACGTTGGCCAGCAGACTGCCGACACCGGCGCTGCCCACCACCGCCGCCGCCGCCGCGGCGGGTTGATCAAGTGACAGCGCATACAAGGGCAGCAGCACGCTTGTACCCATCTGTCCCGCCGCCACGAGGAATGACGGCGTGTAAACAGGCAGCACCAACGATCGGAACAGTTCACGCATGGACAGTCGCGAGGCATTCGCCAGAAAAGGGGTGCAGCAAGGCAGTCAGGACCACATGCAGGGTGGAAAAGCGGAAATCGAGTCTGCAGCAACGCCTGCCTCGTCGTAGCATCGCGCGCCTGCAGAACCGGTCGACGTTGCGCGGGACACTGATGCAAGAGAGGGACGCCATTGTCAGACCGTGCCTGGTGCGCAGCCACCTGTTTCGCACGCGCCGCCGCATGCAGGGCGCTCGCTGGCGCGTGATCGGACTGGCCATGGTTGCAAGCGTTGGCGCTGCGCTCGCACTCACTTCCGGATGCAACGCTCACGCGTCGAATGCTGCCGTTGGCCACGTGCAACCCGCCGGCATGCGCATCGCGGGCCCGCACACGCCGGGCATCGCGCCCTACAAGGTCGGGCCATGCGGCACCTTGAACGTGTGGACGCCCGACCAGATCAGATTGCCGAAGCACAAACACAGACCCGCTCGCGCACAGCACCCGGTGCTGCTGTGGATCGCTGACGACGAGCGCACCTACACACGTACGAACTACGGCGGTGCGCATCTCGCCAGAAAGGGCGTCGTCGTCGTTACCTTGCCATTCGAACAAGCGACCGGGCAGTGCAGAACCTCGCCGAGCAGTGAGCGCAGCGGCTCACTGCGCGAACAGCTCAGCGCATTGCAGTGGGTCAACCGCAACATCGCAACGTTTGGTGGCGACCCCGCGCGCGTGACGATCGTCGGCGTCGGTAGCGGCGCTGGCGATGCGCAGGCATTGCTGACCAGCGCGCCGGCGCGCCCTCTGTTCCAACAGATCGCAGCATTCGACGGCCAACTGCTGCGCGAGCATGTTGGCCAGGTGGCCCATGTGCCCGTGCTGCTGGGCGTGTCGCGTCAACCAGACCGCGGCCCACGTGCGGCACACACGCCCTTCGTCGCCGCACCCACATTGGCCGCAGCTGCGACCGCGCAATCGAAAGAACGCGCCACCTACGCTCAGTGGCTGCTGTCCGAGTTCGGTGCCATGGCCAGGGATGCCGCCCTCGTCTATCCGTCCACCCACCCGGCCAGCGCCTACCTGCTTGCCATGCATGACCGTCGCCAGACCTACGGCATGTTGCACTGGGCCGACCTGCAGACGAACGCCGAAGCACCGGTGTTTCTTACGGTTGCCAGCGTGCCGGCCGCAGCAGCGGACACACGCCAACAAGTTGATCGCGGCGCATGGCCCGCACTGTTGATGAACAATCCTGCCGCGCTGGTCAGCATGCCCGACGCCGCGCTGCGGACGCTCGCGGACACCCTTTCCGACTATCTTGTCGCCTTTGCCATGCACGGCGATCCGGCGGTCGCAGGACGACCGAACTGGCCGGCCTATGACACCGGCATACGCAACTACCTCGAACTGAGCGGCAACGTTCACACCGCACGCGACCCACTCCCCGATGTGCTTGAGCTGCATCGGCAGCGCAGCGAAGCAGCATGGCAACCCTGAGCGAAACTGAACCCCTCCGGGGGCAGCGCCCACGCTGGCCGCGTTGGCGCAACGGCATGCTGTGGCTGTGCCTGCTTGCATTCGTTGCGGGCGTGCTGCTGCTGGCACACACATGGTGGGCACGGCCATTGCAAATCGACTGGTTCTTTACCCGCACGACCATGCAGCAGCTGCGCGATGCACCTGAAGCCGCGAGCACGCTTCCGCTGACCGGTGCATGGCAATGGCTGCGCGAAAACGGGCGATTGCAGGACAGGTCTGCTGCAGCCATGGCTGCGCGGCAGCGCCATGCAGTCGTCACGCTAGCAACGCTGCAGCAGTATCCACTCGAGAAGCTGTCACTCGCTCAACAGACCAACGCCGCAGTGATGTCTGCAATGCTGCAACGCCAGGTCGACGGCTATGCCTTCCGTTTGCACACGCTGCCCGTCGGATTGTCATCCGACACGGCCGAGGCACTGCCCGTCACAGTTCTGCTGCAGCAACCCATTACGTCGGCGGCTGATGCACAGGACTATCTG
>CAMAVY010000271.1 GCA_945861675.1 Klebsiella pneumoniae | reverse complement strand
ATCATGGGCACCAACCAGTTCGCGAAGCCGACGAACGCCGGCATGATCACGCCGAACACCATGATCAGACCATGGTTGGTCGTCATCTGGTTGAAGAACTCAGGTTCGACAAACTGCAGACCCGGCTGAAACAGCTCTGCACGAATCACCAGCGCCATCGCGCCGCCGATGAACAGCATGATGAACGCGAACCACAGGTACAGGGTGCCGATGTCCTTGTGATTGGTCGTGTACAGCCAGCGGGTGATGCCTTTGGCCGGCCCGTGGTGGTCGTGATCGTCGTGATGAGTTTCGATGACTGCGCTCATGGATCTCTGTACCTACTTCCTGTTACCTGTCTTGTTCCAACGGACAACGAATGGACGGACGGACGACCCTATTTGCCTTTGGCGTCGATCACGTCTTGCGGCAACGTCACATCGTTTGCGTTGTTGCCCCACGCATGACGCTCGTAGTGGATGACGGCCGCGATGCTGCATGGGTCGAGCTGTGTGCCGAAGGCCTGCATCGCCGTGCCGCTCTTGCCGTGCAGCACGATGTCCAGATGGCCTGCCTTTGGACCGAGCGCAATCGCGCTGCCCTTCAGCGCAGGAAACGCCGGAGGAAGACCCAGGCCCGTTGGTTGGTGGCAACTGGCGCACATGGTGGTGTACACCTTCTCGCCTTCAGTCATCAGCTTCTCAGGCGTCCAAGTCTGACTGACGCACTGCTGGACCTCTTTGTATTCGGCGGCTTTCTCGCTGTACCAACGGTCGTACTCTTCCTGCGTCACCGCGTTGACAACGACCGGCATAAAGCCGTGGTCCTTGCCGCAGAGTTCCGTGCACTGCCCACGGTAAACACCCGGCTTCTTAGCAATCGCCCAAAGCTCATTGACGATGCCGGGGATGGCGTCGCGCTTGATGCCGAACTCCGGCACCCACCAGGCGTGAATCACGTCATTTCCGGTGATCAGAAAGCGAACCTTCTTATTGATCGGAATGACCAGCGGTTTGTCGACTTCGCGCAGGTAGAACTCGCCTTTCGGGGTGCGGTTGTGGATTTCGTCCTGGGGCGTGGAAAGGGTCGAGAAGAACTTGACGGTGGTGTCGCGGTTGGCGTCCAGATATTTGTATTCCCACTTCCATTGATAGCCACGAACCTCGACGGTCAGATCCTCCTGCGAGGTGTCGTACATCTTGATGAGGGTCTTCGCAGCCGGAACGGCCATGCCGATAAGGATGATGAACGGAATCACCGTCCAAGCGATCTCCACGCCAACATGGTCATGAAAAGTTGCCGGCTTGTGGCCCAGCGATTTTCGATGGACCAGCATCGACCAGGTCATGATCGCGAACAGCGGCACGCCGATCGCCACGCAGACCCAGAAGATCAGCATGTGAAGGTCGTAGACCTCCTGGGCGATGTCAGTCACACCAGTAGGGAGGTTGTAGGGGTCTACCTGCGAGCAACCCGCAACGACAAACGCCAAAGCAATCGAGGCCAACGACCTCCACCTCATGCTGAAACACCTCCAAGGTCTAGGGGCAGCGGAGTCGGCTGAACCGAGGCCGCCTTCCAGGGCAACATTAGACTGACGCCATCGTTTCGAACGGCACCCTCACGCGGACAACCGGGTCAGGGCAGCGAGGGCTCAGATATGCGGGACGCAAAATTCGGCCGGGATTATAACCAGCACCCACAACAGCACAACCAAAGTGAGCACTGGCACAAGGGATTTCTAGGAGAGCATAGGCCACGAAATCAGTGTTTTGCCGCAATGTCCTACGCGGCTACTTGGTTTCTATGCCCGACGTGAGCGGCTTGAGAAAGAGCGTCTGCTCCTGGTCGGCTTGCGCGCTGTCTGCGTTCACTGATGGTGTGTCAGAGAGCGTTTCATCGAAGTCACAGGCAATGCACCAGCGACGAAGGCCTGTGTCGACGTCCATCTGTATGCGATCAATTGAACCGCACTTGGGGCAGACAGCCTCCGAGATGAAACGTCCACGAGGCTTCATGATTTCGCGATCCTTCTGGCTGATCCAACGCACCGGAGTCTGCGCCCGCACGACTCGGCTGATTCAGGTCTCCCTGAGTTGATTGATTACCAGGCGCGTCTCCGGGCGCAGGCCCCGCCACAGCAGGAAGGCCTCCGCCGCCTGCTCGACGAGCATGCCCAGGCCATCGTGCACCGCACACGCGCCGCGCGCCTGTGCCCACTGACAGAACGACTGTGCCGCAGCGCCGTAGCTGAGGTCGTAGGCGAATGTCCGCGAATCGATGACCGCCGATGGCAACTCAAGCGCTGCTCCCCTGAGGCCAGCTGAACTGGCGTTCAACACAATATCGAACGGCGGCGATTTAGCGGCAAAGTGCCGGACCTCAACCCGCGCGAAGGCATCGACCAGCGCATCGGCATTGGCCTGCGTGCGATTGAGAATCTGAACTTCCCGCACACCAGCGTCGAGCAGTGGCAGCAAGATGCCACGCACCGCGCCACCTGCGCCAATCACCAGCACGCGAGCATCCTTCAACTCCCAACCCAGATTGGCCCGCAAATCACGCACCAAACCCAATCCGTCGGTGTTGTAGCCATGCAACCGCTGGTCCGGACCCACAACGATTGTGTTCACCGCGCCGGCGGCCGTAGCCAACCCATCAGTCACGTCGACTGCGCGCAGCGCGTCCTGCTTGAACGGCACCGTCACGTTCACGCCGCGACCACCCCGACGCAGAAACCTGGAAAGCGTTTCGGCGAATCCGTCTGTCGGCGAACGCAGCGCCGAATAGCTGATGTCCTGACCTAGCTGTGCGGCGAACGCAGAATGAATCCTGGGCGATTTGCTGTGGCCAACAGGATTGCCAATAACTGCGTAGCGATCCATCAACCCATCTCCGTAGACGCGCAAGTGCACGCTATCTCGATCCTGAGCAGGCAACACAGTTCCGCGTGATTACTCGATTTCAGCGTAGCGCGCTCAACGTTGTTGCAGTCGCACATTAGCAGCCTCGATCTTGGCTGCTGCCTCAGCGCGATCAAGACGGAGCGCTTGCGCCAGTAGCGGGCTCGACAATGCCAGGATCTGAATTGCCAGATAGGCCGCGTTGCGCGCGCCCGCCTTACCGATCGCAACGCCGGCGACCGGTATGCCACCAGGCATCTGCACGGTGGACAAGAGCGCATCGAAGCCACCCAGCGTTCCCGCGTCCAATGGCACGCCGATCACAGGGCGCAGCGTATTTGCCGCAACGGCACCCGCGAGATGTGCCGCCATCCCCGCGGCAGCAATAAAGACCAAACAGCCGCGCGCATCTGCGTCATGAACATAGGCGCGCGTCGCATCGGGGGTTCTATGTGCCGAAGAGATACGGACTTCATGCTCCACCGAGAACTTCCGCAGAACGTCTGCAGCTTCCTGCATGACAGGAAGATCGGATTCCGAACCCATCAGAATGCTGACGAATGACATCGATTTCTCTCTCGTGGAGGGTGCGCAGTACGCGGCCGGAGGTCTTTTCTGAAACAAACGGCTCGACGATCAATACCGCGCAGCACCTTCGCTGACGGTGGATCGTTCTCAGCTCCACCGGACGATTCGCGCCAACGGGCGCACTGAGGTTCGACAGCGCTACCTGCAGCGAATATAGCCGTGGCGGGAGTGCGCCACAAACCCGTCGATCTCCAGTTCGGCCAGCAGTTCTCGCACCGCAGCAATGGACAACCCAACGTTGGCGCTGATCGCCTCGACGCCACTGCCTGTCCCCTCTATCGCGCAACACTCCAGAACCCGTGCTGCGTCCGACGAGAGTGACAGCGCCGCTCCGATTTTCGGATTGGTGGCCGCAGTTGCGACGCTATCAATGGCCGCGATCCCTATCGCCTCAAGCACATCACTCGCGGTTTCGACCAACGCTGCGCCATCTCGTAGCAGCCGATGACTGCCCGCAAATCTACCGCCTTGCACCGGACCTGGAACCACCAGTACTTCTCGACCTTGATCCAGCGCTTCGCGCGCCGTACCAAGTGAACCACTCTGCGCGCCTGCTTCAATGACAACGACTGCGCGTGCGAGCCCACTGATAATGCGATTGCGTTGTGGAAAGTGTGACGCGTACGGGCGGACGCCCGGTCCGTACTCGGTCAACAGCAGTCCGCGCTCGGCCACCCGGGCAAAGAGGCCTGCATGCTCAGGTGGATAGATTCGATCCAGTCCAGCGCCGAGAACAGCAATGGTTCCTCCCGTTGCCGCAGGATCGACTGAACGCTGATCTGTCGCGTCCAGCGAGCCTGTGTGGGCGGCACCATCAACACCGCGCGCCAAGCCACTGACTACCACAATGCCCAGGCGCGACAGGTCTGAAGCGATTTCATTCGCCAACGTCAGGCTGCTGGGCAGAGCCTTGCGGCTACCAACGATGGCAACGCACTGGCGCGCCAGTAGTTCATGGTCGCCTCTATAGAAAAGTACGGGCGGCGGATCAGGCGTTGCCGACAAGAGCGAGGGATAGCGCGCATCGCCGATACACAGGATGTCCAGTGAGCCGCGGTAGGTGCGCTGGCGCTGTTGAGCGAAGCCCGGCTTCTTCCAGAGCATCAGCAACGCATGCAGCGCACCGCTTGTGTCATGCGCGTCACGTTGCAGTGCCAGGGCAAGCGCGGCGCGGCGCACCCTATCTGTGGCAAGCGCAGCGAGTTCGAACATGTCGTCGTGTGAAAGCATCCACACAGATTGCGTACGTGACGCTCGGTGCGACAGTCGCGTCCGACCTCAATGCGTGTAAGCGAACGTCGCATCAAAGAGTGGCCGCTCGGCAGCATGTTTTATGGAACGTGCCTCAAGCGACCCACTTTGAACTCCGCAGGTCAGGGGTTCCGAACTTCGTCCAGCACAGAGAGCGGCTGCTCAGTTCGCAGAATGAGTCCGTAGCTCATGCGTTCAAAGGTACGGAACACCATCAGCAAGCCGGCTCGATCAGCAGGCAGTTCAATGGAATTGCCCGTTGCCGGATCTCGTACCACTTCTCCCCTGCGATAGACGCCGAGAACGTTGCCTACTTCCATGCCTTGCGACGTACCGACGTTCAGAACAACAACATCCCATTGCGATACCTGGCTCACGCCATCATCGACCGCAATGATTCGGCCCTTGACCTGATTTTTCGGTGCGCTCGGAAAGAAGATGGACTGCAGCCGACGCTCCTCAGTCGGCAACATGCGATCACCGCGGCGGACCTCTTCGTGTGAACTGGTGACGAACAAGGTGCCGATGTCGCCGTCGATCCCTACGACGCGGGAAGAACCGATCTCCGTCGCTTCATGCCCGAGAATCTCGTCGGTGTCTGGGTCGCGATACACCGCACCCCGGCGATAAACGCCATACACCGCGTTGTCGACAATTTTTCCCTTCGCATAGAACCGATCGCCCGCGCCAAGGATGATGCGGCGGCTCTCTCCCGCCAGCACGTAAGGCGCGGCCTGAAACTCGACTGGATCAACAAGACGGTGATCTGAAAGAAACCCTTCTATCGCGTCCAGTCGAATTGCAGGAATTGCACTAGC
>CAMAVY010000270.1 GCA_945861675.1 Klebsiella pneumoniae | reverse complement strand
TCTCCACGAGGTCCACCAGCGTCACGTTGTCGCGATTGAAGGTCTCGTAGTAGTCGCGATCGAGCACCTGGCGCTTGCAACCGAGTCCATAGGTCTTCGGCAGCAGTCGTTCAGCCGTCTGCGGGTCGCGAATCATGCGGCGCACCCCGTCGCGGTACAGGTCGTTTGCCAGTGCGTTGGCCTGCGGGTCGCTGTTCACGTCGCGAAAACCAAGCAGCGCGCCCAAGCCCTGGCGCTGCACAACCTCTGCACGTTGTTCAGGCGTCAGATCCAGCAGGCGCGTGGGTACACGCGGAGCGTCATCGCTGCGCACAACGCTCTTCTGTGGCCGGAAGTTCGACACGCCACCCGTGTTCTGCAGCTGCAACGCGCGGATTTCGCGATAGTGCTCGCGAAACTCCTGCTGCACCGCCGCGCGCATGCGCTTGCGATTGGCGGGCATCGTGTACACCGGTGTGCGCTGGAATACCGTGAGTGTTCCGGCCATCTGCGCCAGTTCAGGAATTGCCTGCACACCCGATGAACCCGTGCCGATGATGCCAACCCGCTTGTTGCTCAGATCAACGGGCGCCGCAGGCCAGTTGCCGGTGTGGTAGACCTCGCCACCAAAGCGCGCGGCGCCGTTGATATCCGGCTTGATCGGCACCGACAGGCAGCCGGTGGCCATCACGCAGAACGGCGCCTCGAACTGCTCGTCAGCGTCGCTGGTCAAGCGCCACTGCTGCGCGTCTTCGATCCATTCGATGGCCGTGATGCGTGTGTTGAACAGCATGTCGCGGCGCAGATCGAAGCGGTCGGCCACGTGATTGGCGTAGCGCAGGATGTCCTCCTGCGCAGAGAACACTTCCGGCCAGTCCCATTGCTGTTCAAGCTCCGGCGAGAAGCCGTAGGAATACTCAAGACTCGGCACATCACAGCGCGCGCCGGGATAGCGGTTCCAGTACCAGGTGCCGCCCACGTCGGCGCCCGCCTCGAGCACCTTGACGGCCAATCCGAGGCTACGGAACCGATGCACCGCGTACATGCCCGCGAAGCCCGCACCAACTACCAACACATCGATCTGCTGTTTCACTACGTTCACTCCGAAGTTGGTTGCGACTGCACGCCACGCGCACGCAGGTACTGCCGTACATCGGCCAGTTGCGCGTCGCTCAGCTCAGCGAAAATCGGCATACCCGTTGGCACCAGCGCGCCGTCGTGCACCACCGTGCGGAATGCATCGGCCTGACGCACGATCAGTGATGCGCGCAGGTCTGGCGCAACGCCCACCGCAATGCCATTGGCACCGTGGCAGATGCCGCAGCGTGGCGCGTACACCAGAAAGCCGCGCGCCTCAGTGTCCTTGTCCGTTCGATAGTCAGGATCAGCGGGAATCTCGACCTTGCCGCGCTGTGTCGGCGGCAGCGGCGTGGTTGCGCCCAGCGCGAAGGTGAGCACGCGCCGCGCCTGCTTGCGCGGATCGAGCCCGAAGCGTTCCAGGAACGGGCCGTTGAAGGCGCCCGCTGTGCCGAGCCCTGTGAGCACAGTGACGTATTGCCGGCCATTCACGGTGTAGGTGATCGGCGGCGCCATCACGGGTGATTGTGCGTCGAAGCGCCACAACTGTTTACCGCTGTCGTCTGCGTAGGCGTTGAAGCTGCCGTCTACCTGACCTTGGAACACCAGTCCGCCTGCAGTCGCCATGACGCCGCCAGCCATGAAGCCACGCGTGGTCACGCGCCAGCGTGGCGTTTGCGTGACCGGATCCCATGCCACCAATGCACTGTCTACCGGTGAATTGAAGTCGAACGCGGCATTGGCGCCAGTGTCGAGGATGTTGTCTGGTGCGCGCCGCCAATGCTCGGGGCGCACGCCGTTCTGATCGAACATCACGCCCAGCTCGAGCGCGGGGATGTAGACAAGGCCCGTGTGTGTGCTGAACGCCATCGGCAACCAGCTGTGTGCACCGAAGGTGCTGGGCGCGATGAAGAACGGCTTGTCGAGATAACGTGCGCCGGGTACTTCTATCGGTCGGCCACTTTTCAGGTCGATGCCGCTGGCCCAGGTCACAGGTACGTAAGGTTTCGCCGAGATCAGCGCGCCGGTGTGTCGGTCCAGTACGTACAGGAAGCCATTCTTCGGCGCTGTCATCAGTACGTCGCGCGGCCGTCCATCGATCAGCAGGTGCGCAAGCTGCATGTCCATCGCGGCGTTGTAGTCCCAGGTCTCGCCAGGATTGGTCTGGTAGTGCCAGCGATAGCGACCGGTCGTCGCATTGAGCGCAACGATCGATGAGAGGAACAGGTTGTCGCCCTGGCCCGCGCTGCGGATGCGATGGTTCCAGGGCGTGCCGTTGCCGGTGCCGAGATAGATCTGATCCAGGTTTTCGTCGTAGGTGATGGCGTTCCATACCGTGCCGCCGCCACCGTACTTCCACCACTCACCGGCCCAGCTGCTGGCCGCCATGTGTGTGGTCTCGTCGTCGTCCACGCCGGGCTGTCCGGGCACCGTGAAGAAGCGCCAGCGCTGCGCGCCGGTTTCGGCGTCATACGCGGTGACGTAGCCGCGCGTGTCTGCCGCGTCGGCGCCGCCGTGACCAATGATCACCTTGCCGTTGAACACGCGTGGCGCGCCGCTGATGAAGCGATAGTCGTCGGGCTTCACTGTCATCACGCTCCACACCGGTTGGCCGGTGCGGATGTCCAGCGCGATCAGGCGGCCGTCCTGCGTGCCTGTGTAGACCTTGCCGTTCCAATACGCGATCCCGCGACTGCCCCAGCCTTGGCGCAGCTTCGCGCCGGACACTTCGGGTGCCTTCGGGTCGTACTGCCAGCGCACCTTGCCCGTCACGGCATCGATGGCGCGTACAAGGCTGTAGGCGCTGGCGATGTACAGTGTGCCGTCGACTTCGATGGGCCCGGTCATGCTGTTGCCGGGGCCAAGGTCCAATGACCACGCGAGCCCCAGCGTATTCACGTTGGCCGTGTCGATCTGTGTCAGCGGGCTGTAGTGCTGCTCGCCATAGGTGCGACCGAAGGCAGGCCAGTTGTCGCCCGTGCTGTTGTCGCCGAGCAGCGGATGCGCAGGCGCGGGCGGCAGCGAAGTTGCCGATGCGCTAAGCCCCGGCAGAAGCGCCAACAACAGTGCAGTGGCGAGCCGAAGTGTTCGCTGCGTAACCGCAGAACCGTTTTTTCTTATGTTCATTCATTCCCCTCTGCTTCAAACGTCCCCCCGGGGACACCTGCGGATTCGGTCCAATGCCGGCGCTGCGCCAACCTGGCTTCCCAGCTGCGCCAGAAGTGCATCGTCTGCCGCAAGGTGGAAGGTGTACAGGCTGCGGCCCTCGCGATGCAACCAGGCTTGGGAATCGCGCTAGCCTGGGTTTGACCAACCGAGCAACGCGGCAAGCGCAAACCCGCTCTGGCGATAGCCGCTCTGCGACAGGTGCAGTTGATCGCGCGCCATTCCTGATGGCGACAGCTGCGCCCAACGCGCCTGCGCGCCAACGCCGCCCATGTACGCCTGCCAGTTCCAATGCGAACAATTGAACGCAGGGGCGATGCGCGCCTGGATTGCGTTCACGCGCTCGTGAACGCGTGCGTTGTGGCGAGGATCATCGAGGCTGATGCCGGGATGGCGCGTGTCGCCGCGATCCTTCGCCGACAAGCCGCGGTCCGGTGGCCCGATCAACAAGCAGGCTGCGTCTGGATAGACCAGCCGCAGCCCGCTGAGCACGCGTGTGAGTTGAGCCTCGTAGGCTGGTGCCTCGAAACTGTTGGCAGCTTCGTTGGTGCCGTACTCGAGCCAGACTGCATCGACTGCCTGCGGGCCCAGATAGCCGGCGAAGGTCTGCATGTCGCTGTTGCCGAGGCCAGCGATTGTTGCGCCTGGAATCGCGAACACATCGATCGTCACGGCCGGTCGAGCAACACGTGTCAAGCCAACGCCATGGAACGACACCGTGCCACGCGTCACGCGCCAGCGGATCTGTTCGAGCAGGCTCAGCGGCAACTGCAGATCCACATAGGCATCGGGCTCTGGCGCAATCACAAATCGGCGCTCGCCACCTTGATTCAAACTGACAGCAATCTCCGTGTTCGATTGCAGGGCTTGAACGTGCAGCCGCGCGCGAAACACGTCGGCTGCGCCGGCGCGCGTGCGAAGGTCGAGCCATATGTAGCTCTCACGCGGCGTGGCCCGTGCCTGCATGGCCAGCAGCGCAGGCCCGAACGCGACCGGTGTCTTTGCCGTGTATGCACGCTCGACCTGCCATGCGCCGCCAACACAGTGCGCACGCACCGGCAGCCTGACGCCGCGCAGCGTGAGGTAGGGCGCGACGAACGCGCTCGCGACTTGTACGCCGCGCTGGGCGAACGCGCGCTCAATGCCGTCCAGCATGCCGCCGGATGCAAGATGGCTGTCACCCCAGACGACAATGCGTCGCGTCGTCGTGGGGTCAACGGCGAACCGCGACGCAAGCGTTGCATCGACATCAGGTGTGGGCGGGTAGATCGGCGCAGCCAGCGGTACATCGATTGAGCTGCGTGACCACCACGGCACACCGCTGCTCGGCATTTCAGCACCCGCGCCCGGGCAGCGAAGTTCAGTCTCGGGCGCCGCCTGTGCAACGGCCGTGTGCATCAGAAGTTCTAGCATGGCGATCAGCAAACACCGTCGGCCGTGTGCACGCCATGCAGACGAACAGCGCTGCAACCAACGAAGCTCGGCGCGTGACGTTGGTGGTGTTGTGATCAAGGTGTTTTTGCGTCGTCTGAAGTGTGGCCTGGTGCAGCCTCTGGAAACGCTGGGTGCCCAGCGTCGAGGCCAACATCACCCGTCGGCTCAGAGGTGTGTGCGCGCGCGTCGACTTCGGAGGTGGCTCAAGGTGTGTCCGCACTTGCAGCACTTGGATCGGCCGGCCTGTTCAACGGCACAGCGCTCGTCGCCGTCGTTGTGGCATCAACTGCGATGGCCGGCACGTCGGCGATGCCAGCGGGCGAAGCCTCGCGCGGCGCGCTGTTCGCAAGGAGGTCGCGTTGTGCCAGCGCTGCGGCATGGGCGTCAGCCGTGCTGCGTGCGTACACGCCGTCGGTGCGAACGCCGAGCAGCATCTGCAACTCGCGAACGGCACGGCCGCGCTGGCCGGGCGCGAATTTCGCGTGCAACAGACTGTCTGCAACGAACAGCTGCCATTGCGGCTGCGGCAAGTGCGCAACGCAGTTTCAACGCGCGAAGCCTGCGGGTGGTATGCGACTGCCATCGCGCTGCACATGTCCCTGAGTCGAGATGCGATTGGCGATCTCGATCTGCTGTTCGCGTGTCGCGCGGTCGGCAGTCGGCGCGTAATCGCTGCCGCCCCAGCGGCGCCAGGCACTCACGTTGATCCCGAGACCCCCTGCGAATGCACCAGGGCGCTGCCAGCGGGCACCGGTCTGGCAGCGCGCAAGCGCGTTCCAGTAGGTCGCCGGTGCGAGCGGCCGTGGATAGCGCACGAAGGTCGATGCAAAGTCTGCGGAGTCTTCTGCCCTCGGCAGCGCTGTCGATGCGGCGCGGGCCAGCTCTTGATCGGCTGCGTTCGCTGGCCCTGTTGGCCCTGTTGGCCCTGTTGGCCCTGTTGGCCCTGTTGGCC
>CAMAVY010000269.1 GCA_945861675.1 Klebsiella pneumoniae | reverse complement strand
CAACACGCTGGTCACAGCAGACCCGCAACTGGCGCTTCATCGATGCCGTTCACCTCAACCCTGATCACTCAAAACTCAAGGAGGCAGAACCCAACAAAGCCGCAGCTTGATTCACCCTTCGAGGCGACAACTATCTTGAAAACCGCCGGCTCCAACGCCGACCTGATCCACAACCTCGACGTCTTTCCCTACCCGCTGGCGGACAACGCCTGGGACCGCATCGTCTGCCGAGACGTGCTCGAGCACGTCACTGACTTCGTTCGCACCATGGAAGAGATCTGGCGCAGAGCATAAGTATTTCAAACGGCGTCTGTGCAAGATGTGCCGAGTACTCCGCGAGCCGCTGGGCAGCCAACTGCAGTGGTCGAACGCCTGCAGCCGGTGAGGCTACGCAACAGGCTGACGCTGGCGATGGTAGAACACGCACACCCGGCATCGTCGATGCGGAAGTTGCAGTTCTTGCGGACGAGTCTGGAGACCCCGCGGCCCCTTGGACCTCAGTGAATGGTGCGCGAGGACCGGCTCGGGCTGAGATCTGGCGGCCCCTGCTGGTTCGCGACGTGTTCCAGGATGCGCTGAATCACGTCCGGCCTCGTCACGTCGGCGATGACGCGCAGCCGGCCGCCGCAGTGCGGGCACGCGCTGAGATCAATCGCGAACACCCTACGCAGTCGTTCCATCCAGGTCATCGGAGCGGTAGGTGGGTGTTGATCGCGTTCGGGCTGGGTTCTACCAAGCGCCTGCGCGCGGGCGTGTGCATGGCTGCTACGCCTTCGCCCCGGCGTGGCCGGCACCACCCTGCTTCGATGCTTGGCGTTCGGCGCGAGTATCCCGTGGTAGCGGACCAGGTTGCCGCGAGGCCTGGGCACCAACGCCGCCAGACGCGCAAGAAAATGCAGCGGCTCGAACACGAAGTGCGTAGTGCCGTCCCGGTACGGTGTCTTCAACTGGTAGATCACCTGCCCCGCACCATTCGTGCTCAGCCGTTCGGGCGCGAGCGCTGGCCTGGTGACATAGCGACACAGCCGCTCGATGCCCTCGCGCTGGTGCGCCGCAAATGCGACGGCGGCGTTGAGCGAGAATCCATTGCGTGCGACCGTGAAGGGTTTCGGTACCGTGGATACCGGCTTCGGCATCGCCAACTTCAACGTCAGCGCCTTGCGTCCTGCATGCGGCCCGACGGCGATCCGGTACTGGATCGTGGCAGCGCCGAGACTGTCCAGCGCATCAGGCGATTCGAGATCGAGCCAGGGCTGCTCTGCATCACTCCGACCTTGGTCGGCGATGAGCAGAGTGTTTGTGCGGCCTATCCTCCGCCGCGCCTCATTGAGGGCCCCTAGACGCACCACCCGCAGGACTCAAACCGTCAGCTTTCTTTACACATTGGTGCGTATTTCAGCGATCGTGGCCACCCATTTCATTCTGATCGTGGACGCTGTTTCAGCGTGATCGTGGACGCTTGAATGCGCGATTGAGTGAGCGGGTGATAGCGCAGGTGTCCACGATGAGCGTGGGTGCATAGCGATCCATCCGGCCCGCTGCCGCCCATCGTGCCGAGGAAACACTTCGGCTCATCGTGCTGTAAGGCTCGCACGATGTTTCAACTGAATCGCACCGTCGGACTCGACGCTGGCTGCACGATCAATGCGATTGCGCCGTCCCGCCAGAGTGCTTCATTCCCTCGTGTTTGAACTTGATGCCGCCGTCGAACACGATCCTGATCTGAACCTGCCGTGACGCGCAACGTGAACACCGCAGGCAGCGCCTGATCTGGGTGGTGTCCAGGTCCCAGCCTTTCGCAGCAGCGAGCGCCTGCAGGTCCATGTCAGCCTTGTGGCCGCACTGGCAGAAGGCGACGAGCACGAAGCCGCGCGTGAGGTCGTGCAGTGTCATCAGGAGGCAGCGTAGGTCGGCTGCGCAGCGTGAACCTGTCGGCCGGCTGCCGGAATAGCGGGGCTGTCCATCGCCCCTTGGCCCGGCGGATCGTAAGCCGTTAGGCACCCACCCCGGACTGGCAGATGGTGCTCCCGGCTGAGTCACCGAGTCGATCTAATTCGTTGGCCATCAAGGCAAGCGCGCATCGGTCGTCGAATGAGGCGAAGCAGCGCCAGCGAGCTTGCAATTGATAGGTAGGTGGAGATGTAGGCAGAAGGACATAAATTTATTGTTATAGAACAACATCTTACATAGTAAATGGCGGAGGGGGAGGGGTTCGAACCCTCGGTGCCTTTCGACACGCCGGTTTTCAAGACCGGTGCTTTCGACCGCTCAGCCACCCCTCCGGTGCTTGCAAAAAGCGGCGCGAGTATACGGGCGCGGCGATGGTGCAGGCGTTATGCCTGCGCTGGATTGCGCGCTGCTACTGCCTGAAACCGTTGGGGTTCCGTTCCTGCCAGCGCCATGCGTCTTTGCACATCGCGTCCAGGTCCAGATCTGCACGCCAATTCAGTTCCTGGGCCGCTTTAGCCGTGTCGGCCCAGCAGGCGGCGATATCGCCTGGGCGGCGGTCCGACACCTGGTAGGGGACCGGCCGGCCGCTTGCACGTTCGAACGCGGCGACGACCTCCAGCACGCTGTAGCCGCGGCCTGTACCGAGATTGTGCACATGAATGCCTTCGCGCCGCTGCAGAAACCGCAGCGCTGCCAGATGTCCGCGCGCCAGATCCTGTACATGGATGTAGTCGCGGATGCCTGTGCCGTCGGAAGTCGGATAGTCGTTGCCGAACACACTCAGGCTTGTCCGGCGGCCGCACGCGACCTGCGCAATGTAAGGCAGCAGGTTGTTTGGGGTGCCCTGCGGATCCTCGCCCATCAGACCACTTGGGTGAGCGCCAACTGGATTGAAGTAGCGCAGCAGCGATATCCGCCATTGCGGATCAGAGGCCGAAAGGTCACGCAGCATCTCTTCGATGAAGAGCTTGGTCCGCCCGTACGGATTGGTGGCATGCAGTTGGCTCGATTCGTCCAGCGGCACGCGCGCCGGATCGCCGTACACCGTTGCCGAAGAAGAGAACACAAGTGTTCGTACATTTGCGTCGGACATTGCCTGCAGCAGGCGGATGGTGCCGGTCAGGTTGTTGTCGTAGTAGTCGAGCGGGCGGCTGTTGGATTCACCGACGGCCTTGTAGCCAGCGAAATGCAGTACTGCCTGCACGTTGTGCTCGGTCAGCAGCTGCGTCATGCGGTCGCGGTCCGCGATATCGGCCTGATAGAACGCGGGCGTGATGCCGGTGATTTCGGCGACCGCGTTGAGCGACTCGGGAAAACTGTTGGATAGATTGTCGACGATGATTGGAAAGTAGCCCGCGTCGATAAGCTGCACCGTCGTGTGGCTGCCGATATAGCCGGTGCCACCGGTGACGAGGACGTTCCTGCGCTCTGCCTGCTGCATGCGAGTACCTGAGTTGCCGCGATCAAGTGTGTAACTGGAGCATTGCGATCAGCAGATCACCACGATCAATCCTGAATCTCGATCTGGAACCGATTGATCAGGCTGTACAGCGTGGGCCGCGTGATGCCGAGCAGACGTGCGGCCTGCGCAACATTGTTGGTTGCGCTCGACAATGCGCGCAGCACGGCCTGACGTTCCGCCAGGTCGCGCACTTCACGCAGGTTGAACGGCATTGGCTCGCCCGTGGATGTGGCCAGCTCCAGGTCTGTTGCAGACACCAGCAGGCCGTCGGCCATGACAACGGCACGCTTAATCCGGTTCTCCATCTCGCGCACGTTGCCGGGCCAGCGCCATTGCTCCATGGCCGAGACCGCGTCACTTGCGAACTTCAGCGCGGACCTGTTCAGCTCGCTGCAGAAGCGCCGAAGAGTGGTGTTGGCGAGCAGCAGTATGTCGCCCTCGCGCTCGCGCACGGCAGGCAGCTTGATCGTGATTTCACTGATCCTGTAGTACAGGTCTTCGCGAAATGAGCCCTCGGCAATCATCTTCTGCAGGTCACGGTGCGTTGCACACAGCACGCGCACATCGACGGGCGTGGAGTCGCGGCCACCTACGCGTTCCACCACGCGCTCCTGCAGAAAGCGCAGCATCTTGGTCTGCAGCGACAGCGGCATGTCACCGATTTCGTCCAGGAACAGTGTTCCGCCGTGCGCATGCTCAATGCGACCCTTCTTCTGTGCGGTCGCGCCTGTGAAGGCACCTTTCTCGTAGCCGAACAGCTCGCTTTCAAGCAGATTTTCGGGAATTGCCGCGCAATTCAGTGCAACGAAGGGTTGTTGTACGCGCGTACTCAAACCATGAATTGCGCGCGCGATGACTTCCTTGCCGGTGCCGGTCTCGCCAAGCACAAGCGTGGTGACGCTGGTTGGTGCAACGCGTTCTACGATGCGGCACACACTCATCATCACGGGGCTTGTTGCAATGATCCCGGCGAGCCGCGAACCACCACCCATCAGTTGCAGGCGCTCGTTCTCGCGTTCGAGCTCCAACAGGCGGAATGCGCGATCAGCAACGAATGTCAGCGTGTCGGCTTCAACAGGCTTCTGATAGAAGTCGTAGGCGCCCTTGGCCACGGCGTTGACGGCGTGTTCGTGTTCTTCGCGCCCGGTGATCACAATGATCTTGGCGCGTGAGTCGAGGCGCAGTAGTTCGCTGAGCAAGGCAAAGCCAACACTGGCGCCGCCAGGATCAGGCGGCAGGCCGAGATCCAGCGTGACTACCTGCGGTGCTTCACGACGAAAGGCTGTGATTGCGCTGTCGAAGTCGGTCGCCACGGACACTTCAATCGCGGCGTCGAAACACCAGCGCATCTGACTCTGCAGGCCCGGGTCGTCCTCGATGATCAGAAGTCGACGTTGCCCGTCGTTGCTCATGCTGGGGCGCTCATGCTTGGGCCTCGGTTGTGGATTGCATAGTCTTCGGAACGGGTACGGTCAGGACGAAGCACGAGCCGTGACCCGGTGTGCTGGTCACGCGCAGGTCACCGCCGACTGAGCGAAGGAACTGGCGACTCTGATAGACCCCGATGCCCATGCCTGTCACGCCTTTGGTTGAGTCGAATGGACTGAACAGTCGATCACGAATGAATGCGTCTGTCATGCCTGTGCCGGTGTCTTCGATGCGCACCGAGCGATGCCTGGAGTCAGACTCAAGTGAAACCGTAATACTGCCTGTGTCGGGCGTGGCTTCCTGGGCGTTCTGGAGAATGTGACTGATGACGTTGCACAGTTGTTCTTAGTTGGCCTGCACGAGCAGAGGCGTTATCGGGTACTCGTCGAAGGCCGGAATCGGGCGCCCCTTCTGCTGACGGGCGATCGCTCGTTCAGCGACAACGCGCAAGTCGATGCGTTGATTTCCGAACTCCGGCTTCGGGTCGCGCAACTGGTCAAGCAACTTCTGCATGCGCCGTGCGGCGTGGTCGGAGGTGGCGAGCATGTCTTCAATGAAGGCCGGATTTGTCTTGTGTTTTTCCGCGTTCTTGACCAGCAGCGACAACTGAGCCACGACTGTCTTGATGTCGTGCACGATGAATGCAGACATCTGATGAAACGCTTCGAACTGCTGTGCGCGCGTCAGTGCCTCGGCCGCGTGATGTTGCGCAAGGACGCTGGCCGCCTGGCGAGCTGAAACTTTCAGCAGGTCGTAGTCTTCCCAGATCAGGGACATCGACATGTTGGGTTGGCC
>CAMAVY010000268.1 GCA_945861675.1 Klebsiella pneumoniae | reverse complement strand
GGCCGAGCAGCAGCCACCGCGGGTGCTGGCGCCGGAGTTGCCGCTGCAGGTGTAGCAGCAGGTGCACGCCGCGCGGACGCGGCGGCCAGCTGAATGTCTTGCCGGGTAATGCGCCCGCCAGGGCCTGTGCCCTCGGCCTGATGCAGACCAACACCCAGTTCACGCGCCAACCGTCGCGCTGCGGGTGACGAACGGAAATCAATGTCGGCCGGCATGCGCTGTGCTGCCAACACCACGTCCGCTTCAATGATGCGTCCGTTCGGGCCCGTGCCAGCCAGCAATGTCAGATCGACATTGCGCTCGCGTGCGAGGCGCCGCGCAATCGGCGATACGAACATCCGGCCGGAGGGATCGCGCTCGATCGCAGCGGCGGGTTCGTCGGCTGCCGCCACTTCCTCATCTTCAGCACCACTATCGTCGGCCGGGGCGGCGGCCGAAGCAGCGCCGTCGGCGCCACCGTCTACTGCATCCGGAACAACTTCACCGGGCAGATAGATGTAGCCCACCACATCTCCGGGCTCTGCAGTGACCCCCGCTGCAATGGCATGCCGAACTACGCCCGTCGCGTCTGCGTCGACATCCAGGTTCACTTTTTCCGTTTCGAGGGCATACAGCATCTGGCCCTTTTCCACGCTGTCGCCATCGGCCACATACCACTGCTCAATCACGCCCTCAGTCATGGTCATGCCAACCTTGACCAGGTAAACCTCAACCGGCATCGCATCCTCCGGAAACTTGCGTAAACAGACCGAGCTTCGCTGCAATGCTCAGCGCCGCAGCGGCGTCGATAACAAAAGGCCCATCGCGTTCCACGCGCAGCCACGCAGACTGCCCACGTTTCAACACGCGCTCGCGCTCACCATCGAAGGCCAGCACACAGGGACCCTGCACGTGGATTTTCTCGCCCAACGCGAGGCGCCGGTGCGACACAACATGCACCGGCGAGTAACTGCCTGGCGCGATGGGTGCCAGCACGCGCACGCCCGTCTTGCCCAACTGAAGGAACAACCCCGCTTCGTCAGCGTCTGCAATCGGTGCCAGCAGGCCGCCAATCGACGACACGCCCACCGACGCAGGCTCGGCGCGCGTGAGGATGGCAAGCTGCAGGCGATCCGCTTCCCAGAGCGCACGTGACCCGACGAAGTCCGCTTCAACCACAACGGCATCGATAAGCGCAAGATCATCGGCCTCGCCATCGATCTGCACGCGCACACACTTCACACGGGTGGTCGCGGCGGCGTGCGCAATACGCCCGCTCGCAACCAACCCCGCAGCTGCACCGGCCACCGTGCCTTCGACGAGGCGAGGAAAAACGTTGTTCGTGCCCGTGGAAACCGGCATCAGCGTCACATCTGGCCAACCCAGCACAAAGGCACGGTTCGTCCCGTCGCCGCCCAGCGTGATCACGGCACCGCACTGCGCCTGTTGCAGCGCTTTGGCGCCACGCACCGTATCGATGGCACTGCCCGTCTCCGGCCCTTCCAGCAGCGTTACGGTGACCTGATCGTGGAATTCTTCTGCTGCGGACTTGGCGATGCCATGGCTGTCCGGCACCAGCACGAACTCGTTGGCGCCGGCCGCGATGGCACCCACCATGGCGCGCCGGAGAATGGCGCGCTTCTCCTGGTTGTTGAACACCGACGCACGCGCAACCAACCGCCGCACATCCTTGCCGGAGGCGGGGTTGGCAACGAAACCGACACGTGCGGTGGTCACAGGCCGAGCCGTTGAAACGACGACCACACGGGCACCGGCAAGCGCGCTTTCAACCCCAAGCGCGCTTTCAACCCCAAGCGCGCTTTCAACCTATGCCAATGGTGCGGCGCACTTCAGCAACGATCTTGTCCGCGTTCGGCATCCACGCCTTCTCCAGCACAGGGCTGTACGGCACGGGGGTGAACGGCGCGCCGACGCGGGCAACAGGGGCATCCAGCCAATCGAACGCGTGTTCCTGAATCTGCGCCACTACCTCACCACCGAAACCGCCGAAACGCACCGCCTCGTGAACCACCATCGCGCGGTGCGTCTTGCGCACGGACTCCAGCACGATATCCAGATCGAACGGCTGAATGGTGCGCGGATCGATGATTTCCACTTCCACACCGGACTGGGCCAGGATGTCGGCGGCCTTCACGGCTTCGTGCACCATGCGACTCACGGCAACAATGGTCAGGTCCTTGCCTTCGCGCACGACCTTGCCTTTGCCCAGCGGCACTTCGTAGGCCTCTTCGGGCACCTCGCCTTGAAGCGCGAGCGACGTCTTGTTCAGCACAATGAACACCGGGTTGTCATCGCGCGACGCGGCAATGATCAGACCCTTCGCATCGTAGGGCGTAGACGGCATGGCGACCTTCACGCCGGGCAGATGCGCGAGCCAGGCTTCAAGACTCTGCGAGTGCTGCGCCGCCAGCGACATGCCGGCGCCCGCCATGGTCAGCACAGTGATCGGCAGACGCGCCGAACCGCCGAACATGAAGCGCATCTTCGCCATCTGGTTGCTGATCTCGTCCATGCACTCGCCCATGAAGTCCATGAACATCAGGTCGATGATGGGACGCAGACCGGTGGCAGCAGCGCCGACACCCAGACCGATGATGGCTTCCTCGGAGATGGGCGTATCGATGATGCGACGCGGACCAAACTCTTCAAGCAGCCCGCGGTAGTAGCCGAACACACTGCCGGCACCGGCAACGTCTTCGCCCGCGACAAAGGAGTTGTCCTGCTCCAGCAGGACCTGCCGGACACCTTCGGTGATCGCAGCGACGTAAGGTAGTTTGCGCGCGCCAGTTGCGGCTTTCTTCGCTGGAGCTTTCATCAACCATTCCTCCGCGCAGACGCCGAAGGCGCCACGTAGTAAACGTCATCCATCAACGAAGCGACGTCCGGAAACGGACTGTCGATCGCAAACTTGGTGCCCTCGGCCACATCGGCTGCGACTTCGGCATGCACTTTGGCGGCTTCTGCTGCAGTGAGCACGCCTTGATCTGCCAGCCGGGCTTCGAACAGGTTGATCGGGTCGCGCTGGCGCCAGCGTTCGACCTCGTCGTCCGAACGATAGGAAAGTCCCATGCCGCGCACGCCCACATGGTCGTAGAAGCGATAAGTCTTGCACTCGAGCAGCGTCGGGCCTTCACCTCTGCGCGCGCGCTCAATGGCTTCGCCCGCCGCCTCGTACACCGCCATCACGTCCATGCCATCGACGATGACGCCGGGCATGCCGTAACCCGACGCGCGGTCCGCCACGTCGACGATGGCCTGGTGATTCGACTGCTTCGTGTATTCGCCGAAGCCGTTGTTCTCGCACACGAACACGATAGGCAGCTTGAACAGTGCCGCCATGTTCGCCGCTTCGTGGAACGAGCCTTCGTTGCTGGCGCCATCGCCAAAGAACGTGCAGGCCACATCACGCGTGCCCCGGAATTTGTTGGAGAACGCCGCACCGACAGCAATCGGCGGCCCGCCGCCAACGATGCCGTTGGCACCCAGCATGCCCAGCTCCATGTTGCAGATGTGCATGCTGCCGCCCTTGCCCTTGCAGTAGCCGGTGGCCTTGCCGAACAGCTCTGCGAACATCGGGCCGAACTCGCCGCCTTTGGCGATGAGGTGGCCGTGGCCACGGTGTGTGCTGGTGATCTGGTCCTTATCGCTCAGATGCACCATCACGCCGGACGCGACCGCCTCTTCACCCACATACAGGTGCAACGCGCCAGGGATCTTGCCGTCCTCGGCAAGCTTGCCTGCTGCTTCTTCGAATATGCGTATGCGAACCATGCGGCGGTGCAGGTCGAGCAGCACCGATTTATCGATTGTGGTCAAAGATCCACTCCCGGCAGAGATGAACGAAAAGGGGCGAAGACAGACGGGCTATGGCACCTGCAGCGGTTGTCCCCCGACAAGCGAGCGGGTGTCATGAGCCGGACATGGAAAAACTAGGAAAACGCGCATCAGGCCGCGCAAGCAGCGAGGCCGACCGAAAACAGTCAGATGCGCCGGGATTGTAACCAGCCTGCGCGCGACGGCGTCAAGGCGCATAGACTAACTGTCAGCATTCTTTCAGCCTTTTGCCAGCACCCGACAGGTATCGGTCCCAGATTGACTACGACAGGTCGATCTTCTACAACAGCCGCGCTGTAAAACCATCAGGTCTGTCTGTTTTTGAGCCATGTGCAATCTGCACGAACGAGCGGCTCCCTCAACCGGCCCCGAAGATCGGGCAAGCACAGACGACGCCTAGCGCCACAGGACTCAAGCCCCATGCAGGTTGGACTCGTCACCGGTCAGAGGATCGTGCAATTGCGCGAGTTCCCGGAGCCTGCGCCCAGCGCCGGGCGCTCCGTCGTGCAGATCTCCTACTGCGGCATCTGCGGCACCGACGTGCACGCCTATCTCTCCGGCGATCCCTACAACCCCGCCATCTGCGGCCATGAATGGGTGGGGCATGTGTCGGCCAACGGGTCGGGCGTGCAACACGTAAAAGAAGGCGATCGCGTCGGCGTGGGCGTAGCTGCCGCCTGTGGACAGTGCGCCACCTGCATCTCGGGCGATGCAGCCCACTGCGAAACCGTGTTCTTCGGCATGATCGGCGTGGGCCAGATGGCGGCTACCCACGGTGGTTTCGCCAGCGCCATTGCCATCGACGCAGCGCGACTCTTTCCGGTGCTCGGTGCGCTGTCGGACGCCGATGCCGCCATCCTCGAGCCGCTGACCATCGCAGCGCACGCGGTCCGGCGCACGCCGATCCGCATGGGCGATCTGGTCGTAATCATCGGCGGCGGGCCGATCGGGCAACTGGTACTGCAGTGCGCGCGCGCCGCGGGCGCCGGCACGCTGGTCGTCATCGAGCCGCAGCCGGCACGACGCAAGCTGGCCAGCACGCTCGGCGCGCACTTCGCCATCGATCCAGGTGAAACGGAGCCCATGGAACTGCTGCGCGATCAACTGCGTCGACCCGGCGCCGATGTGGTGTTCGAGTGCGCAGGCGTACCGCAGACCGTGCATCAGGCGGTGTCGCTGACGCGGCGCGGCGGCGTGGTCTCGCTGGTCGGCGTGCCGTCCGCGCCCTCGCAGGTGAACATTGCCGAGTGGCTGATGAAGGAGATCCGGCTGGTGACATCACTGGGCTACGAGCGCCATGAGTTCGACGTTGCGCAGGCCATGCTCGCCGACGGTCGCGTGCAGGTGCGCGCCCTGCACACCGCAACGGTAGGGCTCAGCGGTCTCGCAGGCGCATTCGAGCGCCTGGCGAGCGCGCCTGAGGAAGTGAAGATTCTTGTCGATCCACGAATCGCCTGAAGCTGCGCATGCCGACTGACACCACAACACCCGGCGCCACGAACACGCCATCCATCGTCGATGCCGAAGTGCACGCCTGCCCGTATCCGTATTACGCGCAGCTGCACGCGGCGCCTTTGTATTTCGACGCGCGCGCAGGTTTCTGGGTGTGCGGCGACTACGAGCTGATGCGGGAAATCCTGCGCAACACCGACCTGTTCCGCAGCCATGGCAGCCAGACCGTCGACGGCCTGCGGCCGCCGCCAGAGGAGGCAGTGCGTATTCGCCGCACGCTGCTGCCGATGGTCGACACGCTGGTGACCAACGACCCACCCGCGCACACCCGCGTGCGCGGCATGATGGACAA
>CAMAVY010000267.1 GCA_945861675.1 Klebsiella pneumoniae | reverse complement strand
AGCGCCAGATCGGAACCGTTGGGCTTGAACGGGTCGTAGAACACCACATTCATGCCAAACGCCTTCGCGCGCAGCGCTGCCGCCGTGCCGATGCGGCCCAGTCCCACAATGCCGAAGGTGCAGATGGACAAGCGCTTACCGAATGGATTGAGCGCCGGCAACCAGTTGCCTTTCGGGTCTTCGCGCAAGCGCTCATCGTGAAATGCAATGCTCTTCATGAGCGTGAGCATCAGCGCCATGGCATGGTCGGCCACTTCCATCGTGCCGTAGTCGGGCGTGTTGCACACCGGAATGCCGTGCCGGCCCCAGCGCGCGATATCGATGTTGTCGAAGCCCACGGCCGGACGCACATGCACACGGCAGCGCGGCATCCTGGCAATGATCTCGTCCGGAAGATCAGGCCCACCAACAATGCCGTCAGCCATGGCCCAGACATCGTCGGTCACATCGCGCAGGTTCTGAAAGAAGTGCGGCGTGACACCGGCGCCCAGCGCCTCGGTCTCAATGTTCAGGTTGTCTGGCCAACGGATGACCGGGTACACGACATGAATACTCATCACTTCCCCCTTTGCTCAGCGCCAACGATTCTGTTTCGACTGCGATTGCATTTGCGGGTGTTGAAGCGCACCCGTTCCGTCACCGAGTATCACCCACGCGTTCACCACGTAACACTTCAATGCCGCAATCCCTTGCACTACGCGCCGCGCAAACTTCCGACGTCGCGGCACTCGTGGCGCTGGTCAACTCGGCGTATCGCGGCGACAGCAGCCGCGCCGGTTGGACGACTGAAGCGAGCCTGCTGCATGGTCAACGTGTCGATGCCGAGCGCCTGTTGGAGACCCTTGCGACACCTGACAACACCATCCTGCTGCACGCACCGACGGGCCTGCCCATTGCCTGCGTGCATCTCGAACGTACCGGAACTGGCTGCTATCTCGGCATGCTCACCGTGCAACCCACCATTCAGGCCCAGGGGCTCGGCCGCCAACTGCTCAGCGCCGCGGAGCGCTGGGCAATTGAGCACTGGCAAAGCCAGGCGATGCACATGACCGTGATTACGCAGCGCCTTGAACTGCTGGCCTGGTACCAACGCCGGGGTTATGTGCGCACCGGCATCCGCAAACCCTTTCCCTATGGCGACGCCCGCTTCGGCGAGCCGCAACGCGCTGATCTGCAGTTCGAAGTCTTGAGCAAACCATTGACCGACAGCTTCGACTGACGCGGCGCAGGCCCGCGGCCGAACCGTCCAACGGTGCGCGGCCGCGCCACAAGACGCGACCACGTTCAGTCCTGCACCGTGCCCGACAGACGCTCAACCGCGGCGAGATAGTCCTCCATGAATTCGCGCACCACCGTGCGGGTGTCCTGAATGCTGTTCATCAGGCCCACACCCTGGCCCACGAAATAGGTGGCCAGCTGGCGCGCACCCGGGTGCCCGCCCTCGGCAAGCTTGATCACCTTGCGCAATGCAGGCTCGCTGATCAGCGACATCAACGGCATCGGCAGTGCATCGGGTGCCTCATCCGATTCCCAGGCATCCGTCCAGGGTGAACGCAGCTGGCGCGAGTGTTTGCCGGTGCGGTACTTCGAACGCACTGTCGAGCGCGACGATGCCTGCATGTATTTCTCTTTCACCACCGGCGAGGTTTCGGCTTCGCTGGTGGTCAACCACATCGAACCCGTCCACGCGCCATGCGCGCCCATGGCCATGCAGGCAGCCATCTGGCGGCCGGTCACAATGCCGCCCGCGGCCAGCACCGCAACGTTGCGGCCCTTCACGGCATCACAGATTTCCGGCACCAGCACCAGTGTGCCCACTTCGCCCGTGTGACCGCCGGCTTCGCTGCCCGCGACAACGAGAATGTCCACGCCGGCATCCACCTGCTTCATGGCGTGTTCCTTCGCGCCGACCAACGCAGCCACGGCAACACCGCGCGCCTTGCCCATTTCCAGCATGTACCGCGGCGGCACACCCAGCGCGTTGGCGATCAGCTTGATCGGATGCGCAAACGCCACATCGATGATGCTGGTGGCACGGTTGGCAGTAAGAAACCCACCACCACCGCCGCGCTGGTTCTCGTATACGTCACTGGTATCGATCTGATGCTGCGCCAGAATGTTGCGCGCAAAGTCGCGATGCTCTTCCGGCACGCGTGCCAGTGTGGTTTCTGCCGTGTCGTCGTCGCTGACCGCGAGGCTGGTCGGCGCAATGAGATCCACGCCATAGGGCTTGCCATCAATGTGTTCGTCGATCCAGCGCAGCTCGATCTCCAGCGACTCGGCGTTGTGCCCCGCGGCACCCAACACACCCATGCCGCCGGCCTTCGATACTTCGACCACCACATCGCGGCAGTGCGTAAAGGCAATCAATGGGAACTCGATACCAAGCATGTCGCAGATGGGGGACTTCATGGGCGTCTCCAGAGGATCAGTTCAAACGTCAGCCGGCCAACCTGCGCGACATGACCTCACGCTGTCAAATTCTGATTGCTCGCGCTGCCATACCCCTATCGCATGCATCTGCGCATAGCCCCAGCCGACCCGGCATGCATAACATCGCTGGCCCGATTGCTCCAGCCTGCGCATGCCGACCCCCGCCAACGCTCCCGTAGACGTGCTGATCATCGGCGCTGGCGCCTCAGGCGGTGCGGTGGCCTGGAGCCTCGCCGACACACGCATGCGCATCCTGCTGTGGCTTGCATCGGCAGTTCAAGCTGCCTCATCGGCGCATCTGCGCCAGCCGCAGCAGCGTCCCATCGCGGCGCTCGCCCATGGCCTGCGCAATTCGCTGGCGCTCGCGGTGCATGCTGCCAGCAACACGCTGCTGCAGGCGGACAACGCACGCGATGTGATCAGCACGCATGATCGACGCCTGTCCGTCCATCCCTACCACCGTGCCGCCAGGCCAACGCAACCGGTGCGTTCGGATCACGGGACGCGCATCGCCACCCTGGGTTTCCGGACAGTGCTTCAAAGCGTCGTGCGGCAACTGCTCTTCGCCCTTGCAATGTTCGCTGGATGAACGACGTTCACGAACAGGTCAGCCGTTCCAGATCTGCAGCGATGGCGCAGGGTGTCGGCACGGTACCGCAGGACAGCGTGCGCGCACTGCAGGCCCGATGTTCAGCGCAGGCAGGTGGAAGCGCATGGTGATGGCAATGCACACTTCATGGGCCCGCATTGAACGGCCCTGAGTGAACGGGCCGAATTCAGAGCGAACGGTGAAACTGGGAAGAAGGAGCCGTCCCGTGCCAAGCCCCACGCAAAGAACCATCACACGGCTGGCGCTCTGCACAGCGCTGCTGCTCGCCGCGACACATGCAGTAGCGCAAGCGCCGCGCACACACCACCGGTCGGCGTGCCGATCCCGCCTGAGCTCCCGGTCGGCTACTTCATTGACGACCCGGAGTACGGCACGGCAAGGATCAGCCCAGGGGCAGACTATCTCGCGTTGATTGCGCCGTTTGAAGACCGCGAGTCCCTGGTCGTGCTGCGACTGGCCGATCTGCACCCGATGAGCAGAACGGCGTTCGGCAGCCGCGAGGGAATCCTGAACGTGCATTGGGTACGCAATGACAGGTTGTTGATCGAGCCCTCGCAGGACGATGCGTTCAACTACTCGCGCGCCAGCACAGGTGAACTCGTTGGCATTGACGCCGACGGATCGCGCAGGCAGCTGCTGTACGGCTATCGGGCCGGGCAGATGTCGACCAGCACGCACATGAAAGTGCGTGGGGACGAGTATGCGTCTGCTGAACTGCTGCATACGCTGCAGAACGAGGAAGGCATAGATGAGGTACTGATTGCCACGCATCCCTGGCGCGTGAACGGCTTCACCGCCGTGCACCGGATGAACATCTACACAGGCAAGCTGCGCGACGTCGACACCGCCCCGAACCCCAACAGCCAGGTCATCGTGGATCGAGGCGGCCGTCTCGTCTTCACCTACGGACGTGCCGGCAACGACACCGCGCAGCTGTATCGACGTAAACCTGAGGGCGGTTGGACGCTGGTCGTGCAAACCGAACCCGGCCAGGATCTGCCGCTGGTTCCGCTTCGCGACACAGCAGATCCGAATATCTGGCATGTGTTGGACCGCAGCGAGGCGATCACGGGCCTGGCGCAGGTCGACATTCGGACACTTGCGACGCCGGCTGCGGGGACCAGCGCGTCGCCAACCAAAGTGCTGTTCCGGCACGAGCATGCGGACGTCGAAGAAGCGCTGTATTCGCTGGACGACGGGCCGCTGTGGGGCGTGCGCTACGAGCAGCACTTTCCTGAGTACTTCTACCTCGATGCAAAGCAGCCGATCGCCGCACTGCACCGCGCATTGCAGTTGCAGTTGCAGCTGCAGGCCGATGTGCTTTTCACGAGCTTCTCGGCGGATGGTCGCAAGGCAATTGCATTTGTCAGCAGCGATCGCAAGCCTGGGGAGTTCTTCCTGGTTGATTTCATCTCTCGCGAGGTTCGCGCGTTGCTCAAGAGCCGTCCACGACTCAACGGCGCGGCACTGGCCGAGATGCAGCCACTGCGCCTGAAAGCCCGCGATGGCATGCCACTGAATTCGTACATCACGTTTCCCGTCGGCAGACCACGTACGGGACTGCCGATGGTTGTCCTGCCGCACGGCGGGCCCTACGGCATACGTGACCGCCTGCGCTTCGATCCGGAGGTACAGCTGTTGGCTAATCGCGGCTACGCCGTGTTACAGGTGAACTTCCGTGGATCAGACGGCTTCGGCTCTGACTTCCGCACCGCCGGCGCACGCGAGTGGGGCGCCAGGATGCAGGACGACATCAGCGACGCTACTCGCTGGGCCATTGCGAAGGGGCTGGCCGATCCCAAGCGCATCTGCATCTTCGGCGCCAGCTTCGGCGCCTATTCGGCGCTGATGGGCGTTGTGCGCGAACCCGATCTGTATCGCTGCGCAATTGGCTATGCGGGCGTCTACGATCTGCCGCTCATGTACAACAGCGGCGACGTCCCCCGTATGCAGAACGGCCGTGCTTACCTGGAGGCCGCGCTGGGCAACGATCCTGCGCAGCTGGTGGCGCGTTCGCCAGTCGCGCAGGCCGGACGAGTCCATGCAGACGTGCTGCTGATTCACGGCAGACTGGATCGCCGCGCGCCGATTGAGCATGCGCGTCGTATGCGTTCGGCGTTGCAGGATGCTGGCAGGCAGGTCGCATGGATCGAGGAGGATCAGGAGGGCCACGGTTTCCTCAACCAGGCGCGCCGCCGCGCCATGTACGAGCAGGTGCTTGCGTTTCTGGCGCGCAACATCGGCGCAGGGAAACAATCCACTGCGGCGGCGCAATGAGTTGGCAGAACAATGCGACGCTGCGCGCGCAAGGCTCGTGTCCTGCCATCACACCAACAACGTTGCGCTGCTGCGGCTGCGCTTGATCGCAGGGCTTGCCATTCAGCCGATCAGCTCGATTTCTTGTCGCGCGGCGTCGATTCAGTACCGGATCGCCGTCAGGCCGCATGCAGGACGCAAGGCGCTGACACTGAAGCGCGCGGTGGCGGCCGCCCCGAGGTCGCCGTCCACCGTACCGAAACCCTTCACCGTGGCGCGCGATGGATTCTCGCTGCACGCCGGGTGATTGCCGGGGCCCGCCTTCGGAAGCCGACTTTCGGACGTGACAAGGACGGATGTTATTCAGCGCATTTGCACGGCCGTCGCGCGGTGGACGTCACACGCCATTTCGCGAAGCAGCAGGGCCCGCCAGCCTTCA
>CAMAVY010000266.1 GCA_945861675.1 Klebsiella pneumoniae | reverse complement strand
GCGGATCGATGGGCTCGCGTGTGCGTGGCCGATCAGATCGGCGGAAGTCGGGCGGTGCGGATAATGCTCGACGCTCGCTGGCGGTGCCATAGCTGGTGGGGAGGGGGGCTGGTGGTGAAGAATGTGCGCCACAGGCCAGGCTGCAAGCGTCATGACTCAACCCGAATTGCCGCCATCGAACGGCCCGGCCCCGGTCGCCAACGACCGGGCTTCGGTCGCCAACGACCGGGCCTCGGTCGCATCGTCCGTTGCGACCTACGAGCGATTGCCGCTGCTGGGCGCGTTGTTGAAATTCAACGTGAAGCTGATTGCCAACGGCCTGCTCGATCTGGTGCTGGTGCCGGCCTCGTTTCTGGCCGTAGTACTTGGCATGGCCATGGGCGGCCATGAACCAGGGCGCTACTTCCGCGAGCTGATGTTGTTCGGGCGACGCACTGAGCGCTGGATCAGTTTGTTCGGTGGCCATGGTGAAGCGGGCCGCCGCAACAGCATTGACGCGCTGCTTGGTACGTACGAGAAGGAAGTCGCCGCGATCTTCGAGCGGCGCGGTTGGAGCGCGCCCACAGAGGCCGCGCTGCGAAACGCTGATCTTGGAGGCAGACGTCCAGGCGCAGGTGTGCAAGCAAGTGCATCTGAAGAGCCGACTGGTGGCGCAGATCCTGCCGCAGCGCGTCCGCCTACGACGCCAGCGGGTCAATAGGGGCTGCTCCTGGGTGTTTGCTGCGAGGGCTGTGTTACGCGACGTTGAACACCGTGATCTCGCTGCCTGTGCCCAGACGCATCACTGGCCCCCAGGTGCCGGTGCCGGGCGAAACGTACAGCTGCGTCTGTGCCAGCGTGTGCATGCCGACGATGCGCGGAAAGACCCGGCGCACGAGAAAGTTGAACGGCACGATCTGCCCGTTGTGCGTGTGGCCGCAGAGCATCAGATCGATGTTCGCCGCGGCGGCCGCTTCGAGTCCGTCCGGGCGGTGATACAGCAGCACCTGGAAACGCGACGCATCGTGCGGCAGCGTTGGCAGGATGCGTGCAACGGTGTTGCGTGCTTCGGCGTCATCGATGCCGATGAAATGGAACGGGCCTGCGCTGGCGGCGGCGTTGCGCAGCACGTTGACGCCCAGCCTGCGCAACCGGTCGCAGATGTCTTCCAGGTCGACATAGCGCTCGTGGTTGCCGATGACGAAGTAGATCGGTGCCTGCACCTGGCGCAGCGCCTGCAGCTGAGCCTCGCCGATGTTGCGGAAATCGATGAAGTCGCCCGTGATGAGCAGCACGTCCGGCTGTTGGGCGTTCACGCGCCGCACAATGCGTGCAAGAAGCGCTGGTGCACGTGATCCCAGATGCACGTCGGATATCTGCACCAGACGACCGCGCGCACGGCCCTTGCCGTCGATCGCGATCTGCCGCACGCGCATGAGTTGCGCATTGATACACGCCCACAGTGTGAGCAGTGTTGCGGCACCGAGTGCAACGGAGCCCGTCGGCTGCCTGGCGCTGCCGAACAGCAGGGCCACCTCGACGGGCAGCAACACTGAGAAGGCAATGAAACAGGCACCCAGCCAGGTCATGACCCAGGACGCCAGCAGGCGCGTGAATTCATTTGGTCGCAACTCATGGCTGAGCCGTACCAGCAGTGGCGCGACAATGACTGCAAGCAACGTCAGCGTGCCCGGTTGAAAGTCCGGCAATACCAGTTGCAGCAGGCGAAGTGGCGGATAGATGAGCAGCAGGAAATACAGCAATGCAACGGCGGCGATGATCAACGCCACGTTGCGTCGCTGCGGACGCAACGCCGGTACCGTGTCAGGCTGCTGACTCATTTTGGAATTGCCCAGAGAAAGACGGTGCCAGCATTACCACAGTTTTCGACGGCCAATGCGGTGGCGACGGCCGGCACGAGGCAGGCCTGCTCGCGACCAAAGCGTCCGCGGCCAATCGCGATCTCGCCGTCAATGCACATACATAGTGCGTAGTCTGTTGCGGGTGGGCGAAAGCATGACGGCGTTTGCCTTGCGCTTGCGTCACTACGCGCAGGCAGGTGCACGCGAAGCACGCGGAAGTCTGGGAAGTCGACGATGGTCTCCACGAACACTTCGCCTGCATTCGTGAGCGCGCTTGTGCGCTGCAGCTGCGGCGCATCCAGCTTCATCATGGCGATGGCTTGCGCCGTATCCCAGTCTGGCTGCGTGTGCACCTTCTGCGTGAAGTACAGGATGCGCCGTTCGAATGTGGGTGTTTGAAACTCCACTACGCGCACACCGTGCTGCAATGCATGTGGCACGTGGGTGGGCAGGTTCAGCACATCGCCTGCGCGCAGAGACTGTATCGAGGTGAACGCCTGCATGGTGTTGCGTTGCTGCAGCTCCCGTGCCTGAAGATGCGCAGGGACTTGCGCGAGCAGCGCGCGCGCTTGCTGCAGCGGCAGGACGCTGCCAGGCGCAACGTTGGCGTTGGCCTGCAGGTCGTCGATGACAGCGTCGATTTCCCGGCGCGTCGCTTCGTAGGCGGCAACGGCATCGGCGAACGCGGTGCGCAGGCCTTCGTCGCCCAGCTGTTGTCGTCGCGCCGCATCGAAGCCCACGCGGACTTCGCCCGTGCCTTGCGGCCAGGCGGCGGCATCGACGTTCAGGACCACGTAAGCCTCGCGCTTGCGCTCGTGCAGCTCGAAGTACAGCTGGCCAAAGTCGGGATCAGCGTGCGGGGCGAGAATCTTCAGCAGAATGAGCTCGCGCTCGCGACCCCGACAGATCCACTCGGGTGCAAGTGCAAGCAGCTCTGGCAGAGGTATGCCTGCGCTCGGATGACCGACCAGACTGACACCGCGCGCCTCGACGCCGCTGAACCAGATTTCCTGGCCCCAGGGTTTGTCGACGTGTACCGGATACAGCGGCAGCGGTTGCGCAAGGTCGAGCAGCACTGCACCGCTGATGCGCGCCGCCTCGGCCTGGGACGATGCTTCAACAGGTTCGTGTGTGATGAGTGCGCGCAGACCCTCCGCGTCGTGCACCAGCCATGCGTGGCGTGTGTAGGGCTGGGCGTTCGGTGCAAGCCAGTAAGGTGTACATGCAAACGTCGCGCGCAGCGCTGTGCTCGGCGGGCGGTCGGCCGCCTGCGTGGCTGCCGCGTGCGGGTCAGTTGTACTTGCGCTGTGCAGCCAGGCTTCGATGGCCGCAGTGGAAGAGGCTTGTAGTGGCTCGGATTGCACGTCCCGCAGTGTCCCGTTCTGTTCCCCGAAGGCCATGCTTTCAACCTGATTCCGTCACGTGTCGCAAAACCGCCAGTCCGCGCGCGACTCGCCGATTATAGTGAGCGCATGTGGACCTCAATGCCTGACAACGCAATTTGCGAACGCGCACGCCTGAGCCGCGATGCGCGTTTCGATGGCCTGTTCTTCGTCGCCGTGCTGACCACCGGCATCTTCTGCCGTCCGATCTGCCCGGCGCGCACGCCGCGCGCCGAGAATGTGCGCTTCTTTCCAAGTGTGGTCACGGCGCTCGATGCGGGGTATCGACCGTGTTTGCGCTGTTGTCCTGAGCGCGCGCCGCAGGGCAGGTTGCCCACAGCGGGAAGCAGCAGCGTGCAGACGGCGCTTGGTCAGATCGAAGCCGGCGCGCTGGACGATGCCTCGGTCGCGACCTTGGCACAGTCGGTCGGTCTGTCGGCGCGGCAGCTCACGCGCCTGTTCATTGCCGAGCTTGGTGTTGCGCCGGGCGCACTGGCACAGGCGCGGCGCATTTCCATTGCGAAACAGCTGATCGACGACACTGCCCTGTCGTTCGCGCAGATTGCCGCGCTGGCAGGCTTTCGCAGCTTGCGGCGCTTCAATGAAGCGGTTCAACAACTGTGGTCCCGGCCACCGTCGGCGTTGCGGTCCGAGCGTGCGCCGGCACGCACTGCGCTGGCAGCGTCGTCGCACAGCGGCGTTGGCAGCACCGGCCCCGAGGTGCGGCTGAGGCTTGCGCTGCGTCCGCCATATCACTGTGGATGGATGCTCAGTTATCTGGCCAAGCGCGCCATTCCTGGTGTGGAACGCGTGCAGGGCGATACCTGGATGCGCACGTTGCCCGGCGGTGCGGTGCATGTTCAGGTGCTCGCCGATGCGCTCGCGGTCACGCTGCACGGCGACCTGACCAAGGTGCGCGTTGCCGACGTGCTGCAACGCGTGCGGCGGGTGTTCGATGTCTCTGCCGATGGGCGTGTGATCGATGCGCATCTTGGCACCGACGCGCGCCTGCGTGCAGTTGTTCAGCGCGATCCGGGGCTGCGTGTGCCGGGCGCCTGGGATGGTTTCGAAGTGGCGGTGCGCGCAGTGCTGGGCCAACAGGTCAGTGTTGCAGGCGCAACTACATTGGCAGCCCGGCTTGTGCAGCGCTTTGGCACGGCGACGCATGCAGGTGGTTATCTGTTTCCGGATGCGGCTGCGCTGGTCAACGCAGACGTGGGTGCGCTGGGTATGCCCGAGAGCCGCGGCGCTGCGGTGCGTGCAGTTGCGCGTGCAGTGTTGGATGGACGGTTGGCGTTGCATACGGGGCAGGCACCTGACGCGCTGATTGCGCAGCTGGTCGCATTGCCCGGAATCGGACCCTGGACCGCGCAGTACGTCGCGATGCGTGTGCTGGGTGATCCAGACGCATTCCCTGCGGAAGACATCGTGCTGCGCAAGATTGCCGAGCCAGATGTGACATTGACTTCGCGCGCGCTGCTGCAGCGCGCAGAAGATTGGCGACCGTGGCGCGCTTACGCAGTGATGTATCTCTGGTGCGATGCGACGCATCGTGCCGAAGCGCAGAAGAAGCGTGCTGCGAAGACAAACCGCCGCGAAGCGGCAAATTGAGAGGCCCGCATGCACTACACATTTCTTGAAACTCCGATCGGTGCGTTGCTGCTGGCAGGCTCAGGCTCTGCGCTTGAGTTGCTCGGTTTTCCCGCTGGCAGCATGGCGCGCCAGCCGAAGCCTGAGTGGCAACGCAACGACTCGGCGTTTGCTGAGGCGCGCAAGCAACTGAGCGCGTACTTTCGTGGCCAGCTGCGGCAATTCGAAGTGGAGCTTGCGCCTGCGGGTACAGCGTTTCAGCTGCAGGTCTGGCAGGCGCTGCAGGCGATTCCCTATGGCGAAACCTGCTGCTATCGCGACATTGCGCAGCGCATTGATCGGCCGCGCGCGGTGCGCGCCGTCGGGCACGCCAACGGCCGCAATCCGCTGCCGATCATCGTGCCGTGTCACCGTGTGATCGGCAGCAATGGCGCGCTGACGGGATTTGGTGGCGGGCTGCCAACCAAGACGTTTCTGTTGCAGCTAGAGGCCGCGGCTTAGGCAGCCGCGGGAGCAACCTAAACGGAGACGTTCGTTGCCCCGGCCGAACCACGCTGCCGCAGGAGCAAACCCAACGCCACCAGCAGCAGCGCCGCCGATGCCAGGAACGCGGCGCCTGGAAAGTGCACCGGCGCATCGGGTGCGGCGAAGTAGCCGAACAGATGCGTCATGAGAAATGGACCCACAACGCCCGTCAGACTGACAAGACTGCCGATGGCGCCCTGTAATTCACCCTGTGCCTCCGGGCCGACTTGGCGCGACATCACCGCATTGAGGGCAGGTGAGACGAGCCCGCTCAGCGCGGCGAGCAACATGCCCGCGTACATGGCCCAACCGACCTGGGCAAACGCGTAGACCGTGTAGCCGAACACGGCCGATCCGATACCAAGCAATGCGCAGCGGTACTCGCCAAGCCGCGGCACCATCCGTCGCACCAGCACAACCTGTACGATGACCATGAGCACGCCAGTGAATGCCATGGATGCGCC
>CAMAVY010000265.1 GCA_945861675.1 Klebsiella pneumoniae | reverse complement strand
TCCGCGAGCAGTGGCAACAGGTCATCGGTCTGCTCCGCGGTGGGATCACGCGCCAGACGCAGGAACGCAAACTTCTCAACATCGTTGTTGTCCGAGCACGCGCACGCCATGCGCTCCGCGTGCTTCGGGTCATCCTTGTAACGCAGACCAAAACCGAGCTCGCAGAGGCGCTTCTCGAACGCCCATGCGTGCTCGGCTTCGCGAATGGCGACAACGTTCAGGGCTGCACGCAGCTCCGCGTCCGGTGTTTTCTGGGCCCACGCCGAGAGCAGCTCGTGGCCGCGCCGTTCGCCGTTGGAGATTGCGTTCAACAGGCCGATGTAACTGGGTTTGTCGGACATGGTCGTACCTCTTGGATCATTGTGGATTCGGCCACCGGAATCGGGCCGGGATCGAGCGGGGCGGAAATCGGGACCGCGCGCCAGCAAGTACTAGCGCGCGGACGCCGAACCTTCCACCACTCGCGGCCAGTGCGCAAGCGCGGCCAAGCGCTGGGCACGGACGCTCGCCGCAATATCACCGGCGGCCGGCAGATCCAGGGCGAGCCCGGCCAGACGCTGCGCAAACGGCACCAAGCCCGCAGCATGGGCCCCGCCCAGACCGACGATCAGGTTGCACAACGCTGCGAAGCGCCCCGGTCGCCGCAGCGCATCACAACGCTGCAGCACATCCAACAGCGCGGCCGCCGGCAGTGTTTGCCATGCCACCAGCGGCGCCTGCTCCGCGACCAACAGTCGCGCGAGGTCGAAACACGCCCGCGGCGGCTTCAAGCGGCGATTGGCCGACTGCAGTGCGTCTGTCGACAGTCCGGCGCAGAACGCGGCATAGCGGCTCGGCAGATCGGCTGCCAGCGGCGCATCTGATGAATCCGATCCATCTGCTGCATCGGCCAAATCTGCGGCATCGGCCACATCGGGCGTTGCAACAAGATCGACAGGCTCGACCCTGGCCCACTCCACGAACCACGGCGCAATTGCGTCGGTATCGCGCAACACCGCCACGAACTGCTTACCGCCGGCGCAGCTCAGCGCCTTCACAAGCTCGGCCCACACGCGCTCCGCACTCAACAGCGCAAGTTCGCCGCTTCCTGCAATCTGCGCCATCAACGCACGCGTTTCCGGCGCCACACTGAAGCCGTAACGCGCGAGCTGGCCGGCAAAGCGGGCCACGCGGAATACGCGCAGCGGATCCTCGATAAACGCGGGCGACACATGACGCAGCACGCGCGCGTCGAGGTCTGCAATGCCACCATAGGGGTCGACAAGCTCACCATCTGCACGCCGGGCAATCGCATTGATCGTGAGATCGCGCCGGCGCAGATCCTCGACAAGCGTCACATCCGGCGCCGCATGCACCACGAAGCCGACGTGGCCCCGACCTTGTTTGCGTTCCGTGCGTGCAAGCGCGAACTCTTCGCCTGTATCCGGATGCAGAAACACCGGAAAGTCCCGTCCTACCTGACGAAAGCCACGTGCCAGCATGTCGTCGCGCGTCGCGCCAACGACGACCCAATCGCGCTCATGCACAGGCCGCGACAGCAGTGCATCGCGCACCGCGCCGCCCACCAGATAGCACTGCAATTCGTCCATCATGGTTCAGCCGACACGCTGAAACGCTGGCCATCCTCAAGCCGCAACGCACTCAAACGCCGGCCCCACACGCAACCGGTATCCAACGCAACAACAGCGTCAGCACTGCCGATGTCGCCATCGAGGGCAGCCCAATGGCCAAACAGAAGTTGCACATCGACGTTGTGCGGGTGCCGCAGCTTGAACCACGGCTCGTGCTGCGCCGGTCGATCCGCAAGCTCGCCCTTGTGCAGAAACTCCAGCGTACCGTCCGCCTGAATCCAGCGCATGCGTGTGAAGTAATTGGTGATTGCACGTAGTCGATCCATGCCGCGCAGACCCACGTGCCAACACGCCGGCACGTCACCGTACATGGCCGCGAAGTACTGCTTGAAATCCGGGCCACGAATCGCCGCCTGAACTTCCGCAGCGTGCATGAGCGCATCGTCTACGGTCCACAGGTGCGGCAAACCCGCATGCGCCAGAAAGCTGCGTGAATCTGCATCGAACCAGACCAATGGCTGCTGACGCAGCCAGTGGCACAGCGCCAGACCATCGTCAGCCCGCAGCACCTCAGTCAAGGTGTCTTTGCGCTTGGGCGCGTGCCCACCGAACACAATCGCCAGCAGATGCAGGTCGTGATTGCCCAGTGTAACGACGACGTGCTCGCCGAGACTGCGCGCAAACCGCAGCACGCCCAACGAGTCGGGCCCACGATTGACGATATCGCCCAGAAACCACAGCCGGTCGCGCTGCGCATCGAACTGCGCAAGCGACAACAGCCGCTGCAGCGGCTCCAGACAGCCCTGCACGTCACCGATGACCAGCGTTGCCACGGCTAGCAGATCTCAGTGCAGAACGTTGGGCATCGCCAGCGTGAACGCAGGTATCGGCACAAGAAATGACTCTCCGTCATCTGCAACAAACTCGTAGCTGCCCTGCATGCTGCCAATCTGCGTGTCCAGTACAGCACCGCTGCTGTAGCGAAAGTGTTCGCCAAGCGAGAGGTGCGGATGTTCTCCGACCACGCCGGGACCCCGCACTTCACGCTGCGTGCCGTTACCGTCGGTGATGATCCAATGTCGATTCGCGAGGCGTGCGGGCACACCCGCGTGGTGCGACAGCGTGATGGTGTAGGCAAACACATAGCGCCGGCTCTCGGCATCGGACTGCTCCGGCACAAACGCCGTTTCGACATGCACCCGGATATCTGCCTTCAGCACGTTTCGTCTCCTTCCAGTTCGTCGCTCGAACGCGGTTGCGCCGTGACGCAGACTGCTTGCGTGCGATCGATGAATGCAACACCCGCCAGGCGAACGTACTCGTCGATGCTCAGCGTCTCCGGGCGTCGCCCGGGATCAACGCCAACCGCCAGCATCTGCTGCGCATCAACACAGCCAGACAACGCATTGCGCAAGGTCTTGCGTCGCTGCGTAAACGCACGCCGCACGACCTCGGGCAATGTCAGCGGCATCGGCGGTGGATGCAACGGCGTCAGTCTGATGATGCGCGAACGCACCTTGGGTACCGGATAGAAGCTGCCCGCGGCGACCTCGAACAGCGCTTGCGCGCGACAGTGGTAGCCGACCATCACTGATAGCCGGCCATAGGTCTTCGAGCCGGGCGGCGCGCACATTCGATCCACCACTTCCTGCTGCAGCATGAACACCATCTGCCGCATGGCCGAAGCATGCAGCAACAACTTCATCAGCAGTGGTGTGGACACGTTGTAGGGCAGATTGCCAACGATGGTCCAATCGCCCGCACGCAGGAATGTGGCGTAGTCGATGCGCAGGGCGTCGGCTTCCTGCAGCAGCAATGCCGGCCAGCGACTGCGCAGGCCCGCCGCGAGATCGCGATCCAGTTCAATGGCGTGCAACTGCTCGACCTTTTCAAGCAGTGGCGCAGTCAAGGCGCCGCGACCGGGACCGATTTCGAGCACCCGCTCTGTACGTGACAACGCGCACGCTTCGACGATTCGCTGGGCCACCGACGGGTCGGTGAGGAAGTTCTGACTGAAGCGCCGGCGCGGCGCCTGACCCTTACTCATGAAGCTTGACCCTTACTCATGAAACCAAGCCCGAATAGCCATTGCGTACCGGCGTCTGCCGCATTGCAGCTGCCAGTGTCAGCGCTGCTCGCAAGCTACCCACGCTGGCGCGGCCGGTGCCGGCCAGGTCCAACGCCGTGCCGTGGTCGACCGAGGTCCGCACAATCGGCAGACCCAGAGTAACGTTGACCGCATCGTCAAAGCCCACATGCTTCAGCACGGGCAGACCCTGATCGTGATACATCGCCAGCACCGCATCGCCGCCGGCGAGCATGTGCGGCGTGAACAATGTGTCTGCGGGCAGCGGACCGCGCAAGTCCCAACCTTTCGCGCACCAGCGCTCTATCGTTGGCGCGATGATGTCTGCGTCCTCGTGCCCCAGATGCCCCGACTCACCTGCGTGTGGATTCAGACCAGCGACCAACAGCCGTGGTCGCGGCAGATCGAAATGTTGTCGCAGGCCGGGCAGCAACACGGCCAACGTCGCATCAAGCCCTGCCGGTGTAATGGCGTCCGGCACATCACGCAATGGCAGGTGCGTGGTCGCCAGGGCAACGCGCAACGATCCGGACACGAGCAGCATGACGACTTGAGCAACACCTGTGCGCGCCTGAAGCCACTCGGTGTGCCCAGTGAAAGGAATGCCAGCGTCGGCGATGACGCTCTTCTGCACCGGGCCGGTGACCATCGCGGCAAATTCCCCCGCCAGGCAACCCGCGCATGCGCGTTCGAGCGTTGCCAGTACGTAGGGTGAGTTGCGCACGTCCAGCTGACCTGCCACGCAGGCTGCGGACAAATGCACATCGAGCACTTCCAAACGCCCTTGACCCGAGCCGCGCGCGGATTCGGCTGACGCCAGCGCCACAACGTCTACAGCGAGCCCCAACAATCGCGATCGAGCGCGCAGCAACGCTGCATCAGCGATTGCCAACCAGCGGATATCGGTCGCTTCGCCCGCCAGCACCAGCAGAAGATCGGGGCCGATACCCGCCGGTTCGCCGGCGGTTACCGCGATCGGCGCGATCATTGCGCTTCCGGAGAAACCGTCTGGCGCTGCCCGAGTTTGACCTCGACATAGGCGTCTTCGCGAATCTGTGCAAGGAAGTTCTCGAGTTCCTCATCGAAGCGCTGGCTGCGGATGTAGCGCAGCGCAAGCTGCTTGCGATTCTCTTCAGTCACATCGCGGTTGCGGCGTTCGAGGACCTCGAGAATGTGCCAGCCGAACTTGCTCTTGAACGCCACTGATCGTCCTTTTAGCGGCGTGCGCGCCATTTCCTCCGCAAACTCCGGCACGAAGTCCTCGGGCTTCGACCAGCCCAGCTCACCACAGATCAACGCGCTGCCCGGATCTTCGGAAAACTGCGTGGACAGGGCACAGAAGTCTTCGCCCGTCGCAAGCCGACGTTGGACATCCAATGCGCGCTGATGTGCTTCTTCTTCGGTGCGGATCTCGGACGGCCGCACAAGAATGTGCCGCACCTTGGTTTCCTCGGCTTGACCCGTGGCGCCGCGCCGATCCTGCACTTTCACGATGTGGTAACCGGCGGCGCTGCGAATGGGCAGCAGCACCGTGCCTGCGGGCTGCGCCGCCACGAGCTCTGCAAACAGCGCCGGCAACTGCGGCGCCTTGCGCCAGCCGAGATCGCCACAGTCCAGTGCATTCTGCGCAGCGGAATTGGCAACCGAGAGCGCACAGAAGTCCGCGCCTGCCTTCAGTTGTGTGTACAGCTCCTGCGCTTTCTTCTCGGCCGCGGCCGTCGCCTCAGGCGTCGCGCCGTCCGGCGTTGCCAGCAGGATGTGCCCGACCTTGTAGTCGTCGCCGGTAATGAGTTTGCCGAGGTTGTTGTTCAGGAAGTTGTCGACCTCCTGTTCACCCACGAACACACGCGGTATGACGCGTGACTGCTGCATCCGGCTGATCACCATCTCACGACGCACCTGCTCGCGAAACGATGGGTACGACATGCCGTCTTTGGCCAGCTGCCCCATGAACTGATCAAGCGTCATCTTGTTCTGCTCGGCGATGCCCTGCACGGCGCGCGTCAACGCATCATCGGCCACCGCAATGCCGCCACGTTGTGCCATCTGCAGCTGGATACTCTCCAGAATGAGACGCTCGACAACCTGGCTCAGCAGTACATCGTTCGGCGGTGCTTCACGGCCGGCAGAGCGCATCTGCTCGCGAATCATGCGTACGCGCTCAAGCACTTCCGACTCAAGCACCACATCCTCGTCAACCAGTGCA
>CAMAVY010000264.1 GCA_945861675.1 Klebsiella pneumoniae | reverse complement strand
GATGTAGGTGCGCCACAGCGTGGCGTCGTCCTGATCGATGAGGGTGCTGCGCAGGCAGTACACGCCGGGGTGCGCGGCCGCGCTGCCGGGCTTGATGCGCTTGACCCAGGTGATGGCGGTGACGCACTTGCCTTGCGCGTCGGTGGCCGTCGACAGTCGCTTATACGCGCCCCCATTCCGTCGTTGACTGATTGCCCGACTTTGTCCGCGATGGACTTGCGATCTCGCGTGGCGCTGTGGTCTCGATGCCCGAATATTCCGGCTGTGTCTGCACGCGATTCCGGCCCACGTCGGTTCTGTACTGCTGGCACGCCACTGGCGCACTGCACTGCAGGATTGGCGCGCGAACTCAGCGCCGCGTCAGCCTGCTATCCAGGTGCGCAGGCACGGCGGCACCCACGATGATCCGCGCGATGTCCGGATGACGTTGATTGAAGAGCACGTTCGATTCGAATGGTGATACGACAGACGGCACCCAGAGCACTGCAGACTGGGATCGGTCATACCAAGCGTCACCAACGGCTCGACTTGCGATGAGGTCGTCGTCTTGCCAGCCGGGTACATCGCCTCGCGCGATGTGCGCCTGTGCAACATCGTCGGGAATGGTGATCTCAACGCAGACGAGCGTCGGTGGCAACGTGCTGGTTTGCCAGTGGACCAGATTCTCGAGTACTGCGAGCGCGTAGGTCTCGGCCGCATGCACGACCCAACGCCCACCGTTCACCCACCGGCTGCCCCAGCGATGCGCGCCGGCACCATCGAACGGCCGAAACGTGTTGCTGACGATTCTGTATGCGCGCCGGAAGGTCTCACGCTGGGAGGCCATGCAACCCGCGCTCGATGACCTCTTCGACCTCACGCCCGCCAATCTCGGTAAGCGCGACATCGAAGGGCGCCCGATCGCCTAGCTCCGGGTGCGGCGACATCAGAAAGGAGACCACCGCGTTCGGGTCCACGAAAACTGAGAGGGCGAGTGCGTAGAGCCGGGCCAGGCGCTCCGTGGTTTCACTGACTTGAGTGTTGAGCGTGAGCGCGCGCTGGTAGGTTGCCCTCGGCACGATCTTCTGCCGAAGCAGCTGTGGGGGCACAGCATCGCTGCGTTCCAGCAGCTTCAGGAAGGAGTCAAGTGCCACTCTCGGGATGCCGTCCCGAACGAGAGCGTCCAACTCACGCATGTTGTGGACCGAGCGTCCAAGCGTTTGGCGCCCACCAAGAGTGAATGCGATCTGTTCAGCGGATATGTTCATGTGAGTCAGACTATTGCCTCATGTGGCCAGCGTCAACCGCGTGACTCGATTGGCCGGCTCGCAGACCATGCAATGTTGGCCGGTGAACGCCGGCTCTTGTTCCGGTGATCCCCGGAGCGGGCTCAGTCTGCAAACCAAGATCCACCGCACTGGGGAGGCGATCGACTCTGTAAATCAGGCGGCAGGTTGCCCGAAATTGACGGTCGACGCGGCAACCGTCGTCTCAGGCCATCCGCATTTCTGATCCGCATTTCCGGGCAAACCCACCAAGACGTGACAGATGATGCCTACGCAAGTGCTTGATAGAGCGCTCAATAGCGTGGCATTGGGTGGCGCAGATTCCCCATCTCCCAGGTTCGAGCCCCGTCCGCTCCGCCAATACTTTCAAGCAGTTACAGCATTCTTGTCCCCCGATATCCCACAGCGGGACAGATTTGCTATCTCTTCGCGGTCGCTATCGCCGCGGATCCCGCGCGCGTAGGTCGTCAACAAGACACCGACTCTCCGTGATACGCACTGCCGAACCGCCGATCCAGTGCGTCGTGCAGAGTCGCGCGATCATTCGAGTGCGGCTGGAATTGAGTCACTGCGACGAGTACGCCATGGTTCAGTTCGAACCACAACGTGGAAACGCACGTAGAGGAGTCGCGTGATCGCGTGCTGCCGCAGCGGTCCGAGGGTTGTAGGCGCTCCGGCATCGACGCCTTCCCTGCATCGGCGAGCTGCGTAGTCTCGGTGTCTCCAGACAACAGGAGACTCCGATGCCTCGAATCAACCACAAGTGCGATGACCTGCTGGCCCACCTCGTGGCCGCCGCCGCGAAGGGCGTGCCGATAAGTCAGCACGCGGCTTCGCACGGCCTGAACCCGCAGTCGCTGTATGCCGCTCGACGGCGGGCGTGATCGATGCCGCGGACGCCGTCGCGATTCCGGGCGCGCGAGATGCCCTCGGTGCGCCTCCGGAACGCCGGCTCGCCACACTGCGGCGCGCGCGCCCGGCGCACGCAGATCGTCGGCCTCTGCCTCGGGACCTTGGTGCTGGCGGCGGCGGGAAGGCTGGACCGCAAGCACGCGACGACGCACGGCGAGTAAGCGGGCCGCGTCGCCATGCGCTTCCCCGGCATCGAGCTCTTTCCGGATGTCTTCTACGTGGAGCAGGACGACGAGCTTACGTCTGCCGGTACCGCCGCGCGCCTCGATGTGTGCCTGCGAATGCTGCGCGCGCGACTGGGTGCGACCGAGGCGATTCGCGTGGCGAGGCGCCGTGCGGTGGCATCGCGCCGTGATGGCAGCCAGGCGCAGGTCATCGAACGACCCACCTCGCGCGCGCCGGCCGGCGCGCTGCGCTGCTCGACTCAGTGCGGGATCGCCTGCACGCGCCGCACGGTGTCGACCCGCTCGCACGGGAAGCGCACATCCGCCGGCGAGGCTTTCCGCGGCACTTCAAGGCGATGGATTTGCGTGGCGTGACGTCCCCCGTCGAGTGCGTCCTTGTTCGGCGACCAGGCCCGCCCGCCTGCCCGGTCTCGGGGCCAGTCGGGTTCGCAAGAGGCAGGCTACACGTTCCGGGCCGCTGTCTTGCAGCGAGCGCCATCAACCTGCAGCACGGGAATCGGCACCGCGCCCGACTTCGACCTGTTGATGTCGCGGACCACGCCGGATCTGCCGGCATGGCTCCCGGCATTGGCCGTGGGGATACTCCGATTGACCCGCATTTCCGCCGCGCGCGGCAACTACTGCCGGGCGGGTGCGAATGCAGGTCGGCGCGTCTCCACCGTCCGACCTGAGGCGCTCCCGCGCTGCCGCGGCGGGGCCGTCCGCAACTGCCAGCAGGGCAGGGCGCCGGCGCCGACATCGCTGCGCTCCGCCCGCTCTGCACGACGACGACCGGCCGATCGTCGACCTTGTTCCTCGTGCAAGGTGAACGATCCCGCTTTGCCACGGGCAACCGAAGCTCGTACGGTTGCGGCAACGTCACGGGGGGAGAGAGCGATGCCGAACGGCAACACTGCATCGGACACGAGGACGCGCGTCTACCTCGTCTGCAACGCGCGCTATCACGACACGAACTACGCCCGGCTGGAACTGCTCAAGCTGCTTGGCGAGCACGAAGACATCTGGACCGATGTCGGTGCCAGCTTCAGCGACGTCGACACCATTAACAGCTGCAAGCTGCTGATCACCTACACCTGTGACCTGTGCCCGACGCCGGAGGAGCAAGTCGGTCTCAAGCGCTTCCTTGACGGTGGTGGCCGGTGGATCGCGCTGCACGCTACCAACGCGCTTCTCGAGTTCGTCAACGGCAAGGCGGACACCCCGGACAAGGCGCCGGGTTTCATGCGCATGCTTGGCAGCCGTTTCGTTGCCCACCCACCCATCCAGAAATTCCTGGTCGAGGTGGCCGCACCTGATCATCCGCTGGTGGCCGGGATCGAGCCGTTCGAAGCCGAGGACGAGCCGTACTACTGCGAGTACTTCGGGGACAACCTCGTGCTGCTCGACGCGGCCTACGACACGGCCTCCAACGGCTATGTTCGGAGCACCTTCGGCACCGACATAGCGCGCCATCCGCAGATGTACCTGCATCCGGCCGGCGCCGGCGAGGTGCTCTACCTCGCGCTCGGACACTGCTGCGGAAAGTACGACATGCGGCCGCTCATGAACCTGGCCCCGGTGGTGCGTGGCACATGGGAGCAGCCTGCTTACCGCGAGTTGTTGCGACGCGGAATCCGATGGGGCATGGGAGCACTGGGCTGATGGCAAGAATCGAACAGGATTTCCTCGAACAGACACGCGACCGGCACTTCAAGGCTCCGCCGTTCATCCCGCGCGTCAAGCATGTCGATATCGGGCTCGAGAAGCTCGACGGCGAGCGCTACTTCTCGCGGGCCTTCATGCAGGCCGAGTGGGATCACATCTGGAGGAAGACGTGGCAACTGGTTGCCCGCGTCGACGAGTTCGCGGAGCCCGGCGCGTTCCATGTACATGAGCTCGGCAAGGAGTCGTTTCTGTTCGTGATGGGTGAAGATCGCGAGATTCGCGGCTTCTACAACGTGTGCCAGCATCGCGGCAATCGCCTTTGCCAGGCCGACGCCGGTGTGCTGGAAACGTTTACCTGTCCGTTCCACGGTTGGCAGTGGAATGCCGACGGCTCGTTGAAGAAGGTGGCCGATCCGCAGTTCTTCCGGCAGTTCGATGGTGGGATTCCGTACGAGGACCTCGGCCTGCCACGGGTGAAGGTGGACACCTGGGGCGGCTGGTTGTGGTTCAACATGGACCTCACGGCAGTCCCGGTGCGCGACTACCTGGGCGAGCAGGGCGTGCACCTGGAGTCGTACGAGTTCGAGAAGTTCGACCTCGTCGACTACCAGTCATTCGAATGGAACGGCAACTGGAAGCACGCGGTCGATGCCTTCAACGAGAGCTATCACTTCGGTGAACTGCACCCAGACATGATCGAGTTCGGCGAGGGACACGACATTCCGATCGAGCTGATCGGCATCCATTCCCGAATGCTGAATTTCAACCGTACGGTCAGCGAGATCGTGGACGACAGCGAGACCTTCACGCCACTGCGCGCGCGCATGATGCTGGTCGGCCAAAACGCGAAGCAGCCGCCCGCCGTGCCGGCGAGGGACATGCACCTGCAGGAGATACGGCGACGCCGCGCGATGGAGAACGACACGTATCTGCCCTACCGGAACATGAACGACGAGCAGCTGGTGCATCAGTACCACTACACGTTCTTTCCGAACACCACGTTCACCCAGACTCCCGAAGGCGGCGCTGTGTTCCGCTATCGTCCGCACGCGACAGATCCAGGGAAGTGCTACTACGACTTCTTCATCATGTCGCGTACACCGCCCGGCAAACCGAAGCCGCAGCGCCCCCAGCACCAAACTCATCGGCACGAGGACGGCATCGATTACGCGCAAGCTTTCAACGGCACCTTTGATCCTGTGCTTGCCAACGTCCTTGCACAGGACGGCTCGAACATGGTGACGATGCAGCAGGGAGTGCAGTCGGACTCGTTCAAGGGCATGAACCTGTGCGAGCAGGAGTTGCGCCTTCGGCATTTCCACAAGACGATCGACGACTTCATCGCGGGGCGGGTGAACGCGCATGACTTGCTGCCAGGGGATGCGTACCGGGCGTAGTTTCGGCACCGGTCCTGCCGAGGTGCGGCGTCGCCCTTCGCGCGAGCGTCCCGCGCATAGGCCGAACAAACCGCATGGCGCCGACTCGATGAGTTCCTGCAGCCCCCGGCGTCAGAATAGTTGTCGCCTCTCCCTTCACGCGGATGATCCGCCTCGGAGCGACACGATATGGACAAGACTTCTCATCCCCCAGCGTTCAAAGAGCAGGCGCTGAGCAAAGCCAGGCAACGCGGTAATCGCACGCTGGGATCTATCGCCAACGAACTCAACATGTCCCTGGGCACCCTGAAGGGTTGGCTCAAGACGCAGCGTCGGACTCCGGCAGTGCCGCCGCATGCGGCGGCACTGGTGTGTCTGGCATGAGCAACGAACAGGAGGTGCAAGTCCCTACCTGGGACCCTGGCAGAGGGAACCCAACACTGAAGAGGCAAGTGCATTGCTGTGGATGACCACGGCTTTGGCAGAGGGGCGCAA
>CAMAVY010000263.1 GCA_945861675.1 Klebsiella pneumoniae | reverse complement strand
GCCGGCCGGCGGCGGTGGCATTTTCGGCGACGCGCTGGCGCACCTGGCGTTGCCCAATCTGGGGCTGTTCGGTACCACCCTGATCGCCATGGGCAGCGTCATTGTCGGCGCCGGGGTGGGCTTCGGCGTGTCGTGGCTGGGCGTGCTTGAGCTACTTGGCCGCGGTGTGCGCGCCGCGTTTGCACTGATGCTGGCGGCAGGCCGTCGTTTCGCGGCGGTCATGACCGCACGTCGAATCCGTCGGGCCGCAGCGCGAGATGCACAGGCATCGAACAGCGAACCCTCAATCGATTTTCTCGACGACGACACGGACGATGACGCACCCACGGCGCGTGTTCGTGCGCCTGCAGCGGCGCCTGCCGGAGACGCGCGAGCACAGCCGCTGCTCCGGCGTGCGGCCGAGGCCGCGCGCGCGCAGGCGCAGACTGCGGCGGCGCGCGAGGCGCCGAAGCTCATTCCGGCTGCGCCCAAAGCCCAGGAAAGTGCGCGCGCAATTGCCGAACGTCAGCAGGAATTGTTCATGCGGCCACGGACCGAGGGCCTTCCCGCGCTGTCCTTGCTGGACGAAGCAGAGCCGCGGAATGGCCGCGGCTATTCGGCGGCCGACCTCGAGACCATGTCGCGCCTGCTGGAAGTGAAGTTGCTCGACTTCGGGGTCGAAGTGCTGGTGGTAGCGGTGCAGCCTGGGCCCGTGATCACGCGCTTTGAGCTGCAGTTGGCAGCCGGGGTGAAGGTCAGTCGCATCAGTTCGTTGGTCAAAGATCTCGCGCGTTCTCTGGCCGTCATCAGCGTACGGGTCGTCGAGGTGATCCCTGGCCGCGCGGTGGTGGGTATCGAGATTCCGAACGAGGATCGTGAAACCGTTCGCCTGCGCGAAATCCTCTCGACCCAGGCCTACGAGCGCGCGGAGTCGGCACTGACCATGGCATTGGGTAAAGATATCGCTGGCGCGCCGATGTTCGCCGACCTCTCACGCATGCCGCATCTGCTGGTCGCTGGTACAACCGGATCAGGCAAATCGGTAGGCGTGAATGCCATGCTGCTCAGCCTGTTGTTCAAGGCCACGCCGGAACAGCTGCGACTTATTCTGATCGACCCCAAAATGCTGGAGCTGTCGGTCTACGACGGTATTCCGCATCTGCTTACGCCGGTGGTCACCGACATGCGCGACGCAGCTGCGGCGCTGCGCTGGTGCGTGGCTGAGATGGATCGCCGCTATCAGCTGATGGCTGCGCTCGGCGTGCGCAACCTGGCCAGTTTCAACAAGAAGGTGCAGGCGTCGCGGGACAAGGGCACGCCAATTCCTGACCCGCTGTACAAGGGGGGTGAAGTACGCGAGCTGTCTTCGTTGCCGTTCATCGTTGTGGTGGTCGACGAGTTCGCCGACATGATGATGATCGTCGGCAAGAAGGTTGAAGAGCTGATCGCCCGGATCGCGCAGAAGGCACGCGCATCGGGCATTCATCTGCTGCTGGCAACACAGCGCCCCTCAGTGGATGTGATTACCGGTTTGATCAAGGCCAACATTCCGGGGCGTCTGAGCTTCCAGGTGTCGTCGAAGATCGATTCGCGGACGATTCTCGATCAGGGCGGTGCGGAACAATTGCTCGGCCATGGCGACATGTTGTTTCTGCCGCCGGGCACATCGTTGCCTGTGCGCATTCATGGTGCCTTCGTCTCAGATGATGAGGTGCATCGCGTGACTGACGACTGGCGTACGCGCGGCGAGCCCAACTATCTGCCGTCAATCACGGCCGACGCCGACGATGCCGCCGCAGGTGCCGATGGTGAAGGCGGTGATGCAGAGCAGGAGGACGAGTTGTACGACGAGGCCGTGGCATTTGTACTGGACAGTCGCCGTGCATCCATCTCTGCCGTACAGCGCCGCCTGCGAATTGGCTACAACCGCGCGGCACGTCTGATCGAAGCGATGGAAGTCGCCGGCGTGGTCAGCAGCATGAGCACCTCCGGTGCACGCGAAGTGCTGGTGCCGGATCGCACGGAATGACTATTTGCACCTGTACACGAGGGCGCACCTCAAGACCTGGCGGTACCTGGAGACGCGCCGCGCTCATCGTGCTCATGGCCTGCATCGGGCAAATGTCGTTGCTGGAGCAGGCGACTGCTGCTGCCGCGCGCGCTGCAGCGCAACAGCAGTCCCTGGTCGGCGCGGCGGCGGGGGCCAAGATGCGTACCTTGCTGGGTGGCAAGCCCACCATTCAAGCGCGCTTCGCCCAGACGGTGATCGACGCCAACGGCGCGGTGATTCAACGCAGTCTTGGTACGTTTACGGCGCAACAGCCACGGCAGTTGCATTGGCAGGTGCAGTCGCCGGCGGCACAACTGCTGATTACCGATGGCAGCAGCATCTGGTTGTATGACCCGGATCTGCAACAGGTCACGGTGGACAAGCTTGACGCGATTTCCGCAGAGGCGCCGATGCTGGTGTTGAGCGGGCAGGTCGATTCACTGCTGTCCAAGTTTGATCTGGTCGGCGAAGGACGGGGCCAGGACTGGACATTCCGCCTGCAGGTTCGACGCGGCGCCGCGAACCGCGGTTCGGGTTTTCAAGCTGTGAGCGTTCGCGTGGTCGGAGGCGACATTGCATCGATGCGCGTTGAAGATGCACTCGCTCAACGTACTGAACTCGTGTTCACAGACGTGCGGCACCCACCGCGGGTGGACACGAAACTGTTCCGCTTTGTCATTCCGCCCGGCACCGAGGTCGTACGCCGTTGATTGACGGCGATGGCAGGCGTTGCAGCGCCGCGGCCCTGGCCAGAGAGCGCCGCAGCCATGACCTGAATACGGCAACGTGAACACGACTTCCTACTTGCTGCGACCGCCTTCGATCATGAGCACGCTGTGACATGAGTAGCGGGGAACTGTTTTCAGGGCCCACCGATGCCTTGCCGCTGGCGGCGGCGCTGCGTCCGCAGCACCTTGATGACGTTGTTGGGCAAACGCATCTGCTGGGCGACGCAGGTGCACTCAAGCGCCTCCTGCGCGCGGGCCAACTGCCTTCCATGCTGCTGTGGGGCCCGCCTGGCGTGGGCAAGACCACCATTGCACGTCTGTTGGCGCAGGAAGTTGGCGCGGAGCTGGTTGAAATGTCCGCGGTCGCAGCGGGTGTGCGCGAAGTGCGTGATGAAATCGCAGCGGCGCGACGGCGCCGGCAGCATGGCCGGCGTACGCTGCTGTTCATCGACGAGATACATCGGTTCAACAAGGCGCAGCAGGACGCGCTGTTGCCGCACGTCGAAGACGGCACGGTCACGTTGATCGGCGCCACGACCGAGAACCCGTCGTTCGAGGTGAACCGCGCGCTGTTGTCGCGGCTGAAGGTGTTTCGACTGGAAGCGCTGGACGACACGAGCCTGACGCAACTGCTGGTGCGCGCCGTGAACGCCATCGCCGGCGCCAAGCTGCCGCAGCCGTCCGTGCAGGCCGCCATGCTGGCGGCGTGTGACGGCGACGGGCGCAGGCTGCTGAATCTGATCGAGCAGGCCTATGCCAGTGCCACCGACGGCGAGGTCACGCCGTTGGACGTCGAACGCGCGCTGATGGCAGGCCCGCGCCACTTCGACAAGCGTGGCGATGCGTTCTACGACCAGATCTCCGCGCTGCACAAGTCCGTGCGCGGCTCCGCGCCCGACGCGGGGCTGTACTGGCTGGCGCGCATGCTCGATGGGGGTTGCGACCCGCTCTACATCGCACGGCGGCTGGTGCGCATGGCGACCGAGGATATCGGGGCAGCGGAGCCGGCAGCGCTGCGCTGGTGTCTGGACGCCTGGGAGACGGTCGAGCGTCTGGGTAGCCCGGAGGCGGATCTCGCGCTGGCGCGGGCCGTGGTGCTGCTGGCCGCGGCGCCCAAGAGCAATGCGCTTTACACCGCGCTCGCGGCAGCACGCGCCGATGTTGAACAGTTCGGCTCGCTGGGTGTGCCGCTGCATATCCGCAATGCACCAACCACCCTGATGAAGGCGTTCGGGCATGGCCAGGATTATCGCTATGCACACGATGCGGATGACGCGTTTGTGGCCGGCGAGTCCTACGTACCGGAAGCACTGGCCGGGCACATCTACTACCATCCGACCCCGCGTGGCCATGAGGCGCGCATTGCCGAGCGCCTGCACGCGTGGCGCGAACGTCATGCAGCGAGCGAGTGGAAGCGTTGGCCGCCACCGTGATGCAGATTCAGGCGCCGTCGACGTGAATACACTGCCAATGCTGTTTGCTGTGGGACTGGGCGGCGCACTCGGCGCGCTCGCACGCTTCGGCACCATGCTGCTGCTGGCACCGGTGAGTGGGCGCTTCTTCTATGCGGCGACGCTGTTTATCAACGTGCTGGGTTCGCTGGCGCTGGGCCTGCTTTACGGTGCGGCCCAACAGAAGGGCGCTCCACCGTGGTTGACCGGATGGATGACAGGTCTGCTCGGTGTGGGTGTGCTGGGTGCGTTCACCACCTTCTCCACCTTCGCGGTTGAAGTGGTGCGATTGCTGCACGGTCAGCGTGTGCTCGAGGCGGTGTGTTATGCCTTGCTCAGCGCAGCACTGGCAATTGCTGCGGCGGCACTGGGCTATCGATTGATGCTGCGCTGAGTTCTGCGTCGGCGATGCCGCGTTGATTTTTCCGGGTAGACAGGGTTCAGCCTTGTGCTGCGCGGCTTCGAACTCCGGGTGGTTGGAGACTGTTTGATGTTGGATCCGAAACTGTTACGCCAGGACGTTCGTGCTGTGGCGCAGGCATTGAAGCGAAAGCGCTTCGTGTTCGATGTTGAGGCGTTCGAAGCGCTCGAGGCGCAGCGAAAGTCTGTGCAGGTTGCACTTGAGTCGCTGCAGAACGAACGCAAGACGCGCGCAAAAGCGATCGGCCAGGCCAAGTCGCGTGGCGAGGACATCAGTGCGCTGCTTGCCGAAGACACCGGCCTGAATGCCCGGGTTGACGCGAGCACCACCGAGCTTTCTGCCGTGCAGGCTGCGCTGGACACGCTGCTGTCCGGCGTGCCGAACATTCCGCACGAGTCCGTGCCTGATGGCACTGACGAGCACGCCAACGTTGAGTTGCGGCGCTGGGGCAACCCCCCTGCATTCAACTTTACTGCCCGCGATCACGTGGATCTGGGCGCAGGCGGCGGCATCGATTTCGAGCGCGCTGTGGCGATTGCCGGTACGCGCTTCGTGGTGCTGCGCGGCGCGATGGCGCGTCTGCAACGCGCACTGACGCAATTCATGCTGGACGTGCATACGCAACAGCACGGCTACGAAGAGGTGTACGTGCCGTTCATCGTCAACGCAACGTCGTTGTTCGGGACTGGTCAGCTGCCGAAGTTCAAGGACGACCTGTTCCGCCTCGAAGGCCCTGACGACTATTTTCTGGCGCCAACTGCAGAAGTGCCGGTGACCAATCTCGTCCGCGATCGCATTCTTGAAGCGGATGAACTGCCGCTGAAGCTGGTCTCACACACACCCTGTTTCCGCAGCGAAGCGGGCAGCTATGGGCGCGACACGCGGGGCATGATCCGCCAGCATCAGTTCGAGAAGGTCGAAGTGCTGCAGATGGTGCGGCCGGAGCAGAGCTGGCAGGCCCTCGAGGAGCTCACCGGTCACGCAGAGCGCATTCTGCAACTGCTCGAACTGCCCTATCGCGCCATGGCGTTGTGCGGTGGCGATCTTGGTTTTGCCTCGGCAAAGACCATCGATCTCGAAGTCTGGTTGCCCGCGCAGAACACCTATCGGGAAATCTCATCGTGTTCGAATTTCGGCGACTTTCAGGCGCGCCGCCTCAAGGCACGCTGGCGCAACCCGGCGACCGGTAAGCCAGAGTTGCTGCACACATTGAATGGGTCGGGACTTGCGGTCGGCCGCACGCTGGTGGCGATACTC
>CAMAVY010000262.1 GCA_945861675.1 Klebsiella pneumoniae | reverse complement strand
CGTACCGACATGGACCAGAACCGCGTACCGACATGCGCCGGAATACGCAGCGGTGGACGACGCGCGGCGCAGTTGGCAAGTTCTGGCATGCTCGCAACTGCGCTGGCGCCGGCAGCCGACCAAGGGGCGATCGCTGTGCGCAGGCTCAGTCTCACTGTCGTCCATTGCAGGGGAAAGAAATGACAAGCGCCGAACCTGTGGTGCTGTACGAGCGTCGCGGCGATACAGCGTTGATCACGCTGAATCGCCCCGCGAAGCTCAATGCGATCAGCGCCGCACTGAACCACTTCCTGGGCGCGGCCATTCGGCGCGCGGAGTCGGAAGACGTTGCGGTCGTCGTGCTGACGGGGGCCGGCGACAAGGCCTTCTGCGCAGGCGGCGACATGCTCGAGATGAGTGGCGTCGAGCCCGGTGTGGCACCACTACCGCCGCGCGAGCAACGCCTGGATGGCTATGAGTTGCTGTCGGCCACGCCGCTGCCGGTGCTCGCGGCCATCAATGGCTACTGCTTCGGTGGCGGCGCGCGGCTGGCCGTCTCCTGCGACATCAGGCTGGCCGCGCCGCACGCGACGTTCAGATTGCCGGGTGTGGAATATGGTCTCGTGGTCACGGCGGCCATGCTGCCGCGGCTGGTTGGCACGTCGAAGGCGAAGGAGTGGATTTACACGGCGCGCAAGTTCGACGCCGCCGAAGCGCTGGCCGCAGGGCTGTTGAGTGCGGTGCATCCAGCCAATGAATTGTTGTCGGCAACCTTGAACATGGCCGACACCATCGCCAGGCATTCGCGCGCCGCAGTGCGCGAATCGAAACGCGTCATCGATGCAGCCACGCTGCATGCGGAAGCAGTGCAGATGGAAGACTCCGCGAACCGCGAACTGCGCGGCAGCAAAGAACAGAGCGAACGATTCCGCGCGGCCACGCGCACAGTGACGGGCAGATAGCATGAAGTACTGGGTGATGAAGTCCGAGCCGGACACCTTCGGCATCGATGACCTGCGCAGCAAGCCGAAGAAGACCGAACACTGGGATGGTGTGCGTAACTACCAGGCGCGCAACATGATGCGCGATGAGATGAAAAAGGGCGATCAGGTGTTCTTCTATCACTCGAACTGCGACGTGCCCGGCATCGTTGGCATCGCGAAGATCGTGCGTGAGGCGTATCCGGATCCGTCTGCGTTCAACCCCGAGAGCAAGTACTACGACCCACGCAGCAAGCCAGACAACCCGGCGTGGCTCATGGTCGACGTGCAGTTCGTGCGCAGATTCAAGCGCACGATTTCGCTGACGGAGTTGAAGGACAAGGCCGAGCTTGCAGACTTCCGGCTCGTGCAGCGCGGCAACCGGTTGTCGATCATGCCGGCGACGCAAGGGGAGTGGGAGTTCATTCTGCGGTTGGAGTAAGTGTCGTAGCTCAGGGTAGTCATGCACCCCCGCGAAGCCGCCGCAGTGCAGCCAGCGTCGATGCCGGCAATGGCTCGCGCTGCTCAAGCAACTGCTCGCGTCGCGGGTTCAGTTCCAGCAGTTGCATGGCGGCCCGGCACACCAAAGCGACGACCGCCACGCGTTGTTCAGGCGTCAGCGAGCGGGCGAACGCAGTTTCACGCGCAAGCGTGTGCAGGCTGCGATCCAGTGATGGTGGCAATGTGAATGACACAGGGCCTTCCCGAATGGGCGCGCGCCGTTTCCAGCCCCGCCTCAGTTGCCAAACCGCCAACGCAGCTTCGCGACAAAACTGTTGATGATCGGGTGCCGGAAGGCATCGTCGAACAAATCCGCGTAATCCGCCTCGACGAGATTCGGCAGCGTATTCCCACGGTTGTAGACCAGATAGAAGTCCGTGAGTGGCGCGATCTCCCAGCGGTAGCGCGCCTGCATGGTGAACAGGCTCACGGTGAAGTCGTGGCTGTTCAGCAGTCGCGCAGTGGGCGTGAGCTTGCCGTCGCCCGTGGGCACCGCGAAGAAACCATCTTCGTCGGCCTGCACGCCGGCCCACTGCATGGTGAAGTTCACTTGATGTGCCGCGGCAATGAACCAGTTCATCTTGATGGACGGCTGTAGATCGCCTGCGTTGTAGCGGCCGAAGTTGCGGCCGCCCTGATACACGATCCAGCCGTGGCGATCGCGATACTTCACGTCGAATTCCATCGAGATCCGGTCGCTGGGCCGCCAGGTCAGGCCTGCGCCGATGAGATAGGTCCAGTCGCCCAGGTTTTCCTGTTGGGCGCCGAGAATCATCGACAGGCTGTAGGGCTTGCTGGCGTCGGTGGCAAGCAGCGCCTCGGTCCAGATGCGGTCGTCGGTCTTGTACGCACCGTTGCCACGGCTGTCGCGATCTTCAAAGCCGCCGGGCAGGAAGCCGACGCCGGTGCGCAAGGTGTTGCGCCCAGGGAAGATCATCATGTTGCGCCAGAACACACCACCATCAACGAGGTGGTGCTCGCTGACACTGACATCGGCCTTCAGGATCACGGTGCCGCGAATGTCCGTGATGCTGCCCCCGGTGTTGGGGCGCGCATACAGCAGGTTGTATTGCGCGGAGGCGTAGTCGTTGCGGCGCAGGAAGCCGAAGTCGTTGAAGTTCACGTCTTCATCGAACCAGTCGAGCGACACGCGGTGCTGCATCAGGCTGTCCGGCGCGTACTGCGCCTCGAGCTGCACAGCGTTGCCGCGTACATCGTCCACATCGGTGTGGATCAGCAATCCATCGGCAATCCAGCGGCCGTCCGCGCTGGTGTAGTGGCCGTCGATGCCGTGTACAAGGGCGTCGTACTTCGGGCCGCTGACGAACGTGCCCAGGTAACCCACTGCGTGCCGCGAGCCACTCACGTCTTCGTAGAGTCCGCGCAGGACCGAGAACTTGCGCCCATCGGCGTCGATGTTCACTTCACGTCCCGAATTGTCGCGGCCCACCAGTTCAACATCGTCCTCGAACGCGCCCAGTACGCCGTAGCGGAAGGCGCCGGTGTTGCCGGTGACCTTTGCCGCACCGAGCAGATCGGTCGGTAGCGCACGCTCGCCGCGCAGCGCCGTGATGCCGGCGGGCACATCCACCTGATTCGCGATGCCGCCAATCCGACGCGGATTGAACAGCGAGATGGGTGCGGGCACGAACGACGTCAGGAACACGCGCCGCGATGCTGTGCCGTAGTTTTCGTTGTTGGTGTAACGCTGCTGGTTGCCGGGGTTCGCGCGCGCGCTGGTTTCGAAGACTTCGTTGCCTTCCAGAAAGAACAGGCGTTTCTCTGGGAAGAACGTCTCCTGTGCCGTGAGGTTCAGCACCACGTCGTCGACTTCCACCGAGCCGAAGTCTGGCAACACGGTGCCGGCGAGTTCCAACGCAGGCGATGGTTTCCAGGCCAGGTCCGCGCCGATGCGCAGCTTGTTGTCGTTGTGCCGTTGATCGAGGGTCGTTGCGCCAAATGGAATGAACGACCACTGCGTCAGCGGTTCAACGCGCTGCAAGGTCATGTGATTGAGCGCGGAAACGAATTGCGCCGACGAATAGGCGTGCCCCGGCCATTGATAGCGCGCGTTCTCGTGCGAGACCTGACGGCTCAATGCAAAGCCGATGGTCCGCGCGCCGGGCGTGCTGGGCAGATTCATCATCGACCAGGGGAAGAACAGTTCGGCGCTCCAGCCGTCTGCTCGGCGCGCCGACTTGCCAATCCATGGGCCATCCCAGTCACGCTGGTAATTGCGTTCGGGCAGCACCTTGCCGTCCATCAGTGCATCGCCCAGCGCAATGATGAACCAGTAGCCGAACTTGCCTTCGCCGGTGGTGTCGAGTGTGACGCCGAACGTATCGCGGTCGATGAAGTCGTCGCGCACCGACATGCGGGTGACCAGCGTTGCGGGGTCCTGCTGCATGACCGCGCTGACGTACAGGCCGCGCTCGGTGGCGATCATGCGTGCTTCGGTTTTGTGCTCGCCCGGTTTGCCGGTGGCGGGAATGGAGACCAGCATGTTGTCGTAGGGCGCAACGGTGGCCCAGATCGGCTCGTCGACAACGCCATCGATCGTGATGCCCACGGCGTCGTCGGTCACCGTGTCGACGCTGAGCTGGTGAATGGGAATGCCATCCAGCGTGCGCAGCAGGGCCAGTGTGCCGGGCTCGGTGTGCGCTACGCGCGGTGCTGTCGCGGTGGTTGTCGTCGTGGAAGATGTAGTGGAAGACGTCGCCGCGTCATCGGCGACGTCTGCGATTGAGGTCTGAGGAGTCCCCAGGGCCAGCACCGCGGCGAATAGCGCAACGGCTCTGCAGCGCGCAGGCAGCGTGCTGCCGTGCCGCATCGCTGTACGGATGGCTTTACGGATCGATTTCATGATGCTTTCGCGGGCAATGCTGCCCGGACTCCCCAATTGCGCAATGTCTGTTCGGTCTGGCTGCCGTGGTTCTGGCTGTTCGCGACTGCGTCAGAGGGCCCGGCTGCTGCTGCTGACAGTGCGCGAAGCGCCTTGCCGCAAGGTATGCGTCAAGCGTGCACCATTGTGGATACGACGTCGACGTGCAGCGGGGGCGAGCGCCCTGCTTTGTGCTGGCTACTGCGGTGCTGTCTCGATGCGGCCAGGGATCAGCATCGTCATGCCAGTGGACAAGACGACGTTGCCTGTGGCCTTCGATGCGGCGGGGCCGCGGCCCCCGACAAGCAATCGGCTGTCGGGGACGCGTGGCCAAACCCGCGTGCTTCATTGCATGCGTTGGCAGGTGGGTGTGTTACCAGGCGTGGGTCTTGCCTTCCCAGGTCAGGAAGCTGCCGTTCTGTTCAGCGGTCAGCCCGCTGATGACGTTGATGATGCCGCTGGCGCTTTCTTCCGGCGTCAGCGCGCCGGTCGGGCCACCCATGTCGGTCTTCACGTGGCCAGGATGCACGATCACAGTCGTGATGCCTTCCTTGATGAGCTCAAGCGATGCCATGCGCATCACCTTGTTCACGGCCGCTTTGGTTGCCGAGTAGGCGTACACGAACGGCACGTCGAAGGACATGGCGCCGAACTGGCTGGTGATGGTGACGACACGTGGGTTGCTGCCGGCCTTCAAATTGTTGCGGAAGGTCTGCAGCACGCGGAACGGTGCAAGCGTGTTGATGGAGAACGCTTCCAGCCAGCCGTCGTAGTCCATTTCTGCCAACGATTGCTTTGCCGGGATGGCGGTGCCGGCGTTGTTGATCAGCACATCGATGGGCGTGCTGCCAACCGCGGTTGCCAGTGCAGCAACCGACGCGCCGTCGGTCACCTGCACCGCGTGGGTGGTGACGTTCGCATTGGCGCCGGCCAGTGCTGTGAGGTCTGCGGCTGCGCTTGGGTCACGGCAGCAGGCCAGGACACGGTCGCCCTGTGCGGCGAACTGTTTGGTCAGCGCGAGGCCGATGCCCTTGTTGGCGCCGGTAATGAGTACTGTGGTCATGCTGTCTCCTGTTTCTGTTGTTGCGGGATGCGGGATGCGGGATGCGGGATGCGGGATGCGGGACGCGGGACGCGGGTTGGGGTGGTTGGTTTGAAGCGGGCGTAGATTGATCGATTGTGCGGCGCGTCGCCACGGGTGCTGCGCGCCTGGGAAACTCGGCGGCGGATGCTATGGCAATGCTGTGCGATACGGAGTCATGTCCATGCCGAACATTCCGTAGCGGGCCTCGACTGCAGCGACGGTCTCTGCGCACCAATAGCTCGACTCCGGCTGTGGAAAGCCAAGCACGGCACGCTGATCAAGCGAGGCGGCCGCGATTAACCGCTCCAGCAGCTTGTCCTTGCGATAGGCCGACCAGGCCCAGCCAGTATGCAGTGTGCTGATCCACTCGGCCGCCGCCGTACGAAACGTAATGTTGTGTGCGAGTCGCATGCGGCCCGGCAGCAGTGGTGTGCCGCGGTGCCAGGTGTCATGGCGATACA
>CAMAVY010000261.1 GCA_945861675.1 Klebsiella pneumoniae | reverse complement strand
AGCGGCCACCCATCAGCTCTGCGTATTCGGGCCAGGCCGGCCAACCCGCGATTGCGTGATGCAGGAACACCAGGCCTTTGCCGCTCGTCGTCAGGCTGCGCAGGTTTTCCTGCAGGCGCGCCGACGGTTGCTCGAACACCGGCCCATCCGCGCCGAAGCGAATACCCGGCATGTCGTAGAACACGAATACGTCGAAGTCCTTTGCATAGTCGGGCTCGAACAACGCACGTGCAGCCGGCTGCTCGACGTGAAACCACTCGATTGGTGCAGGCGTCGTTCCCGTTGGCGCATCCGCAGGCGTCAGCGCCGACAGTGCATCGAACACGGAAAAAAACGCCTCACGTTGGAACGGATGGCCGCGGGTGATCAGCAGCACGCGCATGGGAACCTCGCAAATTTGTTTCTGATTGAGGAGAGTGCATTGGTCAGGCCGACTCCATAGAATCCGGCGACGATCGACCGCGTCACGAAGATGTCACAGCACAAGCTTCCGGGCCACAAACCAGACACAACAAATGGCCGAAGCACCCGAGTGGTCGCGGCACGCGCGGCTGCCCAGCGTTCCGCACGAACTGCGGCCAAACCCACAAAAGACACGCCGGACGCAAACGACAATCACGCTGCCAAAACGTCGCCCACCGGAATGACCTGGCAGCAGACCAAGAGCGCTGCCACCCGCACGTTGATACTCGACTCGGCGCTTGAGTGCTTCTACGACATTGGCTACGCGCGCACTACGACAGAACAGGTCGCAGAACGCGCAGGCGTTTCGCGCGGCGCCATGCTGCATCACTTCCCGTCACGCTTCGACCTCATCCGCAGCGCCATTGAACACCTGAATGCACAACGGCTGGCAAACTTCGAACGCACCGAGCTGCGCATCAACCGCAACGCTGAGCACACACGCGTCGCAGAAGGCATCGACGCCTACTGGCGGCAGCTGAACTCGCGCCCGTTCGTGGTGTTTCACGAACTGCAGGTTGCGGCGAGAACGGATGCGGAACTGCGCAAGATCCTGCTGCCGGCGATTCGCGAATTCGACTCACGCTGGCTGGTCGCCACAACGCAGCTGTTCCCAGACCTTTCGCATTCGCGCAACTTCATGCTGGGCAACCTGCTTACGCTGTATCTGCTGGAAGGCATGGCGGTGAATCAGTTCACGCGCCGCCCCAGCAAGTGGAACAACGTGGTGCTGGATGATCTGAAGTCCCGTCTGAGCGAATTGTTTGGCGACATCGCGGGTGTCAGTGATCGCACGACGCCACCGCGGGAAGTGCTGCCGCGCAAACGCACCACGCCAGCAAAAAAACGAACGATCAAGCCAACGGCTGCAGGCAAACCTGTCTGACGCCATGTTCTCAACACGACACGTATCAACACACGCATCAACAGAGGAGACGACATGAGCATCATCATTATTTCCGGCACCGTGGATTTTCCACCCGAGAAGGTCATGCCAGCGCTCGAAGCAGGCCGGCCATTGATCGACGGCGCGCTGACCGAAGACGGCTGCATGGACTACGACTGGTGTCCGGACCCACGTGTGCCCGGCCGCGTGCGCGTGTTCGAACGCTGGCGCGATGAAGCCAGCCTGGCAGCACATTTCAAGACGCGTTGGTACAACGACATGCGTATGACGCTCGGGCAGTTCGGCATCCTGGGGGCGAACGTTCTGAAGTATTCGGTCGACCTGACCGAGCCGGTCTACGACGAGACCGGTGTGCCGCGCGCGGATTTCTTTACGCGCGGGAAGTAGCGATCAACGGCATCACCAAAGACCGAGGGGAACGACATGACGATCGATGTAGTCAATTCGCCGTCTGGCAAGGCGGCCTACGACAGCTTTCACTTCTCGCAGGCTGTAGCGATTGGCGATGTGTTGATGTTGTCGGGGCAGCTTGGCACGGGTGCGGACGGTAAGGTGCCGCGGGAGTTGGCGGACGAGTTTCGCAATGCCTGGAAGGGCATTGGCGAAGTGCTGGCGCTGCGTGGGCTCGGGTTCGGCGACATCGTGGAATACACCACGTTTCATGTCGGGCTTGGGGCGACGTTGCCTGTGTTCATGCAGGTGCGGGATGAAGTGCTAAGTGCGCCTTGGCCGGCCTGGACTGCGATCGGGGTCAGTGAGCTCGCTTTGCCGCATGCGCATGTGGAGATTCGGGTGACTGCGCGGGTCACGCGGTGAGTCCTTGCGGGAGCTGCTTGGATTCGATGGGTGCGTGAGTTGGGCTGAGCTTTGGGGGCGGTGGGACTTGGTTTGCGCCGACCGCTCTCGCTTTGCTCGCACTTCCCTGTGGCGCTGATTTCGGCACATCCATGTGCCTCTACGTCGGCGCAAACCAAGTCCCACCGCCCCCGCACAGCCCAACTGCCGGGGTGTTGTCGGAGCCGGCGCATCCTTGCGCCGGCGGAGGGTGGTGTTCGTCGCGGGTGGGGCATCGGGGGATCTTGGGATTCGGGGTCAGGGAGAGATCGTATGAAGCGGATTGGTGTTCTGTTGGTTTTGCTTTGTGCTGTTGTGCCGTTGATTGCGGGCGCCGACGCGAGTCCTTTGCCCAACGTGCCGCATGTGTATGTCGAAGGCTCGGCCAGCATCGAGGCACCGACTGCGTTCGTAGACATTCAGGTTGTTTTCAGCCAGGAGAATGCCAGCGCGTCGAACGCAGAGTCAGTCGTGAACAGAAAGACACTCGCGCTCATCGACACTCTGGTGCGGATGGGCGTGCAAGCCGGTGATATCAGTGCGGCCGATGTTTCGTTGCAACCTGCCTACAAAGACGTCAAAGACACGCGGGTCGAGACTGGTTTCAAGGTCGAGCGCAAGATGAACGTGACGCTGCGGAGAATCGAGGACTTCCAGCGCGTCACATCCGCAATTCTAAAAGGCGAAGTCCGTGTCATCGAGGCGATCGAGCCGCACTCAAGCGATGACCGAGCACTCGAGTTGCGCGCGCAGGCCGCTGCACTCAACGATGCACGGGAGCGCGCCACCAAGTTGGCGACCGCCAGCGGCGCAACACTCGGCAGCGTGCATTCAATCTCAGAGTTCGATCTGAGGGAGGACGAACGTTACGCATTGCGAGCGAGCCGCGAAACATCAGGGCCGAATCGGGCCGTTGCAGTTGGCGTTTCCGGAGACGAACCAATCCACGTCCCGCAGTTCGTTCCAGATACCGTAACCGCGAGCGCGAAGGTATTCGTCGTGTACTTGCTTGGAGCAGCCGGATAGTCAGCGCGCCGGCGCTTCGTTGCCGACGATCGTCACGCGTTCGCCATAGCGTGACTGCGGCCAGTAGTCCCACACGGCGTGATGTTGCGTGCAGCGGTTGTCCCAGAGCGTCAGCGTATTCGGCTCCCAGCGCACACGGCAGTGCAGCTTGGGGGTCGAGTCGATGTGCCGGTACAGCATGTCGAGCAGCGCACGGCTCTCGAACTTGTGCATGCCGACGATGTGCGAGGTGAAGCCGCTGTTCACGTACAGCACCTTGCGACCCGTGACGGGGTGACGCGTCACCACCGGATGAACGTTGCGCGGATAGCCGCCGGCAGGTGGCGTCGACTTGTACGAGCCGATGAACGGGATGGCTCCATCGTGTACCGCGTCGAGGCCCCCAAGGAACGCCTGCATGGTCGGCGACAGCAGCTCGTAGGCCATGTACATGTCGGCGAACAACGTGTCGCCACCACCGCCTTCCGGCGGCTGTGTGATGTACAGCATCGAGCCCAGCGGCGGGATGGCATCGCAGGTGACATCGGTGTGCCAGCCGTCGCCCGCGGTGTAGGCGGAGTTCGCCGTGGTCTTCACGGTGAGAATCTCCGGGTCTGCCGCGCCCATGCTGTGCATCGGGTGTACGTGCAGGTTGCCGAACTGCCGGCCGAGTGCCTTATGCGCCTCGCGGTCCAGCGTCTGATCGCGAAAAACCAGTACGGACCAGTCGGCCCACGCGGCACGCAGGTCCTGCAGGAGCGTGGGCGATAGCGGCTGCGCAAGATCCACGCCCTGTACCTCCGCACCCAGATGTGGGGTGAGCGCGCGGACCGCGAACGACGCGTATGCACGCGGTTTGCTGGGTGTCTCCACGTGACGCGATACGACGGCGGCCATAGGCAGTGCTCCATGGGATTCGAGGGCTGGCCGTAATGTGCTGAGTTCAGGGTTCGAAGACAACACCGAGGCCCCGCCGGCACGCATTGCCTCACTGGCACAGCGAAGTTTGGCAACCCGAAGCCGTGGCGTAGCGTGCGCTGCAATTCACCTGCGCGCAGTACCCGCGCGCATGCCCGCGCCAGTCGATGCAGCACGTGTTATGGACACAGACGACGACAACGACCCGGTTACTCCGCAGCCACCAAGCGCGACGCCAGCAGGCCCAACAGCCGCAACATGGCGCGGGCTGCCCACGGGCGTATGGGTGTATGGGCGCTGGGGTTCGGGTCGCTGTTCATGGACATGTCATCGGAACTCATCCACAGCCTGCTGCCAATCTTCATGGTCGCAGGGCTCGGGACGTCGATGCTGACCGAGGGTGTGCTCGAGGGTCTGGCAGAGGCGACTGCAGCTATCACCAAGATCTTCTCGGGTGCCCTCAGCGATTTCTTCAGCAGGCGCAGGTTTCTGCTGGAGCTCGGCTATGCGCTCGCGGCGTTCACAAAGCCCGTGTTTCCGCTGGCGACGTCGCTGGGCTGGGTGTTTGCGGCACGCTTCGTCGACCGCATCGGCAAGGGCATCAGGGGCGCGCCGCGGGATGCGCTGGTCGCCGTGGTGCTGATGATCTGGTGGGCCAATGACATCCAGGCGGTCATGTGGGTGGCGGTGCTGCCCGCACACGTCACCGCCGCCTTGCTCATGATCTATGTGCGTGAGCCGGCGCGCGTACCGGCGGCCCTGGGGACACCGCTGACTCAGCGACGCGCACGCTGATGTTTCAAGGCGTCCGGCGACTGCCGTTGCGTTTCTGGCTCGACGTGCTGGTGGGCGGCGTGTTCACGCTGGCGCGTTTCAGTGAGGCGTTTCTGATCCTGCGCACGCTGCTGCTTGTGCGGCTGGCCCTGCTCGTCGCCGCCGATATGTGACGCTGGCGCTCGCGACAGCGTCGCTCTGGGTCTTCGCGGTACTGGCTTGGGCATGTTCAGCCTGGTGAGCGGTGTCGCAATGCTGCTTGCATGTGTGCTGGCCGGCGCGCTGTGGAGCGCATTCGATGCCGCCGCGACATTCCTCGGTGGCGCCGCCTTTGCCATGGTTTGCGCCATCGGACTGCTGGCGGCCCCGCGCGACACGCACTGAGCGATCGGCTAGCGCCCGCGGCCGGACACAGCTGCGCCGGTCACCGACAGCGCGCTAACGCAGGGGCCAAGTACGCGCCCTAGCGCGCGCCCACATCGGCGGCCCGAGCCGTGTTCAGCACTTCCTCGCGATCAGCGGGCAACAGCACGCCTGCGGCGATGGCCACGTCGGACGCCGCTGCGAACCGGCCGACATAGTCCGCGTGCGTGGGATACAACTTGTGCAGATCGGGCTCCGGCGTCGGCGAGGCATCGGACGCGGTGTTGTCCCAGGGGTCGCTGTCACCATTCCAGGGATCGGTACGGCCGAACAGAAAGCACAGGAAATTGCCTTCCGCGCCGCGATCGCCACGCAGCGTCCACTTCGGCACGTCGACCTGCGGCAGGCGGCCACCGCCGAGCGCAATGCCCGTCGCAGGATCGCGCTGCACATCCCTGCCGACCGTAAGAAGGGGCGCGACCACCGGCGGCAACACCTTCCTGCGTACCCAGTTGTCCAGATGATGCAGCGCGGCGCGCACGGCGAACGTGTGCGGACCCGCGTTGATAGGGATCTGGTCCAGGGCCGGCGTGCCGGCGCCGTCGCAGATGCCTTCGGTAAGCGTCTCCTCGTTGCGGCCGCCGGTCATCACGTAGGCGTCTGCGTGCGCCGTACCGGCGATTTCCCAGAGCCGAAAACGCGCATCGTCGGCGCGCCGAACGGCCACAGAGTTGGCTACGTCCGTCTCGGCCTGCAACAGCAGCACCGGCACATCGTTGTCGTCACGAAGCAGCGCGGTGCCGCCGTCGGCCA
>CAMAVY010000260.1 GCA_945861675.1 Klebsiella pneumoniae | reverse complement strand
GCAGCGACTGCTCGCGTCGATGAACACCAGACCGACGGCGTGCGCGCCAGCCGCAACCGCTGAGCGCACGTGCTCGGGGCGCTTCATACCGCAGATCTTGATGCGCGCGGACACGCGGACAACCCAGCTTCGCGAGGAAGCGCCGTAGTCTAAGTAGATTCGCACTCAGCGCCAAGCGCGGCACCGTGCATGACATTTGGCAGCGAGCGTCACAGGTTGGCGCGGACCGCAGCGAGGCGGAATGCGTATTGCTCAGGACGTACTGACATCTGGACTGATGAACCATGGCAATCGGTGGCGGCTGTCGAAACCATAGTCGCGTACGTACTGCACGCCCGTGAGATACAAACCTGCCGACGGCGCCGTCGGACCCGCAAGCCGACGATCGCGGCTATCAAGCACGCCTTTCAGCCATGTCGAGTCTCTACGTCCGTTGCCAATCAACAGCAGGCTACCCACGAGATTGCGGACCATGTGCTGCAGGAATGCGTTGGCAACGACATCGACCAATACCAGCCCGCCGCTACGCCGAACGCGCAGGAGCGAGAGCTCCCTGACCGCGGTGCGCGCCTGGCAACCTGCCGCGCGGAAGGCGCTGAAGTCGTGCTGGCCCACCAGCTGCTGGGCCGATGTATCCATGGCTGCCACATCAATTGCAGTGCGCACAACAGAAACATGGCCCCGACCAAGCGCCAGTCGAGTCGGACTTTCCGCAAGCACATAAAGGTAGCGTCGGGCACATGCGCGGAAGCGAGCATGGAACTCCTGAGCGACGGGCACCGCCCAACGCACCGTAACCGCAGACGCGGTCAGACTGTTGACCCCCTGAATCCACGCGCGCGGTGGGCGCTGCGCGAACGCGTCGAAGTGCAGTACCTGATTTGTTGCATGCACCCCGGCATCGGTTCGCCCGGCGCAGAACAAGTGCACTCTGTGACCAGCGACTTCCGACAGCGAGGTTTCCAGTACCTCTTGAACAGTGGCCGGGCGGTTGGCCTGAACCTGATAACCGTGAAAGGCGCTGCCATCGTATTCGATGCCAAGTGCCCATCGCTGCATGGAGGACGGTTGCTCGACCCGTTGATCGTCCGGCGAGCCCGCAAGCTGATCAGGCATCGGAGGCGGCCCACCCTCTTTAGTCAACTGGGGCGGGCGATCAACTCAGGCGGGCGATCAACTCGCGTGCTTCGTGCTTCTGTCCGTCGCTGCCTTCGGCGAGCACTTCGTTGAGGATGTCGCGCGCGCCATCCTCATCGCCCATGTCGATGTACGCCCGCGCGAGGTCAAGCTTGGTACGCGCCTCATCCGTATCGTCGGACAGGAAGTCGGCCAGGTCATCGTCGACTGGCGAACCGGCAACCGTGTCCAGGTTCATCAGGTTCGACGGGCGTGATGCCGGGCGGACGTCATCGTCCGAATCGAGCGTCAGGCTCAGGCCCTGGTCATCATCCGGCTGGACCGGCTGCTCGCGCCTTGTGGGTTCGGCGCGACGCGTACGTCCATCGAGCGTGAGGTCCAAGCCCAGCCCATCGTCGGCACCCTTGCCGTCCGATCGTGCTGTACGGCCAGGGTCGAAACTGTCGTCATCGCGGAACTCAAGACCCAGGTCGCCGCCGAGCTGGTCGCTGCGATCCCCGGCTGCAGGCTCATCAAACGCATCGAGGTTGAGGTCGAAATCGAGACTGTCGTTGTTGCCGCCAATTGCGTCGGCCGACAAATCCAGATCCAGCGGCTTCTGACCTTCGATGTCCGACAGGAGCTCGGTGCGATCCAGGTCGAGATCGAGCTCGACCGCCGCTGAACTCAGCGTCTCCTGCAGCTCCTGATCGGCCATCGATGTGTCGATGATTGTCTTGTCAAAGTCGACGGACTGCTCAGCCAGTTGCTGCGAAGGAATCGCATTGACTCCCGGCAGCCGCGCCTGCAACTGCCGTCCACGGCGCAGATCGGATTCGCTCGGCGAGCGCGAAAGCAGTTGCTGCGCTTCGAGTTGAAAGGCCGCGGCGTCTTTCGTCTCAGCGTAGGCCTCCATCAACTTCAAGCGCGCATCGTTACGATTCGGTTCCTTCTCAAGCGCGCTCTGCAGGAAGCTGATGGCCTGCGGGAAGCGGCCGTAGGCGATGTAGATGTCAGCCTCGCTGACGACATCATTGGCCGGCATTTCCTGGGTGACGCCTCGCGACTCTGCACCAGGATCTGCAAGGATCACGGTCTTGTCGAAGTTCGTCAGTTCGGCCGTTTGCGACAGGCCATCGCTGGTCAGGTCCAGTGAAGGCTCGATGGCAGGCGGGCGGGCCGGACGCTGCGACGAGACTGACGCTGCAGCGACTGTGGCCGCCGACGTCGTCAGAGGAATACCGCCGCGTTGAGTATTGCCAGTGCGCTCGCGCTCCATGCGCACTGTTCGCTCCAGGCGCTCATCAGTCGCAGCCTTCTCACGCTCCGCTTGCTGGGCACGCAGGCGTGCCTTGTTCCACAGGTTGAGCAATACCAGCGCGCCGACCAGAAGCAGGCCCAACGCAGCGAGCAGTGCTTTTCCAACTACGGTGCTGAACAGACCCGCAGACGATTTCCCATCGGGCGCGGCGGGACCGGCAGCTTCAAGCTCCGCAAGCTTGCGCGAGAGTTCAGCCATTTCCTGGTCGCGCGCCGAAATCTTGTTGTTCAGCGCCTGGTTCTGTTCCTGCAGCGCTGTGATGCTTGTGCCAGCCTGGCCCAACTCCCGCGCCAGACGGTCACGTTCCTCCTTGCTGCCAGCCAACTCGGTTTCCGGCGCGGGCGTGGGTAAAGCCTCTCCCGGCGCCGGCGGGGTAACAATGCGTACTTCGTCTCTTGGCAGCGCCCGCGGCGGTGGCGGTACGTCCTGCGGTGTATTGGTGACTGGCGTACCGGTGTCAGCGACTTCCGGCTGCTCATTCACACCCCGCCACTCGCGCGTCTGTCGAGCAACTTCGTTGCGAGCTTCCTTGTCCGACGTCTGTCGAACCTGCTCGGTGCTGGGCACCTTAAGCGTCCGACCGGCCTTCAAGAGATTGATGTTGTTGTTGATGAATGCGTCCGGATTCAGACGCAGCAACGCCAGCATGGTCTGGCGGACAGTGGCACTGCGAGACGGCCGGACTTGTGACGCTACCTTCCACAGCGTGTCGTTGCGGCTGGTCGGGCCGTATTCGCTGCGATCATAGGTTGGCGCACGTTCAGCGGCTTCGGGCCGCCGCGGCGCGTCGACAGCATCTTCCCGCTCGTCGCGCGAGTTCGGGGAAGGCCGCTGGGGCCGTGGGCCACTCGTAGCAGGTGCCATCGCACTCGGACGCAAGACTTCGTTGTCCGGCGGATCCAGCAGCGCCGTGTACTGTCTTTGCAGCTTGCCGTTGGGCCACACGACGTTGACGAGAAATTCAACGAAAGGCTCGGTGACAGGTCGACTGCTGCTGACCCTGATCTGGCCATGTCCACCCGATACCTGAACGCTGAAACGGAAGTCCTGCAGATAGGAACCCCGATCAATCCCAGCGCGCGCGAACTCCTCCGGCGAAGCCAGCCGGACCAGCACTTCCTCCTGACCCAGCCCGTCCAGATCCCGAACTTCAATCGTGCCGTTGAAGGTCTGATTGAGGTTCGATCTGAGCTGAAGATCGCCGAGACCCAGCCCGAAGGCCGTCGAGCAAAAAACCAGCGACCCAGCAGTAGCCAGTATCAGCTTGCGCACCATACTCAACGTCCCATTATTTTCTGGCCGCGTCCGCCATCGCCAGTCGACTTCATGGAGACCCGATCCCTTTTGGTACCTGTCCGACTTCGCGGCGTAACGTGCCACGACTCGGTTCCGAGGGATTCTAGATTCGTTCACAAAAATTGGCAGTAACTATTCTTCCAAGCAACAAGAACTTCTCTTCAACTCGAAAAGCACCTCGACCGTTCCGCCGGTATGCCACAAATCTCCCGGTATGCCACAAGTCTGCCGGTATGCGACAAGTCTGCCGGTATGCCAGAAGCACATACCGCAATCGCGCGGGCCCTAAGCTCGACCGCAAGCCACCTCACGGCCAGGCACGCAATTCCGAGTCCGTGACTACAGAAACAGACCCACCAGACGCTCTGCAATCTGGACGCTGTTAAGCGCAGCCCCTTTGCGTGTGTTGTCCCCCACAGTCCATAGATCAATACCGCTCCGGTGCGACGGATCAACCCTGATCCTGCCGACCACTACCTCGTCATGGCCCACCGCGTCCACGACAGGCGTGGGGAGGTAGCTCGGGTCGGAATGTACCTGCAGACCGGGCATCGCGATAAGGATGTCACTGGCCTCCTGTGCCGTCAGCGATTTCCCAAGTTCGATATGTACGGCCTGACCGTGACCGAAGAACACCGGCACTCGCACACAGGTCGGATTGATCGCCAGATCCGGCAGTTCCAGGATTCTTCGTGTTTCGGCGATCAGTTTCTCTTCCTCGGTGGTGAACCCGTTCGGACCCATCCGCTCAACCTGGGGGATGACATTAAAAGCCATCTGCACCGGAAAGGTCTTCGGCTCGCCGACAGGTTTCACATTCAGCAGATCGGCGGTCTCGGACGCCAACGCAGAAATGCCGCTGCGGCCGGCCCCTGACACAGCCTGATAGGTCGCAATGTTCACTCGCAACACGCCGGCAGCGCGGTGCAACGGGGCGAGGACCATGACCAACTGCGCCGTCGAACAATTCGGGCTCGCGACCATCGATCCCTTGCGCACCTGCTCAAGACAATGGCCGTTGACCTCAGGCACCACCAGTGGCACATCAGGTGCCAGTCGGAAACGCGAGGACTTGTCGATTACGACGCAGCCAGCGGCTTGAGCGCGCGCGGCATGGGCCGCAGAGACGTCACCCCCAGCCGCAAAAAACACAAAGTTAATGCCCTTGAAATCAAATTGTTCTACATCCTTTACAGAAATGTAGTGATGACCGAACTGGATGCGCGTCCCCGCCGAGCGCGAGGACGCCAGCAGATGCAGCTCAGTCACAGGAAACGCGCGCGACTGCAGCAATTCGATCAGCACTTCGCCGACCGCCCCGGTGGCCCCCACAATTGCGATGTTCATCAGTTGACCTCTGTGGGTATCCGAATACGGTCGCGGGCCATGGCAGTGCCCATGGCCCGCGAATTGGCGAAGGATTGCTGTTCAGTGTGCGCTGACGACCGTCAGGACGACAGGAACGCCGAGAGCACAGCGGCCGCCATCGCGTCTGTACCAACGAGTTCGAACTGTCCGCCGGCAGGCGCGATATCGCGGGTCCGGAGCCCGGCATCAAGGACGGCGGAGACCGCATGCTCAAGCCGGGCGGCCAGGTCCTCACGGTCGAACGTGTAGCGCCACATCATCGCCAGAGACAGCAGCGTAGCGAGCGGGTTTGCCACACCCTTGCCGGCGATGTCGGGCGCGGAGCCGTGCACGGGCTCGTACATGCCCTTCGAATTCGCATCCAGGGAGGCCGAGGGCAGCATGCCCAGCGATCCCGTGAGCATGGCGGCAGCATCGGAAAGAATGTCGCCAAACATGTTCCCCGTAACGATGACGTCGAACTGTTTTGGCGCCCGGACAAGCTGCATCGCAGCATTGTCGACATACATGTGCGACAGCTCGACGTCCGGGAACTCTTGGCCGACCTCAATCACAACGTCGCGCCACAACTGTGTCACTTCCAACACGTTGGCCTTGTCGACGGAACACAGCCGACGCTGGCGCTTGCGCGCCAGGTCAAAGCCAACCCGGGCGATGCGCGCGATCTCGTCTTCGTCGTAAACGGCGGTGTTGAAACCCCTGCGCTTGCCGGCAGCGGTGACCTCGATACCGCGCGGCTGACCGAAGTAAATGTCGCCCGTCAGCTCCCTGAGAATCACGATATCCAGGCCCGCGACGAGCTCGGGCTTGAGCGACGACGCTGCCGCCAGTTGCGGATAGAGAATCGCCGGCCGCACGTTGGCAAACAGATTCAGTTCCGAGCGCAAGCCGAGCAGGCCCCGCTCCGGGCGCTGCAGCATCGGCAACGACTCCCACTTCGGCCCACCCACCGCGCCGAGCAGCACCGCGTCGGCGGCCTTGGCGAGCGTGAGAGTCTGGTC
>CAMAVY010000259.1 GCA_945861675.1 Klebsiella pneumoniae | reverse complement strand
TTGGCGATGTGTTGCGAGGAGATGCGCAGCGTGGCGCGGTCTTCCATCAGGCCCACGTTGTTGATGTCCGGCACCTTCGAACAGCCCACGCCCTGGTCGATCCAGCGCACCACATAGCCCAGGATGCCCTGTGCATTGTTGTCGAGCTCCTTCTGCACTTCGTCGGCCGAGAAATTGCGGCCCGCAGCCAGCGGGATACGCAGGATTTCGTCGACGCTGGCTGCTTCGCGGTGTTCCAGGCTCTGTTGAATCGAATCGACGCTCACCTCGTGGTAGTGCAACGCATGCAGCGTGGCGGCAGTAGGCGAGGGCACCCAGGCAGTGTTGGCGCCCGCTCTTGGATGCCCGATCTTGACCTTCAGCATCTCTTTCATTTCATCCGGCTTCGGCCACATGCCTTTGCCGATCTGTGCGTGGCCGCGGAAACCGGCCGCGAGCCCCGCATCAACGTTGGCGTTCTCGTAGGCGATGATCCATGGCTGCGCCTTGATCTCTTCCTTGGGCAGCACGGCGCCTGCCTGCATGCTGGTGTGAATCTCATCGCCGGTGCGATCGAGGAAGCCTGTGTTGATGAACACCACACGCTCACGCGCCGCGAAGATGCACGCGCGCAAGTTCACAGAGGTGCGCCGCTCTTCGTCCATGATGCCGACCTTCAGGGTGTTGTGCGGCAGGCCGAGCGTGGTTTCCACCTGGCCGAACAGGCTGACGGTAAGCGCTACTTCCTCCGGCCCATGCATCTTTGGCTTCACGATGTACATGCTGGCTGAGCGGGAGTTGCGCAATCCGCCTGTCTTATGCAGATCGTGCATTGCGCCGAGTGCCGTGACGAAGGCGTCCAGGAAGCCTTCGGGAATCTCCGCGCCCTGCGCATCCAGCACCGCGTCGGTGGTCATGAGGTGGCCCACGTTGCGCACCAGCATCAGGCTGCGACCGTGCAGCGTGAAGGGTTTGCCATCAACACCGGTGTATTCGCGATCCGGATTCAGACTGCGTGTGATGGTGCGGCCACCTTTTTCCATGACTTCGGTCAGGTCGCCCTTCATGAGCCCAAGCCAGTGCGCATACACCACGCACTTGTCTGCGGCATCGACCGCGGCCACCGAGTCCTCGCAGTCCTGAATTGTCGTGAGGGCGCTTTCCATGAACACATCTTTCACACCTGCGGGATGTGCCGCGCCCACTGGATGCTTCGAGTCGATGTGAATTTCCAGATGCAGGCCGTTGTGGCGGAACAACAGCACCGACGGATCGCTAGCGTTCACAACGCCCACGAACGCCGCGGCGTCGACCAGCCCGGTGTTGCCGCCGTCGTGTGTGAGTACACGCAGCGACAACCGGCCGTTGGCCTCTGCGAGCAGATATGCGGCCACGTCGCTGTGGCTGGCGTCGGCCAGCGGCACTGCGGCATCCAGCACCTTGGCGACTTCGGCAACCACCAACTCGCCGCGCGCCGGGTTGTAGCTGGTGCCTTTTTCGCGCCCGGGCGTTTCAGGAATGATGTCGGTGCCATAGAACGCGTCGTACAGGCTGCCCCAGCGGGCATTGGCGGCATTGAGTGCATAGCGCGCGTTCATGACCGGCACGACCAGCTGCGGCCCGGCCATCACGGCGATTTCCGGATCGACATTGGTGGTTGAAATCTTGAACGGCGCGGGTGCGTCGACCAGATAGCCGATTTCCTGCAGGAAGGCTTTGTACGACGCTGCGTCGTGCGACTTGCCGCGCCGTTGCAGGTGCCACGCATCGATCTTTGCCTGCAGATCGTCGCGCTTCACAAGCAACGCGCGATTCACCGGGCCGAGCGTACTCAGCGTTTCGGCAAACCCGGCCCAGAACGCATCGACGGACACGCCGGTACCGGGTGCGATCTGCTCGGCCACAAGGGCGTCCAGTTCGGCGGCAACAGCGAGACCGCTGCGGTTGATTCGTGCCTGGCTCATGACAACTCCTGAAAAACTCTGGTCCTGCAGAAAAACGCCAGTCCTGCAAAAGCGGATAGGGCGAACGGGTAGAAGCGCAGCGGTGCGAAGACAGGCGCGCTGCGCCATTGGCCGCCGGGCGCAGCGCAGGCAATGGTACTTGCCTGCGGCCCGCTGACAGTCACGCAGCATGCTGCACGCGCCTACTTTTCGGAGCCCTCGATTGGTGCGACAGCGGGCGCGGTGGTAGTCAGCAACGTGCGTGCACCGCTGCGTAGCAGCGTGGATGCAGGCGGCGCCTGGAAGAAGCTGAAGTTGGCGCGATTGCGCCAGTTCATGGGGCCGCCCAGTTTGCGACCCGATTGCAGCGTGATGTCGTGGATGCGCGTGACCATGGCTTCGTACTGTGGATTGCCCTGCGGCAGCCCGGAGAAGCTGAACAGGTCTGTGGCGGCCACGAACACAACATCAACGCCGGGCACATTGGCGATGGCCTCCGCATTCTCGACGCCGGCCGGCGACTCGATCATCGCTACCACCATGATGTTGTCGTTGGCGGTCTGCCGATAGTCGCTGCCCCACAACGCACCGTACTGGCCGCCGCCCAGACTGCGGTGGCCGGTGGGCGGGTACTTGGCAAACTTGACTGCGTTGGCGGCTTTCTGTGGATCGACAACCATCGGCACGATGATGCCGAGCGCGCCGGCATCGGTGGCCTTCTGAATGTCGCCTTCGGTGGCATCCGGTACACGAATAAAAGGGATGGCCGGTTCATCGCGCCCGGCCCAGATCATGCGTGCCACGTCCTGATAGGTCAGCGGGCTGTGCTGCATTTCGATCCACAGGAAGTCGAAGCCGGCCCCCGCCATGGCGCGATAGATGTCCGGATCGGGCGTTTCGATGGTGCCACCGATGACCTGCTTGCCCGCTGCGAGCTTTTCCTTGACGGTGTTGTACACAGTGGAGGTTCCTGGGTTGAAGAGGGTGGATGGTGCCATGCGCAGTGCGCTTGCGTGGTCGCCGAAGAGAAAGCTGCGGCTGGTGAGGTAGCAATAGTCAACCTCCAGCGTCAGCCATACCATTGGCGCCTATCCACCCTTCGAGAATAACTACCCGTGCCAGGTCTGCTACCTAACGTCGACCCCGACGGTCTGCTCGAATACTCCGTCGTGTTCACCGATCGCTCGCTTAACCACATGTCGCAGCGCTTCCAGCAGGTGATGCGTGATATCTCCGACACACTCAAAGAGATCTATGGTGCATCGCGCATCGCCATCGTCCCTGGTGGTGGTACCTATGCGATGGAAGCGGTTGCTCGCCAGTTTGCGATGGAGCAGAACGTGCTTGTCGTACGCAACGGCTTCTTCAGTTATCGCTGGTCGCAGATTCTCGATGCCGGCCGCATTGCGCGCTCGACCACCGTGCTTCAGGCGAGCCCAGTCGACGAGCGCAAGTTCGCGTCGTTCGCGCCGGCGCCGCTGGCGGACGTGCAGCAGGCCATTCGCCGTGAACGCGCGGTGGTGGTGTTTGCGCCGCATGTGGAAACGGCCTCGGGCATTCTGTTGCCGGACAGTTATGTGCAAGGGCTTGCGGAAGCCGTGCACGACGTAGGCGGTATGCTGGTGCTGGACTGCATTGCGTCCGGTGCGTTGTGGGTGGACATGCGCTCACTGGGCGTGGATGTGCTGATCAGCGCGCCGCAGAAAGGCTGGAGCGGCACACCGTGTGCCGGGCTCGTGATGATGAACGCGCGCGCGGACGAGGCGCTGGCCAACACTCAGAGCACCAGCTTCGCACTCGATCTGCGCAAGTGGGCCGACATCATGACCGCGTACGAGAAGGGTGGGCATGCGTATCACGCTACGATGCCCACGGACGGCCTGCGCGCATTTCATGCCTCGATGCAGGACACCCGTGCATTCGGCTTTGCCAAGGCGCGCGAGATGCAGCTGGCGTTGGGCAGCAAGGTGCGCAATCTGCTGACGCAGCACGGCTACTTCAGTACCGCCGCGCCCGGGTTCGAAGCGCCCGGTGTAGTGGTCAGCTACACCGATGATGCAGCCTTGCCAGGGAAATTCCTGGCCAACGGCATGCAGGTGGCGGCTGGCGTACCACTGCAATGCAACGAGCCGGACTGGTTCCGCACGTTCCGCATCGGCTTGTTCGGTCTCGACAAGCTGGCGGATGTCGATGCGGCTGTGGAGCGGCTGCAACGGGCGCTGCCGCGTTAGTTGCTGTGGCGTTGGTCAAGGAGTCACATCGCCGAGCGCACAGTTACTTCGGCTCAAGCACCCGCTCGGTTGAACCTGGTACAGGTTCGGCAGCCGTCAGGCAGCCGACGCGTGAAGTCGAAACAACGATGTTGTCGAAGTAGCGCTCTTCCTCCTTGATCGCACCTTCGCCTCAGTGATTTTCGAAGAACAGCGCATTCAACGCGTAGTCCGTATAGCCGCGCACGAAGTCGAGATCGTCGCGGCGCGCCTGCAGCACATCGTTGATCCAGAATTCCTGAATACCGTTGGCTGCGCCGCTGTCGTTCAAACGGACATGTGCCTCGATGCATTGCCAGAGGTCGGCGTGCGCGCCGTCGAAGATGGGTGCGATGCCATTGCGGCTGCCGAGCCACTTGAGCGCGTCAGCATCGTTGTAGGTCATGCACTTCACGCGATTCTCAGCATCGACACAGCGTGCAGGGTCCATCAGCAGGCGATCACCTGAGCCGCTCCACAGGTGTGCAATCATCGCCTGCGCCCAGGCCTCCGGCGCCGTGAACACCGTGACCCGCGAGAGTTTCGCGGGCTCACCTTCCCACCCGACCTGCATGCGCAGATACAGGCGGTAGTAGAGCTCCCGAAAGTCCTTGTCGCCGTGCAGCTCTGATCGATGCACGTAGGCGATGGGGTTCCGCCCAATGGCTACCTTCAAGCTGCCTGCACCGATCCGCCCACGCTGCCAATATGCGCGCATGCCACGCGAGCCTCCCAGCCCGATGTGTGGCGTCAATGTGAAACTGCCGTTCGCCGCGTCATGCTCGAAGTAGCGGCCGGGGCGGACCAACGGTGTGTCTGCTTCGAAGTCGTCGCAGAACAGCCATTCGGGGTGTTGGGGGCGTGCTGGCATTCGTTGGCGACGTCTGCAACTGAGCCCGCGGCGACAACTGCGACCGACGCGAACACCGGCGCTGCGATTGCGGCTGCGATGCAGAAGCTCAGGGCGGCTTGGAGTGCACAGCGTCGACGTCGATCATGCACCGTGGTTCGAGTGTCGAATTCGGAGCGGAAACAGTCGGATAGGGCCGTCATGGCGGTTGCTTCTTCGGCCTGGCTGACAATCAGTTAGTTTGATGTTGCTGCGCGATATGCGGCTTGCAGCGCGCGAACGAGCGAACGCAGGAGCGCGAACTCGCCACGATCGTGCGTGGTCGTGCGCTGACTCGTGCCATAGGCGACGCGTACAGCCAATGCCCGAGCATCGTCGTCGAAAACCGTCAATAGCAATTCCGGGCGAGGTTTGGGACGCGGCGTGATGCCATCTGGGAAGTGACTCCAGGTGATGTCACCTGCAGTGGGTGCGCTCCACCAGTGCGTGCTCAGATTCAGGCGACGTTGAACAGACTCGAACGGTCAGAGCGCCGATTGCATTGCGACGCGCGTTTCTTGATCTGGTGTGCCTGGGTTGACGCCGTAGGCGGCGTCGCTTGAGCTGAGTCCATCCGAGCAGAGCGAAGAGCAACGGCAACAACCCGTCGGCGCTACCGCCGCCGCCACCACCCCCCGACTTGGGCGGCGATGTTGGCGGAGGCGCGGGAACAGGATCAGGCGTGGGTGTAGGCATTGGGTTCGGCGATGTGGTCGCCGTGAACTGCACATTGTCAATCGAACCTTGGACGTCGCCAGTCACACTGCGCGGGCGAATGTACTGCCAACGTATGGTGTGCAGTCCCGCACTGAGTAGCACGCGATAGCGCCGCCACTCATTGCCGAACTGTTCGACGTCGGTAACTGTCGCCGCACGTCCGTCGACCTCCAGTTGGAACGTTACGCCTTCGCGGCGATAGTCAAACTCCAGTGCGCCTTCGGCAAACCGGCCGCGCAGTTCCATGGCCGCTGTCTCCAGCAGTGTCTTGGTCGTCGTGCGAATGCCACGGTTGCCCGTTCGCGCGCCAGCCGACGAAACTACCCAGCCTGTTCCCG
>CAMAVY010000258.1 GCA_945861675.1 Klebsiella pneumoniae | reverse complement strand
GGGCCGCGTCATTGAACTGGGCACGCACGATGAGTTGATGGCACTGGGCGGTCGTTACTGCACGATGTTCACGTTGCAGGCCGCCCGCTTCAATGAAGACGCGACAGACATGGATGGGGAGGCGCTCGATGGCATCAGTTAGTGGAGCCGTCGATGCGCGCCACAGCGCTTCGGACGGAACGAAGGTAATGAGCGACCTGCCCGCCGCCTGGCCGGCCATGTGGCGCGCGATGAAACGCGGCTACCAGGCGGAACCTCTGCTGATCAGTATCGCCTTTGGACTGTCGCTGTTGTCCGCGCTGCCCGATGCGCTGATCGCGTTGTGGTTGAAGTTCATCGCCGACGGCATCCTGGACAAGGACTCGCCGCTGGTGATGGTCGCCGCCGCGGGGCTGGCGATTTCCGCAGCAGCCACCTGGTTTCTGCGTGTGATCAGTGATCGCACACAGCGGCGTTTTCGCGATCGCGTGACCATCGCGCTCGAGTCCCATGTCGCACGACTGCAGGCCAGCGTTGCCACCGTCGCGCATCAGGAACGGCCGGAGTTTCTCGATCGACTCTCTGTGCTGCGCGATCAGGTATTCGTTCTCGATCACATGTACATGTCGTTGTTCTCAACCTGTGGTTGGGTGTTGCGACTGGGCGTGACGATTGCACTGTTGATGTCCATTCATCCAGCGTTGGCGTTGCTGGCGGCGTTCGCAATTCCAACAGTGCTGACGGCGACCTGGCGACCGGGCATCGAACGCGCTGTAGAAGAACGCGGCGCGCCCTTCAATCGGCTGGCGCGACATCTGTTTGCGACGGCCACCACACAGGCCGCAGGCAAGGAGGTGCGGGTCACCGGCATCGGCGATCAACTCGTTGATCGTCGGCGCAGCGCATGGGAGGCGTACTTCCGTCCCATCGAGTCGGCGCGGATCGGCACGGCATGGTGGAACGCGCTGGCCTGGATGATTTTTGGCGTCGGCTACATCGGCGCAGTCGTGTTCGTGGCCAGCGGCCTGCAGGCTTCGCCCGGTGCGGTACTGCTGGTACTGGCAGCTGGCGCGCGGTTGTCAGCCTACATCGGTGCGACCGTCGGGGAGATCGGTTTTCTGCGCGGCATCTGGATGGATGGCTCACGACGCATGGCCTGGCTTGAGGACTACGCCGAAGCCGTGAATGAAAACAGCAGTGCAGCCGTGCCCGAGCGACTCGAACAGGGCATTCGCTTTGCGGGTGTTTCCTTTGCCTACCCCGGTAGCGATCGCAAAGTGCTGGATGACGTCAACCTGTGGCTGCCAGCGGGTTCCGTGGTGGCGGTGGTGGGCGAGAACGGTGCCGGAAAAAGCACACTGATCAAATTGTTGTGCCGAATGTACAAGCCTGATTCAGGCAGCATCTGGATCGATGAGGTCAATCTGGCGCAGGTTTCCGCAGAGGCGTGGCGGGCTCGGCTCGCAGGCGCCTTCCAGGACTTCTTCCGTTTCGAGTTCAAGGTGCAACACAGTGTAGGTGTTGGCGACGTAACTCATCTCGACGATGTAGCAGCGGTTGAGCTTGCGGTTACGCGGGCCGGCGCTGACGACGTGGTCAAGGGGCTGCTGGCCGGACTCGACACGCAACTCGGCCCAACCTGGCCAACGGGTGTGGATCTCAGCATCGGGCAATGGCAGAAGCTTGCGCTGGCGCGTGGGTTCATGCGCGATCGTCCGTTGGTACTGGTCCTCGATGAACCTACCGCGGCGCTGGATGCGGAGACCGAACACGCATTGTTCGAGCGCTATGCCGCGAGTGCCAAAACCGGGGCCGACGAAGGTCGGATAACGATTCTGGTATCGCATCGTTTCAGTACGGTGCGCATGGCTGATCTGATCGTGGTCATGGATGGCGCGCGGGTCGCCGAGGTTGGCAATCACGATGATCTGCTGGCCAGACAAGGGCAATATGCAGACTTGTATAACCTGCAGGCGAACGCGTATCGGTAGTGATCCAGTGCACTCCGACGGCGGAAGAGCCGTGACACGGTCTTGCCCTGCGAACGATGATCACCAAACGTGCCGCGATCACACCCTGCTCGATCGTGTGTCCGCCATCGGTGTCTGGCAAGCCTCGGATCGCGACTTCGTTCAGATCACACGATCGACGCGCACGCGCACATAACCCTTCTCCGGTGTTGCCAGCAGCGTGCCGACGAACACCGAGCGGTTCAGCCATTCGTGCGCGCCTGCCGGGGCGACGAATGTGACGGAAGTGCGCGGCAGGTGACCCGCCGACGGCGCACTGACCGCGCCGCGATTGCGGATCGTGATCAACGTACCGTCATCGACCTGCAGTTCGTAGAGCGCGTCGATCCAGACAACTCCGTCCGGCCGCACGCGCAGACGGTCTGCACCGCCGGGCAGCACGCTGCCGCACAAACGCGGACCCGCGAATGCGCCGCCGGTGATCGGGATAAACGTGCGCTGGCCATCGGGCGTTGCGCCCACTGGCTGGCCCGGCGCAATCAGCGCCTGAATCTGCAACGCGAACTCAAGGGCGGGCAGGTCGGTCAGCGGGTCGAGCAACCAGTCAGTCATGTGAGGCTCCGGGCACTATGCCTGTTGGCCGCATACCGGGGTCGAGGCGTCGATCCCCGCTTCTTCGCGGCAGCGCGCTCATGCAGTAAACGAAGCCAGCCGCTCGCTCGCCGCAGCAAAGTCCTCCATGAATTCGTACACCACCTGCCGCACGGTGAGCCGTTCATTCATGAGGCCGACGCCCTGGCCCACCCAATAGGTGGCCAGCTGTTTGGCGCCCGGATCGCCCGCTTCTGCAAGTTTGTTGATCTTGCGCAGCGCGGGTTCGCTGACGAGGCTTTGCAGGGGCATGGGCAGGGGTTCCGGTGCATCGGGTGACTGCCAGGCATCTGTCCACGCGGAACGCAGCTGGCGCGTGTACTTGCCCGTGCGACTGCGCGAACGCACGGTTTGCCGCGAGCCCGCCGACAGCATCTTCTCTTTCACCACCGGATTGGTTTCTGCTTCTACCGTGGTGAGCCACACCGAGCCGCACCATGCGCCGTCTGCGCCCATGGCCATGCACGCGGCCATCTGTCGGCCAGTCACCACACCGCCAGCCGCCAGTACAAACATGTTGGGGTAGTCCTTCACGGCCATCAGCACTTCGGGCACCAGCACAATGGTGGCGATCTCACCGCAGTGCCCACCCGCTTCGCCGCCGGCCGCAATCAGCACATCCACGCCCGCTTCTGCGTGCTTGGTCGCGTGTTCACGCGCGCCGGTCAGCGCGCCCACCAGCACGCCCTTCTCGCGCGCCATGCGCATCATGAACGGTGGCGGTACGCCCAGTGCGTTCACCACCATCTTCACGTTCGAATGCTGCAGCGCCACTTCGAGCACAGCCGTTGCACCCGCTGCGCGCATGTTGTCGCCAAAGCCGTCGCGCACGCCGTCCTGCCACAGGTCCCGGGTATCGATGCCGTGCTGCGCCAGGATGCTGTTCACATAGGCCTTGTGCTCCGGCGGAATGCGCGCCTCGATGTCTTCGGCGGTGAGCCCGCCTTCCTTCGCGTCCATGCTGGTGGGCACGATGAGGTCAACGCCGTAGGGCGCGCCGTTGGTGTGTTCATCCAACCACTTCAGCTCAATCTCCAGTGTCTCCGGCGTGTGCCCCGCGGCACCCAGTACGCCGAAGCCGCCGGCTTTGCTGACCTCCGCGATCACATCGCGGCAATGACTGAACGCAAACAACGGGAACTGAATACCCAGACGCTCACAGAGTTTCGAATTCACGAACGACCCCTCCCCACAAAACGACATTGAGATTGGCTCAATTGTGCGCCAGGACACTCGCTATTCAATACGCATGCACCTCTCAACAGGCATGCAGCAGGCGTACCTCCACCCACTGCACCTCCGGCAGCAGGAACACAGCGCCCGGCGTGCGGCACCAGACCATCGACGCGTCCTCGTCCTGCTCGACCTGCAGCAGCGCGTCTTCCAGACGCGCCGGTGTCCACGCGCCCGGAAACGTTGTCATGAGGGCGCGCACATGCTCGAGATCTGCCGGATCGAGCTGCAGGGTGTGCTCGTACAGTTCCGGCAACTTCCAGTAGCACTCGGGTGAACACGTTGTGACACCACCCTCCCAACGTGGACCGAGTGCGTGCAGCGCGGCGATGAGCGGCGCAGTTAAAGACTCAGCCTGAACGGCCGTCTTCGAGGCGGCAAAGATTCGAACGATGAGAATCACGGCGGCGTGTGCTGGCTCTGGTTTGCGTGCTGGTTAAAGTAGCCGGGCGCAATTCAACACCTTTCGATGCGCCCGGCAGAAGTCACATACGTTTAAAGAACCGCTCAGGAGCGAACATTCCATGGCCCAACGCATGCTCGGTAAACGCGTCGTCGTGACGCAGTGCAACGACTTCATGGGGCCGCCCACGATCGCGCTGTTTCGTGAGGAAGGTGCAGTGGTCTTCGGCGATGCCCGCGATCTGCGTCAACCCGGCGCCTGTACACAGCTGATTCAGGACGCTGGCCACGTTGATGTACTCATCGCCAACCTGGCGTCACCGACCTTCACCGGCACGCCGGTCACTGAGCTGAGTGACGACGACTTCAACACCAGCATCGACATGATGGTGCGGCCGCTGCATCAACTCACCCGCGCCGTGCTGCCGCAGATGATCGAGCGGCGGCGCGGCAAGATCGTGGTGTATGGCAGCGCGGCCGCGATGAAGGGGATGAAGACCGTGGCCGGTTATGCAGCAGCGCGCGCGGCCCAGGTCGGATACGTGCAGTCCGTCGGCGTGGAGGTGGCGCCGCACAACGTGCAGATCAACCTGATCGCGCAGAACTACATCGAGAACCCTGCCTACTATCCGCCCGAATTGACTAGCAAAGAGTCGTTCAAATCGTCCTTGCGGCGACAGGTGCCAGCAGGCAGGCTCGGGACTGCGCGCGAAGATGCGCTCTTTGCACTTTTTCTGGCCAGCGAGGAAAGCGACTTCTTTGTCGGCCAGGCCATTCCTTTCTGTGGTGGCTGGGTGCAGTAGGCAATGTGTTGTTCGTACCTGACCGCCAACCGCAGCCCACTTGCTCTGCTTCTGGCATTGCCCGCGCTGCGTCGCCGCCGTACTGTCGCCTGACACAAATACGACCGTATCGCGAGGCAGGATGACAACGCAGACCGGCGGCGAATGCGCGTACGAAGCACTGCTGAAGCTTGGGGTGAAGCACGTCTTCGGCATCCCCAGCGTGCACAACCTGCCGATCTTCGATGCCATCCTGCGTGGCGGCAAAATCCAGCCAATCATTGTTCGCAATGAACAGTGTGCGGCCCACAGCGCGGACGGCTACGCCCGCGCCAGCGGGCAGATTGGTGTGGTGCTCGCAAGTACAGGCCCTGGTACCACCAACACTGTTACCGGCATATACGAAGCAGCGTTCGCTTCTTCGCGCGTGCTGGTGCTGACCGGTCAGGTCGACAGCATCTACTACGGCAAGGGCCGCGGCCCGGGTCACGAAGCCGACCGGCAGATCCACATGCTGCAGACCGTGGCGCGGCGCGTGGAAAGCCCGCGCTACACGCAGGACATCGCCCCCGCGATCTTCCGCGCAGTGGCCGACATGCAGTCCGGGCGTCCGCAGCCAGTCGTTGTGGAAATGCCCATCGATATTCAATACGCGTCGACCGACATTCCCGTCGGCGAGCCCTACCCGACATTTCCCGTAGCGGTAAACCCCACCGACATTGCCAAGGCGCAGACGCTGCTGGGCGAAGGCACGCGGCGCATCATCATCGCCGGTGGCGGCGTGATCTCTGGCAATGCACAGGCTGAACTGCAGGCGCTGGCCGAGCAGCTCGATGCGGTGGTGTTCAGCACCACCAATGGCCACGGCTCAATTCCGGAACATCATCCGCTGTCGATGGGCGTGACCTTCGAGAGCCCGCACTTTCGCGAAGCAGCGCAGAACGCCGATGTGGTACTGGCTGTCGGCACCTGGTTCCGCGGGGGTCCACACGTGTGGAACCTGCAGCTGCCGGGCAAGCTGATTCACCTCGACATCGACCCGAAGAACATCGGCCTGACCCACCGCACCGAACTCGGCTTGATCGGTGATGCGAAAGGCGCGCTCACCGCC
>CAMAVY010000257.1 GCA_945861675.1 Klebsiella pneumoniae | reverse complement strand
GCCCATCGATCCGCATATGCCTCAGCGTTATCCACGCACGATGTTCGAAACACCCGTGCTCAGTCCGCTGCTACGCCAGATTGCCCTGGCGTACCTGCGCGTCGCGGGGTGGAAAGTGACAGGCGAGCTGCCGCCGGAAGCACGCCGCTGCGTGATGATTGCCGCGCCGCACACCAGCAACTGGGACCTGCCCTACACACTGATGGTGGCGTTCGTGCTGCGCCTGCAGATCCACTGGATGGGCAAGCACACCATTTTCCGACCGCCGTTTCGCGCCATCATGCAGTGGTTGGGCGGCATTCCCGTGGACCGCAGTCAGGCCAACAACCTGGTCGCTGCATCAGCAGAGACGCTGCGCACGGCGCAGCAACCCGTGCAACTCATCGTGCCACCCGAAGGGACACGCAGCCGCGTGCGCTACTGGAAGACCGGCTTCTATCACATTGCCCTCAGTGCGAACGTGCCCATCGTGCTGGCCTTCATGGACTACGAGCGCAAGCTCAGCGGCCTTGGCCCGCTGTTCTACCCGACGGGCGACATCGACGCAGACATGCAGGTCATCAAGCAGTTCTACGCGCAGTTCAAGGGCCGCAATGCAGATCAGTTCGAAGCCTGAGCCGCGCCCGCACTGCCTGCCAGCCCGCCTCGGTCGCGAGGCGCTCGTCAGCGGTAGTTCTCGTAGAACACATAGCTGGTCGAGTAGTCGCTGAACTCGAAGTACACGCGCTTCTCGCCGGGGTCCTTGATCAGATTCAGGTTGGCGTCCACCACGCCGTAGCCAAAGCGAAACGGACGCGCCGCATCGCCAGACGTCGCGACTGCCGTCGTCAGCTTGTCGATCGCAATGAAGCGCATGGCCAGCTTGTCACCGGCGTAGATGTCCAGCACACCATTCGTCCCCGTCCAGTTCTGAATGCCACGGCCGATGCGGTTCTGCTGTTCCTGCGAGCAACCGACCACCAGCGTCAGGCCCGCCAGCACCATCAGTCCCAAGGCAAATCGTTCGATCCCACGCATGGCAGCACTCCCAATTGGATGAAGAGGTCGACGAAGCAGTCGAGGCAGACGCCGGCAGTCTACGGCTGCACCGGGCTTTGCGGTTCCGTAGGCGGCATGCAGAATCCGCCGGCTTTCCAACATCAGCCCGTTTTCCAACATCAGGGGTCGCAACGTGAGCACATCCGTACTTCAGGCGCTCAACAATGGGGTGCTCACCGTCACCCTGAATGAACCACAGAGCATGAACGCGCTCAGCGCCGGCATCACCAACGGCCTGTTCGAGGCGCTGGATCGGGCATCAAGCGATGACGACGTTCGCGTCGTCGTACTGACCGGCGCGGGCCGCGGCTTCTGTGCCGGTGCCACGGTAGGCGCGGGTGGGTTCCCGGGCAGCGGCGCCGCCGCAAGCATTCCGCCACGTCAGGTGCGCATGGATCGCATGGGCGGCTCTGCCCGCACCGTGCTGGCGTTCGCCAACTGCGACAAGCCCATCATCGCCGCAGTGAACGGGCCCGCTGCAGGTGCCGGCTTCGGTATTGCCACCTGCTGCGACATTCGCTTCATGGCGAGCAGCGCGCGCATGGGCTCGATCTTTATCAAGCGTGGCCTGGCCTCGGACTATGGCGCGGCGTATTGGGTGCCACGCATCGTTGGCATCGCACGCGCGTATGAAATTCTCTACGACGGCGCGCTGCTGCCTGCACAACGCTGCCTTGAGCTTGGCCTGGTCACACGCGTGGTTGCCGACGATCAATTGCTTGCAGAGGCACAGGCGTTTGCACAGAACATCGCCAACGGCCCGCCGCTGGGTTACACCGCGCTGCGGCGCATGCTGCAACGTTCGCTCGACATGCCCATCAACGCGTTTGTTGAATACGAGTGGACCAGCCAGCTGCAACTGCTGAGCAGCAAAGACGTAACCGAAGGCTTCAGTGCATTTCTGCAGAAGCGCGAGCCGAACTTCAAGGGCGAATAGTTCGCCGCTGATGTACATCTGAAGCCGCACGCGCTGCGGCAGGATCCGTCGCGCACAGGAGCCGAATCAACGTCTGTCACAGCACCGCTTCGTCGATGGGTTTGGTGAGGAAGGCATCCATGCCACTGGCCAACGCTGCTTCACGCTCGGCAGGCAACGCGCCGGCGGTCAACGCAACAATGGGGAGTACAGGAAGGTAATCGCGGCATGCGCGCAGGATGCGCGTCGCCGCGAAGCCATCGAGCTTCGGCATCTGCACGTCCATGAGGATCAGGTCGAACGGGCGCTGGTCGGCCATCGACGCGTCGACCGCATCAACCGCTGCCTGACCATCTACAGCTTCGACGACGTCGATCTGCCATTCGCGCAGCAACGTACTGGCGATGATCATGTTGACCGCATTGTCTTCGGCAATCAGCACGCGTTTGCCAGCCAGCGCACCAGCATCTGCGTCAACAGCAGCTTGCGAGTCAACAGAAGCATGTGCATCGCCCGTGGCTTGCTGGTCGGCAGCAGCATTCGGCCCGGAGACCCCGTCGGCCGCTGGCCTTCCGGATGGCTGCCCGCGTTGCATGCCGTTCCTTGGCTCGTTGTCGGCGGTTCCGATCGGCTGGCAGACACGGTCGGCACGGATGATTCAGCGACTGCAACCCAGCAACGGCGGACCCTGGGGTGACGCGCCGGCAGCGGGCCCGTTGCGTGGCTGGCCTGAATCAGCCCTGCCTGATTCAGCTCAGCAACGTGAACGCGACCGTGCCCGGTTCAGGACCGCCGCAGATGCTCGAGGCGGATGCGAATGCCCGACTCAAGCTCGGCGATCCGCTGCCGCAAAGCCTGGCGCCGAGCCACAGCGGGCTCCTTGTCTACGGCGCGGCGCAAGTCGGCCACTGAACGCAGCATCTCGACCTCAGCCGGCACGTAGCCTGCGTTTTTCAGGATCTTGTGGGTCAGCCGAAGCTCTTCCGGCGTTTGCTCGAACGCCTCATCGAACAGCACGGGCTTGCCGGCGGCTGCGCGCATTTCGCCGGACTTTTCCGCCCGGGCCATCCACTGCCCCACAACATCGTCAACAAAACCCACGGCGACCTCCAGCAGGTGTGCAACCTTGTTCGGCTAGTCCCGATCGATGCTCTTCATGGCCGCCGGCGCATAGCGCGCACCCACCACGCGCTCGGCCGCGAACAGCCCGTCGATGTGCGCGACCTCGGCAGCTGACAATGCAACTGCCGCGGCGGCGACGTTCTCTTCCAGATAGCTCACGCGCTTGGTGCCGGGAATGGGTGCGATGGTGCCAGGCTGCGCCAGCAGCCAGGCCAGCGCCAACTGGCCCGGCGTCGCACCCTTCTGCTTTGCGACGTCCGCCAGCGCATCCACCAGGCGGGTATTGGCCGCAAAGTTCTCGCCCTGAAAACGCGGCATGTCCTTGCGCATGTCACGTTCGTCGATGACGTCAGCGCTGAGCCTGCCGGTCAGCATGGCGCGGCCCAACGGGCTGAACGGCACGAAGCCGATGCCAAGCTCACGGCACGCGGGCAACACATGGCCTTCCGGATCGCGCGTCCACAGCGAGTACTCCGATTGCACAGCGGCAATCGGGTGCACCGCGTGCGCACGGCGCAGCGTGGCGGCCGACACCTCGGAGAGGCCCAGGTAGCGCACCTTGCCGGCACGCACCAACGCCGCCATGGCCCCGACCGTGTCTTCGATCGGCACATTCGGATCGAGACGATGCAGGTAATACAGATCGATAACATCGGTCTGCAGACGCTGCAGGCTTTCATCACAGCGGGTTGCCACCTGCGCCGGACTACCGTCCACACCGCGGCGACCATCAGCCGAGATCGTGATGCCGAACTTGGTCGCCAGCACAAACTCTTTGCGCCGCGCCTTGAGCACGCGACCAATCAACGACTCGTTGTGACCCGCGCCGTACGCGTTGGCCGTATCGAGAAACGTAACGCCGAGTTCCAGCGCTCGCAGCAGCGTGCGCTCGGACTCCGCCAGATCCGCTTTGCCATAGGACTGCGACATGCCCATGCAGCCAAGTCCAATGCAGGACACCTCAAACCCACCGAGACTGACCTTGCGCATGTGTGCTCCTACAGCAATAGAAAACAAACCAGAAAAAAGACAACACGAACAGTGCGGCCAGGCGTTGACGACCACCCACTCAGCCGGGCGGTGCAAGCCGTTGTTCAACTATCCGCGCAAAGAAGCTTGCGCCGAGCGCCAGCGCCGCATCGTTGAAGTCGTAGCCCGGATTGTGAATTGGCGTTGCGTGCTGCTCATCGGCATTGCCCAGCAGCAGATAGCAGCCGGGAACCTTTTCCAACATGAAGGAAAAGTCCTCCGACCCCGTACCTGGCGGTAGATTGCGCCGCACGTTGCTCTGGCCCACCAGCGCATCACATACCTCGCCGGCCATCGCCGCGGCGGCAACGTCATTCACCACCGGATGAAAGATGGTGCGGAAGTCCAGCGTCGCGGTTGCGCCATGCGCAGTGGCAATGCCGTTCGCAATTTCGCGCATCCGCGTTTCAACCATCGCCATGACCTTGATGGAAAAACAGCGCACCGTGCCCCCGAGTCGGGCGCTACCGGGAATCACGTTGTAGGCATCACCGGCGTGGACTTGCGTGACCGACAGCACGACGGTGTCGGAAGGCCGAACGTTGCGACTGACGATGGACTGCAGGCTGCTGATGATCTGCGCAGCAACGACAACGGGATCGATGGTCGCGTCGGGATGCGCACCGTGGCCGCCAACGCCCGCGATATGAATGTCGAAGAACGCGCCTGCCGCAGTCAGCGTGCCGGCGACCGCGCCGAACTGCCCCACCGGCATGCCGGGTGCGTTGTGCATGGCAAACAGCACATCGCAGGGAAACTGCTCGAACAAGCCATCCGCAATCATGGCGCGCGCACCGCCCACACCTTCCTCGGCCGGTTGAAAGATGAAGTTCACCTGACCGCGAAAGTTCTGCGTGTCAGCCAGATACTTCGCCGCGCCCAGCAGCATGGCAGTGTGACCGTCATGTCCACACGCATGCATTTTTCCAGCATGCGCGGAGCAATGCGCGAAGTCGTTCTCCTCGAGAATGGGCAACGCATCCATGTCCGCGCGCAACCCCACGGCCTGGGTTTCATTGCCCACCTTCAACACACCCACGACACCGGTCTTGCCGATGCCGCGGTGTACCTGCAGGCCAAAGGAGGAGAGCTTCTCGGCGACGAAGTCCGCTGTTCGTCGCTCCTCGAAGCCAAGCTCCGGATGCGCGTGCAGATCACGCCGCCAGCGCGCCATCTCGTTCTGCATGGCGGTGATGGCTTCTACTGCGCCAGGCTGACTTCCCATTTCCTGTTTGTCCTGCTGCGTTGCTGCTCTCGTGTGGGTTGCGTCGACGCGTTCTGCCCCGAACAAGCCGCTGGAGCGGCTTGTTCAGAGGATCCCTACAGGCGTTCGATGATGGTTCCCGTCCCCAGCCCGCCACCGCAGCACATGGCGATGAGACCGTACTTGCCGCCCGTACGCTCAAGCGTATGCAGTGCGGTCGTGATCAGGCGCGCCCCTGTGGAGCCGGTGGGATGACCCAGCGCAATGGCGCCGCCCTGGGGGTTTACGCGCGCGGGATCCGGACGCAGTTCCTTCTCCCAGGCCAGTACCACCGACGCAAACGCCTCGTTCACTTCAAACGTGCTGATGTCGTCCACGGTCAGACCGAGTTGCTTGAGCACCTTGCGTGACGCCGGAATCGGCCCTTTGAGCATGGTGACCGGATCGACGCCAACCAGCGTGCTTGCAGCGATGCGCGCGCGCGGCTTGAGGTTGTACTTCTTTACCGCTTCCTCGGAAGCCAGGATCACCACGGCCGCACCATCGGAGATCTGCGACGAGCTGCCTGCGGTGTGCACGTCCTGACCCGGCACGAGCGCCAAGGTCTGCAACGCCTCAAGCGTTGTCGGGCGCAGACCTTCATCACGCGTGATGCTGGCGGTTTCGCCCGTGGGTTTGCCTTCCTTGTCGAGCACCGGCGAATTGACAGCCACGATCTCACGCTCGAACCAACCCGCCGCCCAGGCGGCGTTCGCACGTTCCTGGCTGCGCAAACCGAACGCGTCGGTGTCTGCGCGGGTAATCTGATATTCGTTGGCGATCATCGCCGCGCCCATGAACT
>CAMAVY010000256.1 GCA_945861675.1 Klebsiella pneumoniae | reverse complement strand
CCCTTCAGCGCCGGACATCCGGTCAGTAGTTCAACGGTATCTGGTGTTCTGATGTGTAACGCGCAGGCCTCACAGCCCCAGAACAGCCTTGGCAATGATGTTCTTCTGTACTTCCTTCGAACCGCCGAAGATCGATGCGGCGCGCGCATTCAGGTAGCGCGCCGTTACGCCGCGTGCGTGTTCGGGTGCTGCCCAGTTCGGATCGTCGGCGAACCCGCCAACAGCCGCGTAGTAGCCGATCGCCTCGAGCTTCAACGTGGTCATCTCCTGCTGGATGTCTACACCCACATTCTTCTGCAGCGATGACGATGGACCTGGAGAACCGCCCGCGGCCAGCCGCGCAAGGTTCGCCATTTCGGTGAACTCCAGCGACATGATGCGAATCTCCAGCATGTCCAGCCGGCTGCGGAAGTCGGGATCGTCCAGCAGCGCTTCGCCGTTGCTGCGTTCAACGCGGGCAATGGCACGCATGTGGCCCAGCTCCACCTTCAGACCGGTGGATGCGCCGCCGCCGCCACGCTCGAATTCCAACAGGTACTTGGCCACGGTCCAGCCTTCGTTCTCGGGGCCGACGCGATTGGCCTGCGGCACGCGCACGTTGTCGAAGAACACCTGGTTCACTTCATGGTCGCCTGCCATCGTGATGATGGGTTTCACCGAAATGCCCGGCATGGCCATGTCGACCAGTACGAAGGTAATGCCGGCTTGCGGCTTAACGCCTTCGTTGGTGCGTACCAGGCAGAAGATGTGGTCGGCGAAATGCGCGTGTGTCGTCCAGATCTTGCTGCCGTTGATGATGTAGTCGTCGCCATCCTTGTCGGCCTTGCAGCGCAGGCTGGACAGGTCTGAACCCGAGCCGGGTTCGGAATAGCCCTGGCACCAGTAATGCTCGCCGGACAGAATTTTCGGCAGGTAGTAGGACTTCTGATGCTCGGTGCCGTAGCGGAACAGCACAGGCGCCAGCATGCGCATGCCCAAAGGGATGAGTCCGGGCGCGCCTGCCTTCGAACACTCGGTCGCGAAGATGTGCTTCTGGGTGATGCTCCAGTTCGTACCGCCGTATTCAACCGGCCAGCTGGGTACTGCCCAACCCTTCTTCACCAGGATGGCCTGCCATTCCAGCGCCAGATCGCGATCGGCGAAAACGGTCGTCGTGCGCGCGGCCCGCAGGCGCAGGTCGTCGGTGAGGTGTTCGTCGAGAAACTGGCGCACCTCGGCCCGGAACTGCTCGTCGGCGGCGCTGAACTCAAAATCCATGGGCGGTACTTCACAGGCGATCAGGGGAAGGGAGCTTACTAGCCCCGCCGTCTTTCGGCGACGCGGTCTTTCAGCGACGCCTCAACGTGTCCGTGCGGGTGCTTGTTGCCGGCATTTTCGGCGGTAACTCTGGCGGCAGACAAAACAGTCAGTCAAGCCGGTTTTTGCGCGCGCCGCGTTGGCTCAGGTACGGGCCTTCTGCTATACCGGCCGCCCCGAAAACACCGGAAAGCCTCTGCCATGACCAATATGAATCGTCAGTTCCGCATTGCCGCGCGCCCGGTGGGCATGGTCAAGGAGTCCGATCTCGGTTACAGCGAAGAGCCGGTGTCCGCGTTGAACGACGGCGAAGTGCTGGTGCGCACCATGTATCTGTCGCTTGACCCGTCCATGCGCGGGCAGATGGAAAACCGCGCCGATTACGCGGCGCCGCTGCACATTGGCGATGTGATGCGTGCGGGCGGCGTGGGTGTGGTCGAAGCGTCGAACAATCCGGCCTATCCGGTGGGCGCCATGGTGGCCGGCACGCTGGGCATGCAGACCTGGCTGGTGGCAAACCCGAAGACGAATCCGCTGCGCGTGTTTCCCGCCGGCACCGATCCCGTTGCCGCGCTGGGCGTGTTCGGCGGTACCGGCATGACGGCGTACTTCGGCATGCTGGAGCTTGGCCAACCGCGGCCCGGCAACACCGTTGTGGTCAGCGGCGCTGCGGGTGCTACGGGCAGCATTGCGGGCCAGATTGCGCGGCTGAAGGGTTGCCGCGTGATTGGCATTGCGGGCAGTGCGGAAAAGTGTCGCTGGCTGACCGAAGAACTCGGCTTCGCTGCAGCAATCGACTATCACAAGGAAGATGTGGGCGCAGCGCTCGACAAGCTGTGCCCGAACGGCATCGATGTGTATTTCGACAACGTCGGCGGCGAGATTCTGGACCTGTGCCTGGCGCGCATTGCGATGAATGCACGCGTGGTGATCTGCGGCGGCATCTCACGCTACAACGCAACCGGCCCGATTCCCGGGCCGAAGAACTATTTCAACCTGGTGTACCGGCGTGCGCGCATGGAAGGCTTCATCGTGATCGATTACGCCAAGCGCTTTGAAGAAGCCGCCACGGAAATGCGCGTGTGGATCGATGCCGGTTTGCTCAAGCACAAAGCGACCGTGATCGACGGCTTCGAGAAGCTGCCGAGCGCATTGATCAGCCTGTTCAAGGGCGACAACACCGGCAAGATGATGGTGAAGGTGTCCTGAGGAAAACCGGTCATCCCTGAAGGAAGCACGCTCATGAGCACGGTACATGCAACGCCCAGGTTGGACGCCGCCCGCGCAGAACTGATCGCCAGGACGCCGATCTGCCGGGAGATGTCGAACGCGCGCGCCGAGATACTGAACTCGGGCCTCGCCGCGAACGTGGAGATGCCGCATCCGATCTATCTGGAGTCGGGCGCGGGTTGTCGCGTGGTGGATGCCGATGGCAACAGCTACATCGACACATCAGTGGGCTTCGGCCTGCACATCCTGGGTCATCGTCATTCTATCGTGCACGACGCGATTGTGGCGCGCGCCGACAAGGGCTGGATGTTCGGCATTCACAGCACTACGCAGATGGCGTTGGCCGAACTGCTCAAGAACGCGAGTCCATGTGCCGATCGTGTGGTGTTCTGCAACACCGGCACCGAAGCCACGTTCTATGCGATGCGCGCGGCGCGGGCGTTTACCGGGCGTGAGGGCATTGCGTTGTTCGATGGCTGTTATCACGGCGCGCACGATTACGGCATGGTGATGGCCGATCCGAGCAGTGCGCCCGAAGACCTGCACACACTGCCGATGGGGCGCGGCATTCCGAAGACCATTCAGTCGCTTGTGCACATGCTGCCGTACCGGCATCGCGCCGCGTTCGACACCATTCGCAAGCTGAAAGACGAGCTTGCAGTGGTCATTGTCGAGGGCGTGCAGAGTTCGAATCCACAGACCGGGTTGGCAGATTTTCTTGGCGAGCTGAAGGAAGTGTGCCGCGCCAACAATGTGCTGTTCATGCTGGACGAAGTGATCACAGGCTTCCGACTGAGCTACGAAGGGGCGCAGGGGTTCTTTGGTGTGACGCCGGACATCGCCACCTACGGGAAGATTCTTGGCGGCGGTATGCCGGTGGGCGCCATTGCCGGTCGTGCGGATGTGATGGAAGTGTTCACCGGTCTGGCAGGTGGGCGAGGCATCTTCTCGGGCGGTACGTTCTCCGGGAATCCGATGACGATGGCAGCGGGTACGGCTGCGGTCGGCTATCTGAAGGATCACCCGGAGTTGTACGCGTACATGAACGGGCAGGGCGATCGGCTTGCCGATGCCATCAATACGTTCTGCTCAGAGCGGCAGTTGCCGGTGCAGATGAAGAACGCGGGCTCGATGTTTCATTTGTTCTTTCAGCGCGAAGCGGTGGAGTCGGCGCGTGATATTCGCGAGAACGTGGCGGCGCAGAAGGCGTTCTACCTGCATGCGCTGAATCGCGGTGTGCTGGTGCCGGGGACGCAGCGGGCATTCCTTTCCGCTGCGCATAGTCCGCAGGATGTGGATACGTTGATCAGTGTGTTTCAGGAGTCGCTGGTCAGTACTGAGGCGGATGGGTTGTTTGCTGGGTAGGCGTCTGCTCGCGCTCGAGAGGTGGTCGTGTGTTGGGCTGAGCTTGCTGGGTGCTGCAGATGGGTTTGCACCGACCGTTCTCGCTTCGCTCGCACTTCCCTGTGGCACTTGCTGTTTACAGCATGAAATGGGGGCACATCCCTGTGCCTCTACGTCGGTGCAAACCCATCCGCAGCACCCACGCACAGCCCAACTTGGTGGGCGGTGTTCGGAGCCGGCGCATCCTTGCGCCGGCGGCGGACTGCGTCAGGGACTTACGAATGTGTTGATGACGATCTGAGCGAAGGCGGCGGCGCATTCTTGTGATCAGGCTCCGTCTGCGATCCAGACGATCGCGCGATGGGCCGGGAGGTCTGCATGGATTGTTAGTTCGATTGACAATCCATGCATCCGGAACTAGCGTCCACGCATGATTCCGCGCGCCATCACACCTGCGCTGACAGCGCTGGCCCAGTACTACCCGGTGGTGGTTGTCACCGGGCCGCGCCAGTCCGGGAAAATCACGCTGTGCAAGGCGGCGTTCCCTGACCATGCCTACCTGTCGCTCGAGGCACTGGATGCGCGCGAGTTCGCCAACAGTGATCCGCGCGGCCTGTTGGCACAGTACAAGCGCGGCGTGGTGCTGGACGAAGTTCAACACGCGCCCGCGCTCTTGAGCTATCTGCAGGAGGAAGTCGATCGCGACGCGACGCCGGGCCGCTTCGTGCTCACGGGCTCCCAACATTTCAGCGTGGGTGCGGCGGTAGCGCAGTCTCTTGCCGGCCGTGCTGGTGTGCTTACGCTGCTGCCGCCGGCGTTCTCGGAGTTACGGGCCTTCGCGAACGCGCCCGAGACGTTGGCTGACGCGTTGTTCATGGGTGCATACCCGCGCATCTTTGATCGCAGTATTCCGCCAGAGCGTTGGCTGGCCGATTACCTGACTACCTATGTGCAGCGCGACGTTCGGCAAGTCTTGAACGTCGGCAACCTGGAGCAGTTCAGCACGTTTCTGCGCCTGTGCGCCGGTCATACGGCGCAGGAAGTAAACCTTGCGCAGCTGGGCGCCAAGGCTGGTGTGTCGCACAACACTGCGCGCGCTTGGCTGTCGGTGCTCGAAGCGAGCTTCATCATCCAACGCCTGCCGGCCTGGCATCCGAATGTGCGCAAGCAAGTCGTAAAGGCGCCGAAGATGCACTTCATCGATGCCGGGCTTGCCTGTCATCTGCTTGGGATTCGCAGCGCGGAACAGGCCTGGACGCATCCGCTGCGTGGCGCATTGTTCGAGAGTTGGGCTGTGGCCGAAGTCTTGAAGGGCTATCTCAATCAAGGCACGACACCGCATTTGCTGCACTACCGCGAGGCACGCGGAGTGGAGATCGACCTGCTGGTCGAACATGCAGGCGACATTGACGCCATCGAAATGAAATCAGGCGCGACCCTGGCATCAGATTGGCTGTTGCCGTTCGCGCGGGTTCAGGCGCGGCTCAGCGGAATTGATCAGGGCAAGCAGCTGCGTTCGCATCTCTTGTACGGGGGCTCGGACCGGCACGTGCGTGGTGGCTGCGAGGTACTGCCGTGGCGTGATGTTGGGGCGCTGGTGCACATGCAGATGTGAGCTGTAGGAATTGTGGGCGCTCGCTGTCCGACCGCGCTTGCGCATCCATGCCCCGGCGAATGCCAACTCAAGTGGTCTCGGCGTCGATTGTGTACTTAGAGTCGTGCACTCGACTTGCGCTTGGGCGCGCGCGTGAGAGCAACCGTTTATCACCAGGACAATGTCGGCCGCTCCGGCGTCATTGAGGTCGACAGCCGCTTCCACTGTTCTTGGAAAGACACCTGGTGGAAGACGATCGGTATAGATCCTCGATCGTGGCAGCTGTCGTGCTCTTCGCTGCACCGGATGGATCGCGACCACTTGAAGCAGGAATCGCGGTCCTCGATCCATCTCCGGGCGAGCGTTCAAGAACGACTTGCGATGAACCGCCGTGAGGCTTGCCTGCCACCAACGTTCGGTGTTCCCGTCGCAGTCCTCTGCTGACTGCTGAGCCGTGCGTAGAACTCGAAGATGGACTGCACCCGTGGTGCGCGTGACTGGCACGATCGTCACGTACGAACCCGTCGCGGTTCTGTCCGCAACCACCATGCGTTCCACGATCGCGCTGTTCCATGGTGGAACTACGCTGCCACCGTTGTCCGTGCGTGCGGAGTTCAATGTGACGTCGAGCAAAGAGACGCTCAGCGTGCCAGCGCTCGCAGATGCGAACCCTGTAAGCAGCATTGCGATCAGTCCAAGGCAAGCAACAAACAGTC
>CAMAVY010000255.1 GCA_945861675.1 Klebsiella pneumoniae | reverse complement strand
CGTACCAGCATCGCCATGCACAGCGGCGGCAGCATCATGAGCAGATGCAGGCGAATCAGCAGCGCGCGTTGATCAAGACGATCGCCCAGCAACCCGCCGACCAGGATCAGGAACAGCATGGGTACCTGGCCGGCCATCTGCGCAAACCCGACCTTGGCCGGGCTCTCGTGCAGGTACACCGCGACCAGCCACGGAAACATCACCGACTGCAGCCCGCCGGGAATGAGATAGAAGGCACTGCTGGTGAGATACCAGCGAAGCGGCGAGGGCATCAGCAGAGCAGCGCGGGCATTGAGCAGTTATCCGAAACGGTAGCAGGGCAGAGGTACGGGAGACTGGATCACCGCAGTCGCAGAGCCGGGCGCCAGCCGCGGACAATACCCGTCCAATCTGTCAGTCGCGACACTATGGAACCCGTTGCGCGTGCTTCCTGCGCAACCAGAACAGCCAGAGCAACATGGCGATGGGCAGCACCAGCTCCGCCGCGCTGAGCGCAATGACCCAGGCGGACGGCGGCCCTTCCAGCGCCCAGGACCACACCCGCGAAGCACCACCCGCCAGAAACACCCAGAAAGTTGCCTTGAGCACCTGCTGGTAGCGCGGCACATCGCCCGCGGCAATGTGCATGAGCACGCCATAGAGCGCAAAGCACACACCGTAAAAGCGGTTCTGGCTGTTCAGCGTCGCATCACTGAGCGCGTCGGCCGGCACATGCGCGCCCAGCAGCGCATCCGCGCCAACACCCAACGCAAGGTGCAGCGCGGCGACCAGCAGAAACACGGGCGCGAACAACCGCAGCGCGAAGGCATACATGCGCATGTGCAGATCTGAGCAGACCGGATGCTGCGAAGTATCAACGTTGTTACCGTGGCGTGCACCGTTCAGCCGGACCACCTGGCAGCACGCGCCAGACATGCTCGACCTGCAACCTTCGCCGCAAGACCTGCCCCACAGGACTTCCACATGACCACGGGTTCCCCGGCCCCACGCACGTTCAGCGGACGCACCGGTTGCATTACCAGCGCCATCGCGCTGATCGCCTGCGCAGCAGTCATCTACGGGATTGCCACGCGGAATCCGCAATCGGCATCCGGCAGCGTAACCACTAGCGAAGCCACGTTGGCGGTCTGGCACTGCAGCGCTGACGCGCTTGAACGCACACTCAACGTCGGACTTCGGGACGCGCAGTCGCGCGAAGGATTTCACGAAGAGAATCGGGCGCTGGTCATCATCGATCATGCGCCGAAGCGCCCGGGCACCGACGAACGTCCCGTCGCCTCGCCCACACTTGCGTGGCGAACCCAGGACAAACAAGTCATGCCACTGGCATGCGACAACCTCGCGCACAGCCTTGTTGTGCAGCGCATACGCACCAAGTCCAAGGCGAACAGGCATCCCGTGCTGTGGAGCAGCACCCTGACAGCGATCTGTCATGGCACAGATGCAGCGCGCCTGCGCATCGAGATTGCCGTACAGAATTGTCGATGACGGATGCAGCAGAATGAGGAAGCGCTGGTGGCAATCGAAATCCGCGGATTGATGCGCACAGAGTGGCCCGTGCTCAAACAACTGCGTCTGCGCGCGCTGCGCGAGGCACCCGACGCATTCTCACCGACCTATGCCGAGCACAAGGATCAACCCGACGCCTACTGGCAGTCTGGCGCCGAACGCCTGGCGCGACCCCATGCACGCATGTTTGTGGCGTGGATGCATGACGCCCCAAAACGCGACGAATCAGCAGGTGACGACGCCGCGATGGGCCTGATCTCCGCCGTACGCGATCGCGCCGGCATCGGCCACCTGGGTGCGTTCTGGGTGGACCCGCGCGCACGCGGCACCGGGCTCGGCACGCAGCTGTTCGACGCCGCAATGCAGTGGCTCGAGCACAGTCAGTGCAGCAGCCTGGAACTGTCAGTCACGGAAGGCAACGACGCGGCCGAAGCCATGTACCGTCGGCGTGGCTTCGCACGCGATGGCAGAACCGAGCCGCACCGGCTCGGCGCTGCGCAACATCTACATGGTGAAGAACATCCAGTACGTGCCTACGCGCTCGCGCGCGAACGATGCCGCAACACCTGCCCCGGTCGGTTGCCCGTGTGCTCCCCATTGCGCAACGTGACCTCACCGTTGACCAACGTCGCGTGGTAGCCCGTCGCACGCTGCAGATAACGCGGCGCGCCGCCTGGAAAGTCGTGCACGAGGTACGGGAAGCCCTCGCCCAGACGATCCAGATCGAACACGTTGACATCTGCGCGCATGCCGGGCGCAAGGACACCGCGATCCGTCAGGCCAATGATGCGCGCGGGCGCGGCGGTCAGCCTGCGCACGCCTTCGGCCAGACTGTAGATGCCCATGCGCTTCACCCAGTGCGACAGCACATAGGTGGTCACGCCGCAGTCCATCACCTGCGATACGTGCGCGCCGGCATCCGACAGGCCGGGTACCACGCGCTCGTGCGTCAACCAGTCACCAATAGCCTTCGCATTCGGGCTGAAGATGCGCCAGGTGAACAAGCCGCGCCCACCGGTCTCGCGCGACAAGCGTAGAAAGCTCCCACTCCAGTGCTCGTTTTCGGCAAGCGCGATCTCACGCAGGCTGCGATCTTCGGGGCCGTTGTAGCTCGGCGCTTCACCCGTACCCATCCAATAGCTCTGCTCGATCCACGGCAGCTTGGATTCATCACGTGCACCGCCGGTGCGAGCATCGTTGCGCGCTTCGTCGATCAGCTTCGCGCACTGCGCTGCATCGTGCAGCATGCGCACGCGGCCCGCGAAGTCCTGCTGCGCAAGCGCTTCCCATGCCGGGCCGAAGAAGTTCGTCTGACCCCAGATGTTGTATGCGGGCACGCTGGATTGCAGGCCGAACACGAAGCCGGTGCTGCGCGGCAACGACAACGCATTGATGTCCAGCCCGCCTTCGTTGATGCGATTGAAGAACTCGCGTGCGTGCTGACCCGCACGATCGCTGGCACCCGCGTTGTAGCTGACCAGCACGCGGCCGCCACTCTCTTCGCCGATACGGCGCAACAGCGTGGCGTTGTCCATGTCGGCACGCTTGAACTCCATGACGTTCTGCATCAACGCATCACGCGAACGCAGCGCGCGCGCGATGTGCATGAATTCGTCGTGGTCGGCAAATGTGCCGGGAATGGAACGACCATCGGGCAGCACGTGGCCCGGCAGGCGGTTCGCCGAAAAACCCACCGCGCCTTCATCAACGGAACGCGCAACCAGCGCGGCAATCTGGCGCTTCTCATCGTCAGTGGCGAGCTCTTCCACCGCGCGCTCGCCCATCACATAGAAGCGCACCGCGCTGTGGCCAACCATGCCCGCAAGGTTCAGGCCCGGACGCAGACGCTCGATACTGTCCAGGTAGCCGCCGTAGCTTTCCCAGTCCCAGGGCAAGCCGGTGAGGATGGCCTCACGCGGAATGTTCTCCACGGTTTCCATCATGCCCGCCAGCGTGCCGCGATCTTCCGGACGACACGGCGCAAAGGTCACGCTGCAATTGCCCATCAGTGCGGTGGTCACGCCGTGCCAGCTGACCGGCGTCAGCGTGGGGTCCCAGCCAACTTGCGCATCGAGGTGCGTGTGCAGGTCGATGAAGCCCGGCGTGACCTGCAGGCCCGCCGCTTCGATCTCCTGCCTGCCGGCGCCGACTTTGCCGCCGACAACGCTGATGAAGCCGCCGTCGATGGCGAGATCGCCCGTGTAAGGCGCGCGTCCCGTGCCATCGATAAGCGTGCCGCCACGAATGACGATGTCGTGTGTCATGTGTTCTCCCCCCCAAGGAAGCTGAAAAAGATAGCAAGTTGAAAAAGAAAGGAAGCTGAAAAAGAAAGGAGTTCGAGATAAAAAACGTTCGAATTGAAAGACGCGTGTCCAGAACACGCCGCCGCCGCGTCCAACGCAGCACGGACCGATATTGGCCACGAGGCGCAGACGGATGCAAGGCTGAACAAGTGGGAACTGCACAACCGATGGACCACCAATGTGCCAGTACTCGCGCACAGTGCCGCGGCAGCGCCGCCTGCGCGCTGATCAGTCGACCGTGGGCGGCCCTCCGCTTGGCTATCGCAATTGCTCGGCGACGGCTAAGGTCGCGCCGCATGAGCGGCGTGCCGCGTACGCGGCGTGCCGCATGAACGACGTGTCGCATCTGCATCGCGTTTTCGGGTACCGGGAGGCCCTGATGAACAAACTGAAGTTGTTGGTACTGATTGTCATCGTGCTGTACGCCGGGTCCTGGGTTTCGACGATCCCCGAGATCCACAAACTGCAGACCGATGGCGCAATCGACACGGCTGCGCCGGAAAAGACGATCCCGATCAAAGGCGAGGGCATGAGCTTCGGCAGCCTGCAGTCAAAGGCCTATGCGATTGCACCGTTCTATTACTACGGCCAGGTCAGTCGGCGCTTCAGCGAGAAGGACGGCTATCCGGAGATGCACCGCTACGTGGGCCTGGGCAGCTATCTCATTGTGCTGCCGCCCAGCGCGCCCAGCAGCGAGTGACGCATTAGCCTGCAGCGCTTTGAAACTCTTTGCAGCGTCGCGCAGCTGACGCAGCACACGCATCGTTGCATCCAATGAATGCACAGATGGAGGTCTGATTCGCGCAGCAAGCGGTTGCCGTGGCCCATCACCACTCGTGACACTGCCGGGGCAGCACGCGCGCACGCGGCGCTGCATCTGTATTCCCGTTTCTCATCATCAGGGTCATTGCCATGCTCCAGGTCTACGGTGCGTCTGCTTCGCCTTTTGTCCGCAAAGTGCTGCTCACGCTGGAATACAAAGCGGTGCCGTTCGAGCAGGTCCCCGTCAATCCGTTTGCGCCGCCAGCCAACTGGGCGACGTTGAGCCCGTTGAAGAAGATCCCGGTGCTGGTGGATGGCGACGTAGTGCTGCCGGACTCCACCATCATCTGCCGCTACATCGAAGACATTCATCCGACGCCAGCGCTATACCCTGCAGATGCCGGCGCGCGCGCCCGTGCCTGCTGGTTGGAAGACTTCGCCGATACGAAGCTCACTGAAAACGTGGCCGTGTTCTTCTTCGAACGCTTCGTGAAGGTGGTCATGATGAAGCAGACTGCGGACGAGCAACGTCTGAAGGAGGTCGCTGAAACAGGCCTACCCGAGGCGATGGGCTATCTGGAAAGCGTGTTGCCTGCCACGGGTTTCGCGTTTGGCGATCGCCTGAGCATCGCCGACATCGCCATCGTCTGCACCATGTTGAACGGTCAGATGGTCAACGCACCGTTCGATGCGGCGCGCTTCCCGAAACTCATGAGCCTTTTCGCGCGCGTGACCGCGCTGCCGCTGTTCAAGGCACGCGCCGCCCGGGAAGCCGAAGACACAAAAGCAATGTTGGGTTGATCACGCCCATTTGAATCAACAAGCACCTGCGGCTGACGCAAACCCAAGATGACCCCACGTCAGCCCGCTCTGATCTTTGTTCTGTTGACCGTCCTGCTGGACACCATCGGCTTCGGCATCATCATTCCGGTGACGCCGGAGTTGATCATGGAATTGACGGGCGAGCCGTTGAGCGCCGCCGCACGCTACAGCGGCTGGCTGATGCTGCTGTTTGCCAGCGTCAACTTTCTGGCCATGCCCATCCTGGGCAATCTGAGCGATCGATTCGGTCGTCGGCCGGTACTGCTGGTCTCGCTTGCCACACTCGGCGTCAACACGCTGTTGATGGGCCTGGCGCCGACGATCACCTGGCTATTCATCGGGCGCATTGTTTCCGGCGCTGCCGCCGCGTCGTTCTCCACCGCCAACGCCTACGTGGCCGACATCAGCACACCCGAAAATCGCGCACAAAACTTCGGCATGATCGGTGCCGCGTTCGGCCTGGGCTTCATTCTCGGCCCCGCCATCGGTGGGCTGTTGGGCGAACTTGGATCGCGCGTGCCGTTCTACTTCGCCGCAGGCCTTTCGTTGCTGAATGTGCTGTACGGGTTGTTCGTGTTGCCGGAGTCACTGGCACCGCAATACCGCCGCACATTCTCCTGGCGACGTGCGAACCCACTCGGGGCGCTTGCCGCGTTGCGCCGCTTTCCGGTCGTCAGTGGTCTGGTCGCGGTTGTCGCGCTGTATCAGCTGGCGTTTCAGGCCATGCCAAGCACATGGAATTTCTTCACCATGCATCAGTTCGGCTGGTCAGAAGCCGAGGTCGGCGCATCCATGG
>CAMAVY010000254.1 GCA_945861675.1 Klebsiella pneumoniae | reverse complement strand
AGGCCGCCGTGGCGAAACGACAGCTCATCGAAACGACCCGGCTGCTGCGCCAGCGTCGACAGCGGCTCGCGGGCCATTTCGGATGCATGGCGTACCAGCGCTTGCCAGGCCTTGAGGTCTGTTAGTCGCGTCGTTCGCGTAGCACTCATGAGGGCACCGATAGGTTCAGGGGGGCACGTGCAACAGGTCCGGGCTGCCCCGAGCGCGATCAGATCAGCCGCGGTTGCGGGTTGTAGTATTCCCGAGGTCCACGTGCATGTACCACGCGTTCGAGCAGATCGCTGTAGTGGCCTTCGTTGTTCACGAAGTCAGCATCGCCCGCGTTCACGATCAGCGTGGTGCTGCGATCGTAGTAATGGAAGAACTCGGTGTACGAGTCGCACAGGGCGCTGAGATATTCCCGTGTGATGCGTTGTTCCGGCAGCAGACCGCGCTGGCGGATGCGCTGCAGCAGCGTATCCACCGGGGCCTGCAGGTAGATCACCAGATCTGGCGCCTTCGAACGCGCCGCCATATAGCTGTAGACCTGGGTGTAGAGCGCGTGCTCGTCCGACGCCAGCGTCAGTTCTGCAAATAGTGCGTCCTTCTCAAGCACGAAGTCGCTGACCCAGCCGGCCCTGAACAGATCGGGCTCGGAAAGTTGCCGGACCTGTTCGCCACGCTTCAGTAGAAAGTACAGCTGGGTCTGCAGGGCATATTGCTGGCCATCGCGGTAGTAGCGCTCGAGAAACGGGTTATCGAAGCCGGGTTCGAGGACGGCTTCCAGACTCAGGCTGGCGGCAAGCCTGCGTGCGAGTGAAGTCTTGCCGACCCCGATGGGACCCTCGACGGCGATACACCTTGGCGCTTTCGGCTCTGTCACTCGCCGGCCTTGGTGCGTCCGGTCGATGGGGCTGATGCGGGCGGCGCGCTGTCGCCGCCAGACTCGGTTCGCGACGCGCCGCCTTGTCCGCGGCCCGAGCGTCTCCGTCGTCGGCGAGGCCGTCGGCTGGTGAGTTCTGTGCTGAGTTCCGGGGCGTCGTCTGCGTCTGCTTCAACCTGTTCAGCGTCGCCATGGCCAGCGTCGCCGTGGCTAGCTGCAGGCGCGTCGGCGTCTTCTTGAATGCTGGTCCAGAACGCTGCCCGCTCAGGACCGATTTCGCCAGCTTGCGCGCGGAGCACAAGGAAGTCGTAGGCGGCGCGGAAGCGCGGGTGCTCCAACAGCGTACGGACGCGACGCGGATGCGCACGCTCAAGTCGCGGCTGGAGTTCCCAGACCTCGCGCGCAAAACCGGCGAAGCGCGCGGGCACCGAAGTAATGGCGTTCTGCCTGGAGATGACGCCGACGGCTGCTGCCACGATGGCGTCCTGGTCCAGCGTTTTGCCCGCGAGCAGCTTGCGCAGTGGCGGCCAGAGCAGCACTGCAAAGAGAAAGCCGGGCGTGACCGGCTTATCTGCGCGAATGCGTTGGTCCGTATTGCTCATGGCCAGATCGAGCAGCTTCGCCGCAGTGGCATCCAATGCGCCGAGCGTCTCGGGCAGGAGATGCGCGAGCAGGCCCGTGCTGTGCAGCAGCGCCCAGGTGGGGCGCGAAGCGCCGCCCAGCAGCATTTTCTGCAGTTCGTCGAGCAAGCGCGCTGGCGGAACACCGTGCAACAGGGGGGCAAGCCGTGCGATTGGCTCCAGCGTTTCAGGGTCGATGCTCAGGCCGAGCTTGGCGGCGAGGCGCACGGCGCGAAGCATGCGCACGGGGTCTTCGCGGAAGCGCACGGCGGGCACACCGATCGTACGGAGAATCCTGGCTTCCAGATCGGCCAGACCGCCGACGTATTCATGCAGCGAGAAATCGGCGGGCGTGTAGTACAGGGCATTTATCGTGAAGTCCCGGCGCAGCGCGTCCTCGTCTTTGGTGCCGTAGACGTTGTCTTCCATGATCATCCCGGAAGGCGCCATCACGAGCGACGTGCCTTCCTGTCCGTCTGCTCCGGCCTCGGATGCGACCTGGCTCCTGAACGTGCTGACTTCGATGGTCTCGCCGCCAATGCGCACGTGCGCCAGGCGGAAACGCCGGCCGATCAGGCGTGAGTTGCGGAACAGCTGTCTGATTTCTTCGGGCTTCGCGCTCGTGGCGACATCGAAGTCCTTCGGCGTCTGCCCGAGCAGCACGTCGCGCACACAGCCGCCCACCAGATAGGCCTCATAGCCAGCCTGGATCAGCCGGTACAGCACCTTGACTGCGTTCGGGCTGAGATCCTTGCGGGAGATCGCGTGGTCAGCACGTGCCCAGACCCGCAGAATCGGCCCAGAGGGAAGAGAGGCAGTCTCATCGTGAGCCATGTTGGCGCCGGCCGAAATCGCCCGGGCATTCTATGGAATCTGGCTAAATCTTGGACAGGGTATTTTGGCTGATTCGACGGAAAGGCTGCCGCTGCGGGCAATCTGATGCGAATCAGCGGGCGAAATGGCCGATGAGACGTGTGCGTCGATCCCCAAAGACGGATGCCCAAGCGCGATGGAGCGCAGATAGCGGACGGGCCACGGCAGGACGAAACGTCGAACATTCGTCGTCCTACGAAACAGTGATGCCGAAAATGGCGGCGCAAAAAAAAGAAAGGGGCCAAGCACTGCGCGTAGCAGGTCTTGCCCCCTCAGGCTGCGAAACGCAGTTGGCCCGTTGTTCTTGCATTCGGGCTTCGCTGTAGCCGCTCGCGATTCTCTGTGTGGTCCTTCACACGGCCGCCTCCCCCAGGTGGCGGCCAGACCCCTCCCCGCACAATTTCCCCATTCACCCGCTGTTTGATTGCCCGCCGTTTGGCTTGCAGTTCTTCGTTGACGTGAGGCGGCCCTGCCCGCATCGGGTGCAGTTGGCACCAGGACCTGAGCTGTCCGCACACTTTCCTCGTCGCTGCGGCGCGCCGCTGTGCTGACGTTTGCCTTCGCAACCTTCGACAGTCAGGAGAAACTGCAAGGACGGACAGCAAGTACCGAGCCATGAGTAAGAACTGTTGTTTTACGTAGGTTTTTCTATCTGAGACAAGCTGATCTGCCGCTTCGTGTTACCAATGTACCCCTGGCTGCGGGTAGGTCCGTAACGTGGCTGGGTAGTCCTCGCCCTCTACACAATCTCGTTTCGTGCGAGCCGACGGGTGAGCCTTGTGCGCGGCACGTTGAAGCGCTGACGACGTTCCCACAGGCTCTTTCGGCTGATGCCCAGCCGCGTGGCGAGCTCCGTCTCGGTCATGTGTTCCTGATGTTGCACGACGAAATTGATGAAGTAGTTGTCGAGCGTGGTCGCGTCTACGGGTGCACCTTGCGCAATGCCTGTGGGGTGCAGGGAATGCGCGTTGAACACGGCGTTGGCGATACTGCCGCCGAGACTGTTTGCGTTTCCGGGGGCTGTTGCTCTTTGTGGCGGATCGAGCGCCAGCAGTTCCGGCGAAATGAACTGGCCGTCGCAAAGGATGAGCGCACGCTCGATTGCGTTTTCCAACTCGCGCACGTTGCCTGGCCAGTCGTAAACCATGATGGCCTGCATGCTTTCCTCGGTGAGGTGCACCACGGCTGGCTTGTTCAGTTTGACCGCGGTGCGCTCAAGTACGTATTGAGCGAGTGCGGGAATATCGGACTTACGGTCGCGTAGTGGCGGCAATGACAACGTCACAACGTTCAGGCGGTAATAGAGATCTTCGCGAAACCGGCCCGCCGAGATGAGCTGGCGTAAGTCGCGGTGCGTCGCCGCGATCAAGCGAACGTTGACGTGCTTTGTATTCACCGAACCCAGCCTGCGAATCTCGCCTTGCTGCAGTACGCGCAGCAGCCGAGCCTGTGCTTCGAGCGGCAATTCACCGATTTCATCAAGAAACAGCGTGCCGCCATCGGCAGCTTCAACCAAACCCGTACGCGCTTGATTGGCGCCTGTGAATGCACCGCGCTCGTTGCCGAACAACTCTGATTCGATGAGGGTTTCGGGAATCGCCGCACAGTTGAGCGAAATGATCGGCGCGTGTTGCCGCGAGCTGTGAGCATGCAAGGCTTGAGCGACCAGCTCTTTGCCCGTGCCAGACTCGCCAAGGATCAACACGGTCGACTCGACGGGCGCGACTTTGTGAATCTGTGAGTAAAGGGCGCGCATGGCGGGGCAGTGTCCGATCATGCCGGCGATTGGTGAATCGGCGCTTGTGTGATTCAGCTGCACTTGTTGCGTGGTTGAGACGCGACACTCGGCAAGCACGCGCTCGATGCTTGAAAGCAGATCGTGGGTCTCGAACGGGCGAACCAGAAAATCTGCAGCGCCATGCTTCACGGCGTCGACCACGCAGCGAACGTTGACGATGTCGCCGATCACGATGACGGGCGCATGGGGGCGGCGCACCAGCAATGCAGGGCCAAGCAACATGTCTGCGAGGATGACATCCGCGTCGGCTATGTCTTCCAGCCCGCAGCACATCACCGTAAAACCGGCTTGCATAAGCGGCTGTACCAGCGCATCGCGCCGCCGGGTGTCCGATTCGAGGATCGTTACTCGGGTCATTTACGGTACGCAGCAGTTGGGAAGCCGAGGGTTGAGACGGTGGCGGCCTGGTCGAGACTTAGGGTTAGCCGGCCGATGGCCGAAGCATGCGCGGAATTGACCCGCGCTGCCAAGACCGTGTTGCCGACTCAAGCAATTCCATACAAGTGCGGTTTGCGAGGCTGGAATCGGTGCTCTGCCCCAATTTTTTCAGCGCGACCAGCAGATTGTCCTGAGGTCGGCCCTGCAGTGGTGGTGCGCAATTCTGCTTCGACAGCTTCTCGCCTGCGGCCGTTAGGACCAATGGCAAATGGAGATAGCGAGGCGTTGGCAGCCCGAGCCATCGCTGCAACAGCACCTGTCGCGGGGCGTTGTCCAGCAGGTCCGCGCCGCGCACGACATGCGTGATCCCTGCGGCGCCATCGTCGACGACGACCGCCAACTGATACGCATGAAGGCCGTCCCTGCGTCGAAGGACGAAGTCGCCGGGATTGATTGAGACATCGGCACTGATGTCGCCATAGAGCGCATCGGCGCATTCGACGCGCGCCGCCGGCACGCGTGCACGAATCGCGCTATTCGGGATCGGTTGGGTTTGCGCTCGGCATGTGCCCGGATATTCCCCCGGTCCGATGTCGCTGCGGCTGCAGGTGCAATAGAAGGTGTGTCCTGCGCGCATCAGCTCGTCTAGGGCCAATGTGTAGGCGGCGTCGCGAGTCGATTGCCAGCACACAGGGCCGTCCCAATGCAGACCGTGCGCGGCCAAATCAGCCAATATGCTCTCTGCCGCGCCCGGAAGAGTACGGGGTGGATCCAGGTCTTCGATGCGCAACAGCCATTGACCATTGTGGTATCGAGCGTCGAGGTAGCTGCCGAGCGCGGCGACGAGGCTGCCCATATGTAATGCCCCGGTTGGCGAAGGGGCAAAGCGGCCGACGTAACGCGCGGAGCTCATTTCTACCGAGGTCTCACGCCCGCGACCGGCTCAACCGCATGGACGCCTGCCCAAGCTTGCCGGTCGGGCCCGGTGCCGGGGCGGTGCCATGGTCACCCGTGCAGCTGCTTTTCCCGCATTTCGTCGATGGTCTTGCAATCGACGCATTGGGTTGCCGTAGGGCGCGCTTCCAGGCGTCGAATGCCGATCTCTACGCCGCAGGTATCGCAGAAGCCGTACTCGTCGGAGTCGATGCGCTCAACGGTCTGGTCGATCTTCTTGATCAGCCGGCGTTCTCGGTCGCGCGTGCGCAGCTCTATGCTGAACTCTTCTTCCTGGCTTGCACGATCGGCTGGATCCGGAAAATTCGCCGCTTCGTCCTGCAAGTGGTGCATGGTGCGGTCTACTTCTTCCATGAGTTCGCGACGCCAGTTCAGAAGCACCTGCTTGAGGTGCTCCCGTTGCCTGGCGTTCATGTATTCCTCGTTCTTTCGCAGCTTGTAAGGCTCGAAATTCTTGAACACGGAAGGTTCAGCTTTACGCTTTCGTGCCGTCATCTTGGGACCCGTCGGCGGAAAAGGCGCGCGAACTTACCAGAAGAGTGTGTCAATGACTATCAACTATGTGAGCAACGTTCAGGGCCAATTTGTCCTCCCCCCCATTCGCGAGTGCGGCCATTGAGTTAGCACGTTTTGCCGAACAACCCTTGGGCGATGCGGTATTGCTTGCGGCATGGATCCCATCACCTTTTCAGGCACATCACTCGCAGAGCTGCACGTTCGGCC
>CAMAVY010000253.1 GCA_945861675.1 Klebsiella pneumoniae | reverse complement strand
AGCGTTATAGGCTTCGAGCGCCTGGGTGTATTCGCCGGTCTTGCGCAGCGCATAACCCAGCTCGTTCAGTGCCTTGTAGTGCTTGGGGTCCAACTGCGTCGCTTGACGATAAGCAACAATTGCACGCGCCCAATTCTCACCAGACTGGGCCAACGCCGCCTGCTTGTCCGCGTCGTTCGCAGCGCCAGCAGCTTCTTCTTCCATGCGCAACGCGCGCCGCTTCGCCTTCAAGCCTTCATTGTGTGCGTTACGTGCAAGGTCACGCGGCGAGGGTGCGGCACCAACATCACCGCCGCCACCACCGCCCATGGAGCCACCGCTGCCCGCAGCGCTTGCGGGTAGCGACGACACGGCGAGGAGACTTGCGAACAGTCCGCCAAGCAAGCCGCCAAGCAATCGATTGAACAGTTGCGAACGCAGATATTGAAGACGCATTGGCATGCCCCCGTTGATTCTTCCGCGACCGCGGCTGATTGCTGCAGCGGCTACAGCGACTACAGCGACTACAGCGGCTGAAGTCTGCTGTGATTGACAGGCAATGCCAAGCCGCGCCGCTTTGTCGGCATGGCTTCCGCACGCACGCGCCACGTCTGAGCACACGCTGCACTGCTGAACGACCCGATCAAAGATCTTCGTCGTGCCGGCGCTTGCGCGGCACCGTGCTGCGACCTGTGCCAGGGCGACGCTCAGCTTTGATCGCCTGATGCACCTTCAGCTCTCCTCCGTTGGCCGCCTGTTCCCCCAGCAGCTTGCGATAGTTGGCCAGCCGGCGCGCCTCGAGCCCGCCGCTTCGTACCAGCGCAAGCACGGCGCAGCCCGGCTCATTGCCATGCCGGCAATCAGCAAAGCGACATTGCGCCGCCAGCGCATGTATGTCGGCGAACTGATCGACCACGGCCAGCTCAGCACCCGGCAACGCCAGTTCACGAATACCTGGCGTGTCGATGATTGCGCCGCCACCCGGCAGTAACAGCAGTTGTCGCGACGTCGTTGTGTGGCGGCCGCGCGAATCCCCTTCACGCACAGCCTGCGTGTGCTGCGACAACACGCCTGACAGCGCATTGACGATCGTCGACTTGCCCACACCCGAGGTGCCAAGCAACGCGATGGTGTGGCCGGGCCCAACAAAGGTCTTGAGCAGCGGGTCATCGCCCGCCATGCGCGCATCCAGCGCGGTGGCGGCGCAGTCGGCAGGCAACTGCGCCAGCAGCGCCGCCGGGTCCGGATGCAGGTCGGCTTTGGTCAGCACAAGCACAGGTGTGATGCCGGCCTGCATGACCACCGAGAGATAACGCTCCAGACGACTGAGGCTGAACGTGTCATCACACGCCAGCACAATGAACACAGCGTCCAGGTTCGCGGCCAACCACTGCTCTGCAACCGCCGAGCCTGACGCCAACCGCATGATGCCGTTCTCGCGTTGTAGAACCCGCTGCAGGTAGAACTGCTCATGCTCGCGGCTGGCCAATATCCAGTCGCCAACGGTCAGGGCCTCCGACCAGCGACCCGCACGTGGATACAGCACAACGTGCACCTGGTCAACGCTGCGTGCAAGTACCTGCGTACGCTGTACTTCGGTCACCCGCAGCACTGTGGTCGTCTGCTGTTCCTCGGCCGTCAACTGTCGTTGGAAACTCGGCTTCCAACCGATGTTCGCAAGCTGAGCTGCGATCGTCATCGACACGTTTCATGCGTGCCAGGGAAGCTCTGATCAAGCAGAGCTTCCCGTGTGGAGCATGGATGCTCCACCATTTTCCCTGAGTGAAACGCTCGGCCTCTTAACCATGAGAGAGGGCGAGGAGCGCAATGCGCTCCGAGCCGAACAAGACGCAGGAGCGACTTGTTCAGAGGATCCCTAGCTGCCATTCGACTCATGCCATCTTCTCCACGCAGCCATTCCTGTCGATCCGCGCAATGCGCCGGCATTCAATAGCAAACCAACGGCGCCTTGCCCACGAACTCGTCGCGCTCTGCTTCATCGAGAAGAAAGTGCGCAATGTCGGCCCGCGCGATGCGGCCGGCACGAAATCTCGGCACGGCGTTCAACTGCGTCAGGATGCGATATCGCGCCAGCATAGGCCCGTTGTTCAGAAAGCCTGGCCGGCAGATGGTCCAGCGAAGATCGGAGCTGGCAACCAGCGCTTCCGCGCGCTCCTTGTCCACCTGCACGGTACGGTGCAGCAACGGCAACACCAGATGGTCGTACCAGAACCCGCCGTGGCCACGACTGTCGCCGCTGCCGACGCCCGACACATACAGCAGCCGTTCAACCTCGGCACAACGCATGCCGTCGATGATTGCGTGCAGCGCTTCACTGAACAGTTGCACGGGCTTGCGCGTAGGTCGAACGCCAAGACACACCAGCACGGCGTCCTGGCCCTGCACCGCGCTGCGCATCAGGCCGGCATCACGCGCATCACCCTGGATCAATGTCAGGCGAGCGGCGGCCGGCGCGCGCTCCAGTTGCCGAGCAAGCAGCGTGACATCGTGCCCACGCGCGCTGCCTTGCAATACCACCTCGCGGCCACAGCCACGCGTACCGCCGACGATCAACAAGCGCACTGTGCTTGCTTCAATGAATGTGCTGGCTTCAATCCATGCGGCCGGTAGGCGTGACGCTGGCGACCATCGTTCACGGCACCATCAATCGAAGACGATCGGCGAACCGGTGAGCCGCAGGTAGGCCTCCCGGTACCGCGCCATCGTTGCGTCAACGACCGAATCCGGCAGGACGGGCCCCGGCGGCGTCTTGTCCCAGCTGCCCGCAGCTACCAGAGTTTCGAGGTAGGTGCGCACGAACTGCTTATCGAAGCTCTCCTGTTCCTGGCCCGGCTGCCAGCGATCGGCTGGCCAGAAGCGCGAACTGTCCGGCGTGAATATCTCATCGATGAGAATGGGTTCAACAAATCCACGGCCGGCCGTGTCCGCATCCAGCGGAACGCCGAACTCGAACTTGGTATCCGCAAGAAGGATGCCGCGCGAAGCCGCGTACTCGGCGGCATCGCGATACAACATGAGCGTTGCATCACGCAGCCAGCGCATCATCGGCTCGCCGACCAACTCAACTGCCTGTTCAAAACTGATGTTCTCGTCGTGCCCCGTTTCAGCCTTGGTGGACGGCGTGAACAATGGTTCGGGCAGACGATCGCCGTTGCGCAGGCCCGGCGGCAACGGAATGCCACACACCGTGCCGCTGCGTTGGTACTCCTTCAATCCGCTGCCCGCGAGGTAGCCCCGCGCAATGCATTCAATCGGCACGACGCGCGTCTTGCGGCACACCATCACGCGACGATCGATCGCAGCCCGCGCTTCATCTGTGAGCCCCGCGATGTCATCGGCGCGCGTGGAAATGAGGTGGTGCTGCACGCGCTGACCAACTGGCGATCCAGAAACCCGCTGAAACCAGAACTGCGACAGTTGTGTCAGCACCAGACCCTTGCCTGGCAGGCCGTTCTGCATCACGACATCGAACGCGCTGATGCGATCGGTCGCGACAATCAAAAGCCCAGGCCGGCCATCCTTCAGCGTGACATCGTAGATATCGCGTACCTTGCCGCTGCGGCGGCCAGGCAGAGGCAGGTCAGTCGTCAGAACAGTGTGGGTCGCCGCGTTGCCACTCATCGCATGTTTCCAGGTTGGTCGTTGCAGTCAGGCCGGTGTTTTTCATCAAAGCAGGTCCGACAGGATCGGGCCCGCCGCGCCGCAAGCACAGCAGCACGGAACAAACGCATCTCACACTGCGGTCATGCCGCCGTCTGCCATGTACACGCCACCGGTGAGGAACTCGGCATCCGGGCTGGCCAGAAACAGCATCAGCCGCGCGATGTCGTCCGGTTCGGCATAGCGGCCAAGCGGGATGCGTTGCTTCAGCGAAGCATGCACGACCTCGCCATTGCCTGGTGCCATGCCCTCTTCCAGCGAACGCATCATCCGCGTTTCGACCGGTGATGGATTCACGGTGTTCACACGGATGTTCTGCGCTGCACCCTCGAGCGCAGCGGAACGCATCAGGCCGATGACGGCGTGCTTGCTGGTGACATACGGCGCCAGGCCAGGCGAGCCGCCGACACCCGCCACTGATGACGTGATCACGACACTGCCACCGCCGCGCCGGGCAAGCTCCGGCATCACGTATTTCAAACCCAACCACACGCCGCGCACGTTGACCGCCATGACGCGATCGAACATCTCGACGTCAGTGTCAGTGATGGACTTGACCACACCTTCAATGCCCGCGTTGGCCAGGAAGATGTCGACCCCGCCAAAACGTTCAACGGCAGTCTGCACCATGCCCTGGTTCGACTCGGGCTGCGTCACATCGGCCACGTAAGTCGCCAACCGATTGCTGCCGATTTCCGCCGCGGCCGCGGCAAGCGCCGCCTCGTCGCGATCGACCAGCAGAACATCTGCGCCCTCGGCAATGAACTGTCGGGCAGCCGCTTTGCCAATGCCGCCAGCGCCACCGGTGACGATTGCTACCTTGCCGTCAAATCGACTCATGCCTGTGTCCTCGATACGAAAGAAAACTGTGGACGGAAAACACGCCGTGCGCGAAAAAAGCGCTGCGCGCGAAGTACAGGAATTCTGGCAGTACTGCCCCGCGTCTATTCAGCCGACCATCCACCATCAGCCGTAAACACCCCACCGGTGAGGAACTGCGCATCGGCGCTGCACAGAAACAGCATCACATTGGCAATGTCCACAGGCGATGCATAACGACCCAATGGGATGCGCTTCGTGATCGACGCGCGTGCAATATCCGCATGCCCCGGCGCCGAGCCTTCTTCCAGCGCACGCATCATGCGAGTTTCCACAGGCGAAGGATTCACCGTGTTGACGCGAATGTTGAGCGGCGCACCTTCGAGCGCCGCCGAGCGCATCAGACCAATGACAGCATGCTTGCTGGTGACGTAGGGCGCCAGATTCGTGCCGCCGCCAAGCCCCATGACAGACGATGTGATCACCACGCTACCGCCACCGCGCCTGGCCAGTTCCGGCAACACGTACTTCAAGCCCAACCAGACGCCACGCACATTCACCGCCAGCACGCGATCGAACATCGCCACATCGGTTTCTGCAATCGACAGCACCTGGCCTTCTATGCCGGCGTTGGCGAGGAAAATGTCGATGCCACCGAACTGCGCTACCGCGGTCTGCACCATCGCCGCATTCGCGGCGGGCAGCGTGATGTCGGCTACATAGGACTGCGCACGTGGACTACCAATCTTTGTAACGGCTTCGGCGAGCGCGACTTCATCTCTATCGACCAGCAGCACGCGGGCGCCCTGCGCCACGAACAACGCTGCGGCCGCATGCCCGATGCCGCCTGCCGCGCCTGTAATGATCGCTACTTTTCCTGCAAGCTGGCTCATATTCCCCGTTCCGTAGTGCGTTCGCTCAATCGCCGCAATGCCAGCGGCAGCGTACCTGTGAACACGCGGCGCTCAGCCCGTCAACAATTCATCAGCGCGCAGCGAGTGCAGTCTCGAAATCACCAAGAAGATCCGCAATGTCCTCAATCCCCACCGACACCCGCACAAGTGAGTCGCTGATGCCCATGCTGGCGCGCCGTTCCGCGCCCATCTCGAAATAGATGGTGTGCGCCACCGGAATCGCCAGCGTCCGGTTGTCGCCAAGATTGCTCGACAGCACAACCACACGCAGACGGTTCATGAATGCGAACACGTCGAAGCCATCCACCAGTTCGAAACTGAACAGTGCACAGGGATGGCGGAACAGCTTCATCGCCAGCGCATGTTGCGGGTGCGACTCAAGCCCTGGGTAATACACGCGCGCGACTTCGGGACGCGCTTCCAACCAACGCGCCAGCTGCAGCGCGTTCTCACACTGCCGCGTCATACGCAACGCCAGCGTCTCCGCACCGACGGCAATATGGTGTGCCGCTTCCGGGCCTAACGACGCGCCGAAGTCGCGCAGCCCCTTCTTCTTGATCTGCTGCAAACCCCACAGGCGTGGATCGCCTTTCTTGTAGGTGTCGTAGATATTCGGGAATGACTGCCAGTCGAAGCAGCCCGTTTCGGTGACCGCACCGCCCAGCGCGTGACCATGACCGCTGATGTACTTCGTCAGCGAATTGACGATCAGTGCTGCATCGACGTTGCGCGGCTGGAACAGGAACGGCGAGGTCATGGTGTTGTCGACCACGTAGATCAGGCCGCGCTCGCGACATAGCGCGCCAATGCGCTCGAGATCCGCCACCTGCGTGCGCGGGTTGGCGA
>CAMAVY010000252.1 GCA_945861675.1 Klebsiella pneumoniae | reverse complement strand
TGCAGTAGCGGCGTAACGCGCCGCAATTCCGTATTGAGGTCCTTCACCTCCGTCCGCACAGGTGCGCGTCCGGAATACGCCAGCAGATGACGACACAGCTCGGCCGCACGTTCGGCAGCATTCAGCGCGGCATCGAGATGGTGCTGCGTATCGGCACTCAGATGTTCCGCGTAGCGCGCAAGATCCAGATTGCCCATCACGCCGACCAGCAGATTGTTGAAGTCATGTGCAACGCCACCGGCCAGGATCGCCAGGCTGGCGTGATTTCCGGTCGTCAGCGACGTGCTGATTGCGCGCTTATGCAGGATGACCAGCAATTGGCCGTTCGCGTGCGGCCCGACGCCTTCGAGCTGCAGCGCCACCTCGCTGCTATTGCCGTCGGCAGCGCGGACCTGAATGAGCCGCCGCAATGGCGCGGGCGGGGCGTGCTGCCGGCTTGCGGTGACCATTTCACGCAGCCACAACTGATCGTCGGCGTGGAGATGTTGCAGCACGAGCTCAAGGGGTACATCGGCGCGTGCGTCGAGGCCTGGCTGCGATTCGCCGCCAGGCCCGAACAGTGCAGCCGCGCCAGCATTGGCATTGACCTTGAGCCGCACGCAATCGATGAGCAGGATTGCGGTGTCACCGACATCCTGCGCGTCGCCTGCGTCTGTGGTCATCCTGCTGTAGTCGTGTTGTGCGGCTCAGCCACGGGCCGGAACACACCGCAATACACAATGTAGGTGGCAGCCAGTGACATCGGTACAAACACGAGCAGCCCCAGTAAGAACGGAATGCACGCCAGCAGACCCAGCGCGGCCATGCCCAATCCGAATGTGGTCAGCCCACGCCAGCTTTTCAGGCACGCGGAAAAGCTGTCGGCGAGCGCGGCCGTGGCCGTCTGACCATCGAAGATGATGCGTGCTGGCGCGAACCAGAAGGCCATGATCGTCAGACCCGCGAGCACGACGCCTACCGACAACAGCACAAAGATGCCGATCAGCGACGCCTGCACTATTTGCCACAGGCCGTTGCCGGTCATCAGGTCGCCCAACTGGGCCATCAGATCGCCGCCGAAATCCAGGCCGCTGCTCAGCAGGCTGGCAGCGAGCAGCACCAGGAACAGGATGGTGAGGACGATGCCGACTGCAATCGATGCCGCCAGGTTGAGCAGCCCGAGTAGAGCAAGTTGGCCGAAACTCGCATCCTGAAAGCCGCGGATGAGGCTATCGATCGGCAGTCGGCCCGTGCGCGCCAGTTCAGCGCAACCCAACAGGATGCCGCCCGCAAACACAGGCCCCAGGACGGTACCGATCACGCCGCCAACGAAAGGGATGATCGTGAACACTACCCAGAACACGATCAGCCCGAACAGCTGCAGCAGCCATGGCATTGGGGCGGCGCGGAACATCGCGAATGAATCGCCTACCCAACGCCACCCTTGCGCCCAGGTGCTGGCGAAGGGTTGGCCTGCGGCGCCTGCATCGATGAGCACACTGCCGGGTGGCTTGAATCGATCTGCGTCCTGATCCTCGAATGCCACGTTGTGTCCTTTTCTGCAGAAGTTCGTGGACTGCAGTGCTTCGGCTGTCGCGCTGCGCGTCAAGGTAGCCGCGTATCGCTTGAGCATCCCACCGTCGCACGGCCGAACTCAAGGCGCCAGACGTTTGTGCTTGCCGGTCTTGAGCTTGCCGGTCTTGTACTTACAGATAGTGCCAGCCGGCTCGCCATGATCGCGCCTGGACGTTAATGTGCCGCACCCATCGGGCATGCCCCCATCCTCGGCCACTGTCTTCGGAGCACGCATTGGACTTCAGTATTCCCAAAGAGATTTCTGACTACCTCAAGGTGCTCGATGCATTCATCGAAACCGACATCAAGCCGCTTGAGCGGGAGAACGACAACATTCGTTTCTTCGATCATCGGCGCGAGTGGGCGCGCACCGACTTCGACAACGGCGGTCTACCGCGCCACGACTGGGAAGAACTGCTGCGTGAAATGAAGCGCCGCGCAGATCGTGCAGGCCACCTGCGCTTTGCGCTGCCGAAGGAATACGGTGGACAGGATGGCTCGCATCTCGCCATGGCCATCATTCGCGAGCATCTGGCGGCCAAGGGACTCGGACTGCACAACGATCTGCAGAACGAGAACTCGATCGTTGGCAATTTCCCAAGCGTGTACATGTTTCGCGACTTTGGCAGCGAGGCGCAAGCACGCGAGTTCATCCCCGGCATCATCGAGGGTCGACTGCGGGTTGCGTTTGGCTTGACCGAGCCCAAACACGGCTCAGATGCCACCTGGCTCGAGACGCGCGCGGTACGCGAAACCCGCGATGGTCGTGACGGCTGGCTCATCAATGGCGCGAAGATGTGGAACACCGGCGTGCATGCCGCCAGCCACGACATGATCTTTGCGCGTACCAGTGGCAAGGATGGTGCGGGGCGAGGCATCACATGCTTTCTGGTGCCGCTGGCAGATCCCGGCTTCAAGGTCGAGGAGTACTACTGGACGTTCAACATGCCGACCGATCATGGCCGCGTGTCGCTGACCAACATCTGGGTGCCCGAAGACGCGGTGTTTGGCGAACTCGACAACGGCCTGGCGCTGGCCCAGCACTTCGTGCACGAGAATCGGATTCGCCAGGCCGCCTCCGGCGTCGGGGCGGCGCAGTTCTGCATCGATGAATCGGTGCGCTATGCGAAAGACCGCAAGCCGTTCGGCAAGCCGCTGGCAAACAACCAGGCGATACAGTTTCCGCTGGTCGAGTTGCAGACCGAGAACGAGATGATCCGCAATCTTGTCTACAAGACCGCCTGGCAGATGGACTCGATGACCAAGCGCGAAGTGTCGCTGTATCTGTCTGACCGCGTTTCGATGTGTAACTACCGCGCCAACCGGCTGGTCTGCAATGCCGCGGACTTTGCCATGCAGGTGCATGGTGGAATGGGCTACTCACGGCACAAGCCGTTCGAACACATCTATCGCCACCATCGTCGCTATCGCATCACGGAAGGATCGGAAGAGATCCAGATGCGCAAAGTCGGCGGTTATATGTTCGGTTTCATCAATCCCAATCAAGCCTGAGGAGTAGTCATGGCCTATCAACGCATCAAACTCGATTTCGACGATGGCATTGCCATCCTCAAGTTCAACCACCCCGAAGTGATGAATGCGATCGGCGCTGAAATGCTCGGCGAACTTGCCGAGGCAGTCGATGAGATCAAGGCGGCCGGCACGCGTGCGCGCTGTCTGCTGCTGACGGGTGAAGGCCGTGGCTTCTGCGCGGGCGCCAACCTTGCGGACGGCCGAAACGCGAGCTCTGACAGCACGACAGGCGCGCGACGTTCGTCAGGCGACGTTCTGCGCAAAGGCTATCACCCGCTGCTGATGGAACTGCGCGGCCTCGACATGCCGATGGTGTCTGCGGTCAACGGCGCCGCGGCCGGTGTGGGCATGAGCTTCGCCATCGCAGCCGACATCGTGTGTGCCGGCAAGAGTGCGTTCTTCCTGCAGGCATTCGCTAAGATTGGCCTGGTGCCTGACGGTGGCGCCACCTGGCTGCTGCCGCGGCTGATTGGCTGGGGGCGTGCAGCAGAACTGTCGCTGCTGGCCGATCGTCTGCCCGCCGAAAAAGCACGTGAATGGGGTTTGGTGAACTTCGTGTTCGAAGATGCGGAATTGCTCACCGAAGCAACCAAGGTCGCGCGGCGGCTCGCCAGCGGGCCGCGCTCGCTGGCGTTGATCCGCAAGTTGTACTGGGCGTCGCCGACCAATTCCTATGAGGCGCAGCTGGATCTCGAGGCGCAGATGCAGGGTGTCGCAGGGCGCAGCCAGGACAATCGCGAAGGCGTGGCCGCGTTTCTCGAGAAGCGCGATCCCAGATTCAAGGGCGAATAGCGGGCAAAGATCCGCGCGCTGAGCGCCGTGACGCTCAGCCGCAGGCATCAAGCGAGCTGAAGTGGACTGAACTGAACTGAACTGGATTGCGAGGTGCAGATGTCGTTGCGTGGACGTGTGGCGTTGGTCACGGGTGGTAGTCGGGGCATCGGTCGCGCCATCGCGCTGGCGTTGGCAGAAGATGGCGCGGATATCGCGATCAACTATCGCCGCGATGCGGACGCCGCGCAGGAGACGGTTGACGAGATCGTCGGCATGGGCCGTCGTGCACGCGCCTATGCGGCATCGATCGACGACGTAGAAGCGGATCGACTGATGGTTGAGCTCGCGACAGCGGAACTCGGCCCCATCAGCATTCTGATCAACAACGCGGGCATTGCCAGTCGCGGTCTGGCGGTGGTCGATACAGAACCCGCGGAACTGCTGCGTGTGGTGGGCACCCACGCGTTCGGCGCGCATTACCTGTCGCGGCTGGTGCTGCCGCAGATGCGCCTGCAGCCGCGCGGCGACATCATCATGATTTCGTCTGCCGCGTCGCGCGGCAACGGGCCGAACGGCGCGCCATACAACATGGCCAAAGCAGCGCTGGAAGCGTTGGCGTTCACCTTGTTCAAGGAGGAGCGCGCACATGGCGTTCACGTGAACATCGTGGCCCCGGGGCTCGTCGAGACCGAGATGGGACGCCGCTTGATGAAGGCGAGCGCCGGCGTGCAGGACCTGCGTGAACTCGACGCAAGCAGTGCCTTCGGCCGTGTCTGCCAGCCGGAGGATGTCGCCAACGTCGTGCGTTTTCTGGTGTCGGAGCAGAACGGTTATGTGACCGGTGAACGCATCTACGTCGATGGTGGTGGCGCTTTGCCCGGGCGGCGGCAGTTCTGACGATCCTCTGAACAAGCCGCTCCTGCGGCTTGTTCGGGTCGGAGCGCCTTGCGCTCCTCGCGTTCATTTGCTCGTAACACGGTACAGGCGCTCGTCGAGTGTCGGCCCTGAGACAGCATCGAGGCGAGCGCCGGTTGCGTCCGCAAGTGCGTCGAGGCGATCCGCGGGCCGCGGATGCGTCTTGTAGAGCAGCGCGACCGGGCCATTGTCTGCGGCGGCAGCAGCCTCAATCTTCTCCAGCACCTTGAACATCGCGAACGGGTCGTAGCCGGCGCGACTGGCGAACACCATGCCAAGTCGGTCGGCTTCGTATTCCGCGCTCTTGTCGAGGCCGCGCGCCATGATTTCCGCGCCGTTCCCGATCAAGCCCTGAATGGCCGGGCGGTCACCGGCAACACGTGTGCCGACGACGTTCGACACGGCGCCGAGCATGCTCGACTTCCGCAAGAGCTCAAGGTGGTGCTTGCGAATCACGTGGCTTATCTCGTGGCCGAGCACTGCGGCGAGTTCGGCTTCGTTGTCGAGCAGGTCGTACAGCCCTTTGGTGACGAAGACGTAGCCGCCTGGCGCGGCGAAGGCGTTGACGTCTGCGCTTTGCAGTACGCCGAAGCGCCATTGACCATCGGGTCGTTCGGTCTGCGCAGCCACCCAGCGTCCGACCTGATTCACGTAGGTCTGCAGTTTTGCATCGTCGACCAGGGGCGCAGCACCGAGCAGGTTGCCAGCGATCTGCGAGCCGATTTCCTGCTCCTGCTCCGGCGTGACGTTGCCGGCGGTGATTGCCTGCAACGTAAGTCTGCCGGCTTCCTCATCACTGGCCGCGGTCGCGGATGAGCTACCGGTCGCGCTGTCCACGGCGTCTTTTGCTGTGTCGGCGGCCTTGTCGACGGCGTTGCGTACGCGGTCGAGCACATCGAATGGACCTGCGCTGACCGGCAGCGTTAGCGCGCAGATGCCGCTGACGGAAACGATTGCGAGCGTGCGCCACAGCGTGCGCCGCAGAAGTTGCAGGGGTCGCGGAGGTAGAAGTGCGAACGCAATGGTTGTTCCAGGTTGGGCAGCGTTCTGGGTCGCAGCGCGCGAAGTCTGGTGAAGTCTGTCGGCGCGGTTCGATGCGCACGGCTGTATGTTCATCGGCGGCTGCTCCGACCAGCGGTTGGAATCTCATCGACGCTTCGGCTTTGCACGGGTCCAGCGGCAGCAAATCGCTCGGCGGCGCCGGTGCTCACGGCATAGCTGTCGAGCTTCTGCATCTGCTCCGCGTCGTAGTGCGCGCCCTTCAGCTCTTCTTCGGATATTCCGCGCACACCAATCGAGGCACTGATCTGCGTTCGGTTGCGGCGGTTGCGGGCGGCCGCCAATGTGTCTGCCATGCTGCGAATCGGCTTCGGGCCCGCGGCTTCCACGTTGGCGTTGCCTGTGCGCACCCAGTACAAGCGGATCCAGCCCTGCTGCCCGTTCTGCTCAACGCGATACCAGGCGCCTTCGCGCAGCAGCACATCAACGGCGGCGCCATTCTTGAGCTTGAGCACGATGGTGG
>CAMAVY010000251.1 GCA_945861675.1 Klebsiella pneumoniae | reverse complement strand
TCACGTTCAGACCACCGCACAAACCCTTGTCGGTGGAAATGATGATGTAGCCAATGCGCTGCACCTCGCGTTCCTTCATGAACACGTGGCGATATTCAGGGTTCGCATTCGCCAGGTGACCGATGGCCTGCCGGATCTTCTCCGAATAGGGTCGGCCATGCCGCATGCGCTGTTGCGCACGCCGCATTTTGCTGGTCGCCACCTTCTCCATCGCAGCCGTGATCTTCTGCGTGTTCTTGATGCTGGCGATCTGTTTTCGGACTTCTTTCGCACCCGCCATGGGTCAGCTACTCGCAGATCAATAGGTGTTAGTGGCTTTGAACTTTTCGATCGCCGCTTTCAACGTGGCGACTACCGCGTCGTCGTAACGACCGGTGGTATTGATGTCGTTCATGAAGTCCGCGTGCTGCGAGTTCATGTAGCCGAGCAGGCCGGCTTCGAAGTCGAGCAGTTTGTTGACCGGCACGTCTTCGAGGAAACGCTCGTTGGCGGCAAACATCATGGTGCCCATTTCCGCCACGGTCATGGGTGACTGCGGCTTCTGCTTCATCAACTCTGTTACACGCTGACCGTGTTCAAGCTGACGACGCGTGGTGTCATCGAGGTCAGACGCGAACTGCGCGAACGCCGCGAGTTCACGGTACTGCGCCAGTGCCAGCTTGATACCGCCGGAGATCTTGCGCATGAACGCGAGCTGCGCCGAGCCACCCACACGCGACACCGAGATGCCGGGCGACATGGACGGGCGCAGACCTGAGTTGAACATGGTGGTTTCGAGGAAGATCTGGCCGTCGGTGATCGAGATCACGTTGGTCGGGATGAACGCCGATACGTCACCACCCTGGGTTTCGATGATCGGCAATGCGGTCAGCGAGCCGGTCTTGCCCTTCACCCGGCCGTTGGTGTGCTTCTCGACGTAGTCGGCGTTCACACGCGCAGCGCGCTCGAGCAAACGAGAGTGCAGATAGAACACGTCACCCGGATACGCTTCACGGCCCGGCGGGCGGCGCAGCAGCAGCGAAATCTGCCGGTATGCCCAGGCTTGTTTGGTCAAGTCGTCGTACACGATCAACGCGTCTTCGCCGTTGTCGCGGAAGTACTCGCCCATCGTGCAACCGGCGAACGGTGCGATGAACTGCAGCGGTGCCGGATCAGAAGCAGACGCAGCCACCACGATGGTGTTCTGCATGGCGCCGTTGGCTTCCAGCGTGCGCACCACGTTGGCGATGGTCGACATCTTCTGGCCGATGGCCACATAGATGCAGCGAACACCGGAGTTCTTCTGGTTGATGATGGTGTCGAGCGCGATGGTGGTCTTGCCCAGCTGACGGTCACCGATGATCAGCTCGCGCTGACCGCGACCAATCGGCACCATGGCGTCGATACACTTCAGGCCGGTCTGCACCGGCTGCTTCACACCTTCGCGCGCGATGACCCCTGGCGCGATCTTTTCGATCGGCGCCGTCTCAGTCGCGTTGATCGGCCCTTTGCCATCAATGGGATTGCCCAGCGAGTCGACCACGCGGCCAAGCAGCTGCGGGCCGATCGGCACTTCCAGAATGCGGCCCGTGCAACGCGCGGTACCGCCTTCGGTCAGGCTTTGGTAGTCACCGAGCACCACAACACCCACCGAGTCGCGCTCGAGGTTCAGCGCCATGCCGTAGATGCCGCCCTTGAACTCGATCATCTCGCCGTATTGCGCATCGGCCAGGCCGTGCACACGCACGATGCCGTCCGACACGCCCACGATGGTGCCTTCGTTCTGCGGCTGCGCGGATACGTCCAGGCGCTCAATGCGCTGACGAATGATCTCGCTGATTTCCGAAGGGTTAAGTTGCTGCATGAATCAAGACTCCAAAATGCTCAGCGAGGCGGCCGAGTGCATCGGCCGCATTCGAAAAAGGGATCAGGCCCGGCTCAGCGCCTCGCGCAGTTTGTCCAGGCGACCACGGACCGAGCCGTCTATGACCATGTCGCCCGCGCGAATGACGGCGCCGCCCAACAGCGAGGTGTCCACACGGCTGGTCATCTTCACTTCGCGCTGGAAGCGCCGCGACAGTGCTGCCGCCAGCTGCTGCTCGAGCGCAGGCGTGACCGGTTGCGCACTCACCACTTCCACGTCCAGCGTCTGCTCGGCTGCAGCGCGCAGTTCTTCGAACAGCACCGCAATTTCCGATACCAGCTCCAGGCGCTTGTTCTGCGCCAACAGGCGCAGGAAGTTGCGCCCGTGGTCATCCACAACATCGCCGCACACGTCGATCAAAGACAACGCTTTGCGGTCGGCCGTCACGTCGGGGCGGCCCAGCATTTCCTGAACCTGCGGCTGAGCAGTTGCCTCAGCCGCATAGGCCAGCATGCGCGACCAGCGGTCCAGCTCCACCGGGCTCGACTTCGCCAGTTCGAACAATGCGTTCGCGTAAGGCCGTGCAATGGTCGCTTCTTCAGCCATGCGTCAGAGCTCCGCCGCCAGACGTTCCAACATCTGCGTATGCACTGTTGAATCGATGGAGGTCTCAAGGATGCGCTCCGCACCAGACACAGCGAGGCGGGCAACCTGGCCACGCAACACTTCCTTGGCGCGGTTCATTTCCTGACCGATCTCTTCCTGCGCGGCCGCCTTCAAGCGCTCGCCTTCTTCACGTGCAGCGGCCTGCGCCTCTTCGATCATCTGGCTGGCGCGCTGACGTGCCTGCTCGATGATGCGTGCGCCTTCTTCTTTGGCCGCCGTCACTTCCTTGGCAATCTGCGCTTTGGCCGCCTCAAGATCCTGACCAGCACGTTCGCTGGCAGCCAGGCCATCGGCAATGGTGCGCTGGCGCGCGCGCATGGCTTCCACCACCGGCGGCCAGATGAACTTCATGGAAAACCACACGAACACGAAGAACGTAATCGTCTGGCCTATCAGGGTCGCGTTGATATTCACGCTCGAACCTCCGAGGGATCAGAAGGATCGATCAGCCAGCGACCGCGAAGATGATGTACAGCGCGATACCCACGCCGATCATCGGCACTGCGTCCACGAGGCCCAGCACGATGAACAACTGCGTACGCAGCATCGGCAGCAGTTCGGGTTGACGCGCGACACCTTCAAGGTACTTGCCACCGAGAATGCCTACGCCCACAGCTGCACCCAATGCGCCCAGGCCCAAAGCGATGGCGCCGGCGACGTACAGCAGAACCTGAAGTTCCATGATTGCTCCTACTTAATTGTTACTTGCGTGGTGGAAGTTGTTTGAACCGTCGAATCGACCAAACGAGACGCGAGACTGAAGCAGTCTGCGATCAATGCTCTTCGGGCACCTCATAGGCCTGCGCCATGTAGACGACCGTGAGCACCGAGAAAATGAATGCCTGCAACGTGATGATGAGCACGTGGAACACGGCCCACGCCCACTGCAGCACGCCGCCAACAATCGCGAAGACAGCGCCGGCACCGAACAGCAGCGCGATGAGGATGAAGATCATCTCGCCCGCGTACATGTTGCCGAACAGTCGCAAGCCCAGTGAAACCGGCTTGGCGATGAGGTTGACCGTTTCGAGGACCAGGTTCGCCGGCATACCCCATTTACCGAAGGGATGAAGCGCCAGCTCCGAGAAGAAACCGCCCAGGCCTTTCTGCCGGATGCTGTAGAAGAGGATGAGCCAGAAGACGCCAAGCGCCATGCCCAGCGTGATGTTCGGGTCAGTGGTGGCGACGATCTTGAAGTGACCGACGCCAATCGCTGTCGCGCCCATCGGCAGCCAGTCGATGGGCAGCAGGTCCATGAGATTCATCATGAACACCCAGGTGAAGATGGTCAGCGCCATCGGCGCGATCATCGGGTTGGTCTGCGGGAAGATGCTGCTGACTGTGTCGTCGATGAACTCGACGATCATCTCGACGAAGTTCTGCAGCTTGCCCGGGATGCCGGATGTGGCGCCGCTTGCAGCCGCGCGGAAGATCAACAGCACCACCAGCCCTAAGCCGATGGACCAGCCCATGGAGTCCAGGTTGATGGCGTTGAAGCCCATGGCCTTGGCTTGTTCGCCGCAGTGGGCCAACTGCCAGCCAGGGTGAAACTCGTGGGTCTCGGCAGCGAGTGCTTCTGCGCCTGTGGCCGCAGGTGTCTCTGCTGCGGCCGAAGGACAGGCCACCGGCGTATCCAGCCGACCATAGGTCAGGTTGGTCAAGTGATGCTTGATGTACTCGCCAGAGGTCTGAGATTCGCCGGCCATCGTTGTTACTTCAGTGCCTATTCGGTGATCAGAGTCAGGGTCTAGTTCAGCTACCCGCTGCGCAGCCTGCGCCGCGCGCTTCCCAAGCTCAGCGCCGCTGCGACGCCCAAATCAGAACCGCCGGTTGCACCAGCGCCGCAATCACAAAACCCGCCAACGCGCCCAAGGGCTCAATCCAGGCAACCCCGCCCAGCAAAGCGCCCAGAACCAGCGCCGACAGTGCGAGCTTCAGGAACGGCTGCACCATCAAGGCGAACACGCTCGTGACCCCGCGCCGCCAGACAAACTGCGCAAACAGTGCCCCTGGCAACATGCAGCTCAACGCGCCGGCAAGCACCGACAACCCAGCTGCCCATCCGTCCGTCCAAACCCAGCCCACCAAAGCGGCGAGCACTGCGGCCGCTGCCTGCCCCCACACCACCCGCGTCGGCAGGGGCATCACTTATGAATTGCCAGGACAAGAACAGGGGGTCGACGACACAAATGACCCCCTGCAAAAAGGCGCCCGAATTGTACGGGCGTGACTGCCTGCAGAACAACCCGAAAAGCCCCAGAACAGCAAAGATGCCGGGCATTTACTTAGCGCAGATGCCGCAGGTACTCAGCGCAGATGCCGCAGGATTCCGTCGAGTTCGTCCAGGGACGAGTAGCGGATCACGACCCGACCCGCACCTTTGGCGCCGTGATCGATGCTGACAGGCGCGCCCAGGCGCGCAGAAAGGTCGCCTTCGAGACGACGCGTGTCTGCATTCTTGGCCGCCCCGAGCTTCGGCCGCGCGGCCGTATCCAGGCTGGCCCGGCGCACCAGCGCTTCGGTTTCCCGCACCGACAGCGACCGATCGACCACCTGCCGAGCCAGGTCGATCTGCACCTGCGCCGAGACGCCCAGCAGCGCCCGCGCATGACCCATCTCCAGCGCGCCGCGCTCGAGCAGTTCGCGCACGTCAGGCTCGAGGTTCAGCAGGCGCAACAGATTGGTGACCGTAACCCGCGACTTGCCCACCGCGTCTGCGGCTTCCTGCTGGGTCATCTGAAACTCGTCCTGCAGACGTTTCAGCGCGAACGCCTCTTCAACAGGATTCAGGTTTTCGCGCTGCACGTTCTCGATGAGCGCCAGCGCCAGCGCGGCCTCGTCAGGCACATCGCGCACCATCGCGGGAATGTTGGTCAGGCCCGCCAGTTGCGCCGCGCGCCAGCGGCGTTCGCCGGCGATCAGTTCGAAGCGTTCGGCACCATCGCGGTCACCTTCCTTTTTGCCCAGCGCGCGCACGACGACCGGCTGCATCACGCCCTGACTGCGAATGGATGCGGCAAGCTCTTCCAGCGCTTCCGGGCGCATTTCACGACGCGGTTGGTAGCGGCCCTTCTCGATGAGGTGCACAGGAATCTCGCGATAGGTTTCTTCGCTGACCGCGTGGTTGCGCGGTGTGTCACCGAGCAGCGCATCCAGCCCACGGCCCAGACCTCGACGTTTCATGCTTCATCGCCTCCTTCACAGCGTCGAATGACTTCCTGTGCCAATGCCTCATACGCCGCAGAGCCGCGCGAGCCGCGGTCGTAGAGCACAACAGGCAGCCCATGACTTGGCGCTTCGGCCAGCCGCACGTTGCGCGGAATCACAGTGCGATAGATACGCGCACCGAAGTGCGTGATGAGTTGCCGCGACACATCGCGCGTGAGCCCGGTGCGCGGGTCGTACATGGTGCGCAGGATGCCTTCTATATAAAGGCCGGGGTTTGCACGCGCGCGCACGCCTTCGATTGTTTCCAGCAAGCTGCTCAAGCCTTCCAGTGCGAAGTACTCGCATTGCACGGGAATGAGCACTGCATCTGCAGCCACCAGCGCGTTGATGGTGAGCATGTTCAGCGACGGCGGACAGTCGATGAGGATGTAGTCGTAACTGCCGCGCACGGATTGCAGGCGATCACGCAGCCGTTGCTCTGCGTGCGGCACGCGCACCAGCTCGATCTCGGCGGCCGTCAGATCCGAGTTGGCCGGCAGCACGTCATGCGTTTCAGTCTTGACGATGATGTCTGCTGCCTGCGTTTCATCGAGCAGCCAGTCGCACACCGTTTTCTGCATGCGCGCCTTCTCGAC
>CAMAVY010000250.1 GCA_945861675.1 Klebsiella pneumoniae | reverse complement strand
GTGGCCGGGTGAACGCGGACTAGCGGATGTTGGACCGGCGCGAGTCGCGCCAGATCATCGGCGCCAACGATCTCCAGACCACCGTGCCAGCTGTGGCTGTATGCATAGCTGTGTACCGCAGCTTTGCTTTCCAGTTGGCGCTGCGTGGTGACATGGAGTGCGTCCCACGCCGCACGCATATCTGCCCACTCGGTTTCGCCGCCGCTCGACGGCACGACGCGCGCAGACAGCAGCGATGCCTTTGCGCCTACGCGCTTGTACGAGCTGTCGCTGTGCCAATGTGTGTTGCCCAGATGGAAGCGTGCCTGCAGGCTGTCGGGCGCAGCCACCGTGCCATCGGCCTTCACGTTGCTGAGCCGCGCCAGTTTCACATCGGAGCTTTGCTTCAAGCCGCGCTCGAACGCACCGAAACGTGCGGAGAATGCGATCTGCGCTTCGTCTGACAAGTGCTGGCCTGGGAACACCAGCACTGCGCGTTCGTGCCACAGCCTGAGCAGGTGCGCGAAGGTGTTGTCTGACAGAAACCCCAGATCGACCTTGGTGACGATGGCACCCAGTGTGGCGTCAGTCAGTTCGACGTCGAAGTCCATTGCAGCCTCCTGTTGGGGTGCTGTGCGACCGGAGGAAGCGCGTCGGACGGTCAGCGCGCTCGTTCCTGGCCCGAGCCCTCGCGCGCTCGATACTGGGCGTGGTTGCCGGGTTGTTCGGCGCTGTGCTTGGCCATCTGCGTGTAGCGCCAGTCGAAGTCCTGCTGCAGCTCCTGCGGCCGGCTCATCGACAGTTCGCCGACGATGACCTTCGGCTTGCCCGGGTCCAACGCGTTGCCCTCGACCATGCCGAGGCTCTGATGGGGCTTGAAGCCGATCAGCCCCGTGAGCTTCGGCGACAGGATTTCGAGCAATGCATCGGGGATGCAGGCCAGCTGGTTCTCCTGCTGCCGCATGAAGCCGCGACTGTAGAGAATGCGCGACGCGAGCCGCGTGCCTGGGGCGGTGCGCTTGCCACCGGAGTGCAGCACACGACTGTCCGTGAGCAGACAGGTGCCTGCAGGCGCGGTGATGGCCATCAACCGGCCTTCGGTCAGCTTCTCGTATTCATTGTCGTGGCGGACGAGGCTGTTACCGGCGGCATCGCGATGCGAACCCGGCACGATGTACGTCCCGCCGTTCTCACGATCGAAGTCCGTGTAACACCAGATGATCAGACAGGCGACCGGGTAGGGCGGATGCGGCAGCGGCACGAAGCCTTGATCCTGGTGCATCTCCTGCAGGCCACCGTGCTCGTGCACGATGGAGCCGTGCGCCGTGGTCAGGTACCAGCCCTTGCCGAGAATCTTGTGCAGCAGCGTTTCAACCAGCGGCCCGTGCTGCGTGGCGTTGGTTTCGAGCGCAATCAGATCGCGGAACACCTGCCCCTTGGGAATGAGATTCGGCACGAACTGGGCGGCGCCGCGATGCGACATCGAGGCCACGCCGGCCGCACGCTCCGCAGCGGCCTGATCCAGCAGCCGATCGATCTGCGCCTGGCATTGGGCAGGCGACAACGCGTCCGCCACCATGCAATAGCCCCAACGGATGAAATCTGCTTCAAGCTGGGCTTGATCCGTGGTCGGCTTCGGCAGCTCTGGAAAGTCGTCGGTGCGCAGAACCCTGTCGCGTTGCTTCGTGATGCCGGCGAGGCGCGCTCCTGAGTACGGCTGTTGGCCGTAGGTGATCTCTGTTGGCCACTTGGCGTCGCTGGCAGCGTCGGAAGTCGCGCTGCCCGACTGCGCAGCCAGCAGCGCCTTGAGCCGCTTGACCTCGGCCTGCAGCTGCGCAATTTCATCCGCCGCCGTGAGTGCCGGCGCAGTGGTGGCACCGGCGGCGACGCGCACCGGTGATATCTGGCTGTCGTCGTCGCGCGTGCTCATGTTGCTCTTGTCCGATTGTGCGTCGTCAGGCGGACTCAGCCGCGGTGGCGCAGCACCTGGCCTGCACGGGCCCCGGTGTGCTGATCCTCGAACACGTTCACCTGGCCGTTGACGATGGTCGCCTTGTAGCCCCGTGCGCGTTGGATGAAACGCGGTGCGCCGCCAGGGAAATCGTGCACGAGTTCTGGTTGCAGCTCGGTGACGCGGTCGTAGTCGAACACGTTGACGTCTGCGCGCATGCCGACCTTGAGCACGCCCCGGTCCTTCAGCCCCATGACGCGCGCAGGGCCGGACGTCATGCGGCGAATGCCTTCGGCCAGGCTGTAGGTGCCGGTGCCGCGAATCCAGTGCGACAGCGTGAAGGTGCTCCAGCCTGCGTCCATGATCTGCGACACGTGAGCGCCTGAGTCGCCGAGACTCGGGAAGATGTGCTTGTTCTTGAACAGGTCACCGAGCTCGCCGATGTCCTGATTGAACATGCGCAGGTTGAACAGGCCGCGCCCGTTGGTCTCGCGCGCCAGGCGCACGAAGACTGCGGCGAAGTCTTCGTTGCCTGCACTGCATAGCTTGGCCATGTTGTCTTCACGCGGCGCTGTGTAATCGGGCGTCTCGCCTGCGCCCAGAAAGTAGACGTTCTCGAGGCTGAACTGGAACGTGGTGGCGCTACCCTCGGCGATGAGCTTCGCTGCGGTTTGCGCATCGTTGAGCGCGGCCAGACGACCGGCCAGATCCATGCGCCGCAGCTTGCTCCAGGTGTCGCCCTTGAATGGCAGCGCGCATTGCAGGCCGAACATGAACCCTGAGCCGCGCACTTGTGTGATGGCGGTGATGTCGCCGCCGTCGCAGATCTGGTCGAGCCAGTCCGCGGCCTGCTGGCCGTTACCCTTCTGCGCGCCCGTGCCGTAGCTGAACAGCAGACGGTTCTGTTCGCCCAACTGCTTCAGCAGTTTGTGGTCAGTGCCCACGGACTGCAGCAGGCCATTGCGCGCGCTGATGGCCTTGCCGATCTCGAACAGCTCCACCGGATCTGCAAAGGTGCCGGGGATGGACCGGCCGTCGGGCAGTTTGTGTGGTGCGTAGCGATTGGTCGAGAAACCGAATGCGCCGTTGTCCAGCGACTGGCCAACGATGTCGGCCATCTGTTTGCGTTCTTCAGCAGTCGCCTGTTCTTCGACGGCGCGCTCGCCCATCACGTAGTAGCGCACCGCACAGTGGCCGACGAGGCCGGCCACGTTGATGCCGGGATTCAGCTTGTCGAGAGCGTCAAGGTAGCTGCCATAGCTTTCCCAGGTCCAGGGCAGGCCTGTCAGGATGGCGTGCTTCGGTATGTCTTCGACGGTTTCCATCATGCCCGCGAGCAGTTCGCGGTCGTTGGGCCTGCATGGCGCAAAGGTCACGCCACAGTTACCGATCAGCACCGTGGTGACGCCGTGCCAGCTCACGGGTGTGAGGTCCGGGTCCCAGCCGATCTGCGCGTCCAGGTGCGCGTGCAGATCGACGAAGCCCGGGCTGACGATGTGGCCCTGCGCATCGATCTCGCGTTTGCCTCGGCCATCGACCTCGCCGAGGACCGTAATCAAACCGTTGTCGATCGCGAGGTCGGCGTGGATTGGGGCCGCGCCCGTGCCGTCGACCAGCTGGCCACCGCGAATGACGATTTCATGACTCATTTCAATGGATCTCCGCTGCTTTGCCTTGCGCTGCGCGCAGTTTGTCGATGTTGAAACCGGGTTGGCGCGCGGCTTCAATGATCACCTTCTCGCGCTTGATCACTTCATCGGCCGCGCCGCGTACCTTCGTGGCAACTTCGTGCGGGATGACGACAGCACCATGCTGATCGGCGTGAATGAGATCGCCATCACGCACACGCATGCCAGCGACATTCACGGGCCGTGCAAAGTCCACAACATGCACGTAGGCGTGGGACGGGATGACGCGGCCGGCCAGCATCTGAAAGCCCGGTGCGATGTCCGGCAGATCACGCACGCCGCCATCGGTGACGAGCCCCACACAACCGAAGCCGCTATGGATGGCGCTGTTCACTTCGCCCCACCATGAGCCGTAGCCCTTCTGCTCGTCGATGTCCTGAATGACGATGATGCTGGGCTTCGCACCGGCATCGATGTAGGCGTAGTAGGCGTCGGACAACTGGCGCGCTTCTGCCCCAGCGAGATCGCTGGGGTGCGCGCTGCGGATGCTGGCGGTGCGGGCGATGCCGACGATCGGCTTGAGCTCGGGGCGGGTGCAGACCAGCGGTTCGGTGGTGTAGCCGTAGCCGCGCCGTTTCGGCACCAGCAGTTCCAGTGCATTGCACACCGTGGGTGTGTCCATGGTCTGCAGTTCGGCGATCAATGCGTCGGTCAATTCAAACATTTGTGTGTCTCACGTGTCGCTGCGGGGTGCGCTGCGTACAGTGGCGTGTAAGTGGGCCAGCCGGCGCGCGGCAGCGAGCCTCGCATATTGGCCGTCCGAATGGACTGCGTCCAACCCTGTTTCTGCATCCCTTGGATCATTTTTCTCATGGCGTTCAGTGCCGCCTTGAACGACGCAGGACTTTGTTGACAGAGCGCGTTGCAAGCCGCCATGTTCGCGCCATCGCTGGACCGCGACGTGAAATGTTGTGCTGCGAACGGCTGCGGGCCCGAAGCGTACATCGAGCCAACGAGAGCACTACCGCATGGTCGATCACCTTCTTTCTCGCGACTGGAATACCCCGGTTCGCTATCCGGATCCTGCAGTCGAGATCGTCGACAAGCGCTTCATTCCCTATCGCTTGGCCAGTGCTGCGCTTGAGCGGCTCTGGACCGGTGGCCGGTGGAACGAAGGCCCGGTGTGGTTTGGTGATCTGCGTTGCCTGATCTGGAGCGACATCCCCAACGACCGCATGCTGCGCTGGAGCGAAGAGTCCGGCGCCGTGACGGTGTTTCGTACGCCTGCGAACAACGCGAACGGCAATACCCGCGATCGCCAGGGACGCCTGATCACCTGCGAGCACCGCAGTCGTCGTGTCACGCGTACAGAGATCGACGGCAGCATCAGTGTGCTCATCGATCAGTACGACGGCCGGCGCTTGAATGGGCCAAACGACGTGGTTGTGCATCCGGACGGTTCGATCTGGTTTACGGATCCAGGCTATGGCATCGATGGCCACTACGAGGGTGACAAGGGTGAGTTCGAACTACCGACGCGGGTGTATCGCTTCGACCCCGAGCTTGGCGTTGCGCGTGTTGTCGATGAATCGCTGCTGAAACCCAACGGCCTGGCGTTCTCGCCGGACTACGCAAAGCTGTACGTCGCCGACACCGGCGCGTCGCACAAGCGCGGCCATCCAAAGCAGATTCATGTGTTCGATGTGCTGAACGCTAACAGCCTGAGTAGCGGGCGCACATTCTGCGACTTCGGCAAGGCGTCGCCCGATGGTTTCCGCATCGACACCGACGGCAATCTGTGGGCCGCGGCGGGCTGGGGCGGCGCGGACCTCGATGGCGTGCATGTCTTCGCACCCGACGGGGAGAAGATCGGTGCGATCCACCTGCCCGAGGGGGCCGCCAATCTGTGTTTCGGTGGTGTGAAACGCAATCGACTGTTCATCACTGCATCGCAGTCCATCTATTCGTTGTACGTCGGCGCGCAGGGCGTGGCGTACTGATTCGGCCATCTGATCCTGCTATCTGATCCTGATATTTGATCTGGGGGTCTCGCGTATGGATGTTTCGAGCACACGCAAAGTCGGCAAGAGCACGCTGCGCGTGACGCCGCTCGGCTTCGGCGCCGGACCGCTGGGTGACGCGCGCATCAATATGCATGCGTGTCTGGACACCGTGCGCGCTGCCTGGGCTGGTGGTGTGCGCTTCTACGACACGGCGCCGTTCTACGGCATTGGACGGTCGGAGCGACGATTGGGTGTTGCGCTGACGGAGTGCGGCGGCTCGGATGACTTCTGCATCAATACCAAGGTCGGGCGAACACTGGATCCGGAGCCGGTGCGTATCGAATCACGCAAGACGTTGTCGCCGGGTGGCGGTGTGCGCACGCCGCGCGACGCTGTCAGCGGCCATCGCGTGCGCTTCGATTACACCCACGGCGGCATTCTGCAGCAGCATCGCGAGTCGCTGCAGCGATTGGGGCTGGCACGCGTCGACAGCCTGGCGATCCACGATGTTGACTATGGCCATCAGTACCCCGAGCAAGTGGACGCCGCGCTGCAGCAGTTGGAGCGCAAAGGCGGCGGCGGTGCAAGCGCGCTGGAGGCGTTGCGCAGCGACGGCGCAATCAAGGCCATCGGCGTGGGCTGCAATCGCGAAATGCGCAACTACGACAGTTGGGACGGCGGTCGGCAGGAAGATCTGATCGAACGCATTGCCGACACGGTGGATCTGGATTTCATCGTGGTCGCTGGCCCCTACACATTGCTCGACACGCTGGCACTGCGGCGGGTGTTGCCACTGTGCACGGCGCGCAACATTGGCGTG
>CAMAVY010000249.1 GCA_945861675.1 Klebsiella pneumoniae | reverse complement strand
CCTGTGTGCGGTCAAATCGGGCGATCGCTTTAATGCGATCGATTGCGAATATGGCACGGATTTGCCGATCAATAGAGATTGAAGCATCGATAAAGGCGAATACAACCCGAGGCATAAACAACGCAAGAAGTGTCTCCCTGACCTGTTGCTGCGCTATCCACCTGCTCATACTTGGATGGCCCGACCGTTGTGATTCGGGGTGGGTGCCCACACCTGTCCAGGGCGCCAGATCGCATTTGCCGACAGCTTGAATTCAAAGAGGTACTTCAAAATGGCTCAGACTGACCGTTGGATAGCTGGAAGCGATACCGCTTCGAGTGTTGCGACTACCGGTAACCGAGTCCTTCGCAATACGTATTGGCTGCTGGGCATGACGCTGATGTTCAGCGCGCTGGTTGCTGGCGTTGCCGCAAAGCTCGGGCTGCCGGGTATGCCTTGGTACCTGATGCTGGCCGGCTACATGGGGTTGCTGTTCGCGACCTCCAAGTTCGAGAACAGTGGTCTCGGCATTGTGTTCGTGTTCGCGCTCACAGGTTTCATGGGCTACAGCATCGGACCAATTTTGAATCACTACCTGGCGAGCGCGCAGGGCACTGAGATTGTGATGACTGCGTTTGGCGGTACGGCGCTTTCGTTCCTCGGTATGTCAGCGCTTGCGATCTTCACGAAGCGCGACTTCAGCTTTCTGGGCAAGTTCCTGTTCGTTGGCGTCATCGTGGCCTTCGTTGCCGGAATTGCGGCTATTGTGTTTGAGATGAGCGCGCTGTCGCTGGCGGTGTCTGCCATGTTTGTGCTGCTTTCGTCGCTGATGATTCTCTGGCAGACCAGTGCGATCGTGAATGGCGGCGAGACCAACTACATCCGCGCCACAGTCACGTTGTTCGTGTCGATGTACAACATCTTCGTGAGCTTGCTGCAGCTGCTGGGCTTTGCCAGCGACGACTGATCGGCGCTGAGGAGAACTCAGGGCGCTGTACACCTGAAACGAAAGAAGGGCCCGAAAGGGCCCTTCCTGTTTTCGGGATGAAAACCCTGCGACTACTTTTTTGTCCAGGACCCGCCGTCGAGCTTCACGTAATTGCCTGGCGTGGTTTTCTCGATGGCCTTCTGCCCGCTGAGCATTTCTATGGCTTTCAGGCCTGTGTTTGTCTCTCGGGCAACGCGTTCATATTCAGCTTTGCGCTTCGCGTTGATGTCATCCAACAGCGCCTTCACCGCCGCGGTCGGGTTTGGCGCCACGGAGCCCAAATAGCCGTCGGACTGTTCGCCCACCAGCCCATTTGCCTTCGCGTCGCTCACAGGTGAAGCCAGTGCCGCCATCGGGAATGCCAGCAATGTGAGCAGCAGGGCGAACTTCGCTAGGTACTTTTGCATGGTTGTCGTCTTTCGCATGGATGTCGTCTCTTGAATGGATGGACTGGTTGGCTCCTGGTTTAGAACAGACCGCTGTCTTCGCTGAGGATTGAATCCAATTCCTTGTCAATCTTGATGCGGATCTCGTGCTTGATGTTCACGTTCAGGTTGATGGTGATGGGTTCGTCTGCAGAGACCTTCACGGTTGGTGTGCAACCCACGGACGTGAGAAGTGCCACCGTCAGCACTGCGATGGGCAGTGTCGCTGCGGGGGCCCTGGTCGTATTTCCTGGCATAGCGTTCTCCACTTGAAATGCTTGTTCTGATGCTGGGGTGCGTTCTGACGTCAACTGGCCCGCGTCTGCTTGCTGACGCCAACTGACTGCCTTCAATCGATGGGTGTCAGCGGTGCTGCAGTTTGTTTTCCAGCTGGCGCGATACCTCGTCTGCGGCGCGCAGGCTGCGCAGAAGGTCGGCGACATTCTGCGAAACGTTCAGGTTGTAGTTGATGGGGCGCCCTTTCTCCACGGCGGGATTATGACCGTAAAGCTTTACCCCGAGCTTCAATACGTGTTCCTTGTCGTAGTCGATTGAGGACTCCATGCGCGTGTAGTGGAAGTCGCTCAAAGCGGAAACGGCAAAGCGGAAGCCTTCCTGCGAGATATTGCCTGCGTAGTCGCTGGCTTTGGCATAGGCAATGGTGCCGCCGGGTGGGCGTGCAGCAACCTTGCCATTGCGCACCTCGGCCACGTTGTTGCGAATGGACAAGGGAAGGTTGCCGTCGATTACGCCATCACCCTTCAGGTCTTCGTGCTGCAGTGTCAGCAGATCGGCGAGTTGCATGCCATCGATGCGCACATCGAGGTTGGCGTCGCCGGGGTCCAGCCGATAGCCGAAGGCGTTGGTCGCCACTTTGCCGCCAAGCAGCTCTGCATGAATGCCATCGGTCGAAACAATGCCATCGGCAAATCGCCACTGCGCATCAATTGCGCGTACGTCTGCTCCAACAAATGCCTCGTCCATGTGCAGGTGTGCGTCTGTCACGCGAACATTCTCGTTTGCCAGCCGGTAGGTCGTACGCGCGTCGATGCCCTTCATGCGGTAGTCCGCGTAGGTCGCTGTGACATCCTTCAGCGTCACAGTGCCATTGCTGCGCAGCCGCGTGGTGGTGCCGACGAACTGAAACTGCGCGTCGAGCGCTGCCGTCAGGCTGCCACTGCTGCTGTCTCCGGGCTCTTTCCAGCTGTCGAGCAGATTGCTCATCAGCGCCTTGTTCCAGGTGATTGCGTCGCGCACCTGCAGCGTGCCGGCTTTGCGCTGCAGGTTGTAGGTGGTTGTGAAGCCGACGCGTACGTCTGCCTTGCCAAGCCGCAGTTGAATGGCGGCGTGCGTGTCGTTACCGCGTAGATCGACCTTGCCTGCGGCAATGAAACGAAGACTGTTGTCGCGCGTGCTTGCCGTGCTGCCCAGTTCGCCCTTTGCATCGACTTTCGCGCTGCCCTCGCCGGCGGCTGATGCCAGCTGAAGTTTCGCTGGCGCGAATTGCACTGCCGTCCCGGCGAAGTTGCCTTTTGGCAACGTGACATCGGCGCGCACAGGACCGCTGCTCCACTGCATGAGACGCGGGTCCAGCTGCGCACGGATCGGCGCTGTAGCGAGCGCGCGTGTTTCACCACGCGTCCAGTCACCCAGCTTGCCCAGGCTGATCTGCGCGCCGCGCGCTATCGCCATGTTGAGCTGCGAACCGGCACCGTCGGCCGTGATATCGGCCTTGGCCGTGAAGCGCCCGAACGACGACTTTGGCAATTGCATCGACAGTGCAATCCGGCTGTGCAACCCATCTGGCAGGCCTGCGCTCAGCGCGCTGATCGAGGCGCGCAGGTCCTGCGTTGATGCATGCACCCATGCGCTGTTGTCGCCCAATTCCGCGCGCAGCTTCCCGCGTGCCTCAAGCACGTTGTTGGCCACACGCACTTGCACGGCAGAGTCGCCGCTGATGCGGAACTGACTGGAAATAGGCTGCGCGAACAGGATCAAGGGCTTGTCCAGCAAGAGATCACCAGCGCAGAGCATCCCATTGTCCAACTGAACCTCGACTGAATCGCGCACGCGCTTGAAGCGTGCGGTGGCACGCAGCGCAAGGTTGCGTGCGAGCCCGGGTCGGGAGCCACTCCAGTCCACCTGGAGCGCGCCGTCGAGCGCCAGTGCCTGAGCGAAGCTGATGGCCGCGTTGCGATCCGCGAACTGCGGTAATGGCCAGGGAAACTCAGTTGCAACATCGAGCTTGAGCGTCGCACGGGTGCTGTCGAGCTGCCAGAGCGCGGCAAGGTCGCGCAGTTGGCCTGGTGTAGGCGCTGCATGCACGCGTGTTGCAACGCGCAGCGGATCACTTTGGACTGCGCCACTACTCGCGGGGCTGTCGTTCCACTGCGCATTGGCATCGCCAATGAGCGCTGCTTCTGGCGCGGGGCTGCGCAGCGCGGCCTGCAGCAGACCGCTGCGGGCAAAGCGCGCACGCAGGTTGTAGCCGCGTGCGCGTTCCGGCGCATCGACCGTGAAATCTGTTGTGAGCAGTTCGGCATTGAAGCGCGCGTTGCCGTGCACGCGCACACTGGGATCCAGCAGGGTGACCACGAACTCGGCGACTTCGATCTGTTGTGCGGGTACGAGACCCCACAGTGTGCGTGGGTCCGGCAGCGGCTTGGCGGGCTCGTTGTCGGCCGAAGGGCCAACAGTCAGCTCAAGGTGCGCAATGTGCAACTGACGGAGCTTGCCGGCCTGCAGCTCGTGGCGCTCGTAGACCAGATCCACATTGGTCGCGGAGATCAGGTTGTTCTTCTGCCGAAATTCGATGCGGCGGATGTGCACGCCGTCCATGCGCGGCGCGTCGAACTCCAGCGCCTGAAGCTCGATGCCGTAGCGTGGCGCATAGTGTTTTGCGACACGGGGCAACCAGTCTGGACTGAACCACCAACCAGCGACCACTGTGCCTGCCGCAAGCAGCAGCAGTACAAGCAGACCCACAGTCGCCCAGACAAGACGATTCACGTCAGGGTGGTTCCCGTTGCAACGCGCTTCAATATTTCGAGGAATGCGGCAGGACGTTCAATGCGACTAGCGGCCGGTAAAGTGCGCTTCGCGGCGTTCCAGGAAGGACGCCACGCCTTCGCGATGATCGTCAGACTTGAAGCACTCTGCGAGCGCAACGGTGTGCGCGGCCATGTGTTCGCTGACATCGCGGCCGAGGCCCTCGTACAGCAGCGCTTTGATGCGCTTCTGTGAAAACGGCGAACCTTTGGCAATTGCCGCGGCAAGTTCGCGCGCAGCGCCAGGGAGTGCCTCTGGGGCAACAACCTGGTCAACGTAGCCGATTGCCTGAGCTTGCTCTGCACTCAAGAACTCTCCCGTGTACAGCAACCGAAGTGCTCGCGATGTACCGATGAGTCGCGGCAACAACCAGCTACCTGCACCTGTATCCGGGACAAGGCCGCGGTGCACGAAGTTCCACGCGAAGCGTGCCCTGGGTGTGGCAATACGGATGTCGCATTGCGAGCTGAACTCGGCGCCCATGCCGATGGCCGGGCCGTCGATGGCGCCGATGACTGGTTTTGGACACTCGAGGATGGGCCACCAGCGACCGCGTTCCTCTGACGAGCCGCGCAAGCCGCGTTGAGTCCCCGGAATGGTGGCGAGATCGGCGAGGTCCGTGCCAGCGCAGAACGCGCCGCCCGTGCCCGTGATGATGATGACCTTCGCATCGTCATCTGCGCCGGCTTTCGCCACGGTTGCAATGAACTCGCCCAACATGGCGTAGGTCATTGCGTTCTTCTTCTCGGCACGATTGATGGTGATCGTGCCGACGCCGTCGGCCACGCTGTAGAGGATGAGGTCACTCATGTCTGCTCTCCGGTGCAAAAGTAGTGATGGTTGCACAGTCGCGCCCCCCTGAGGTGTGTGGGCTGAGGTGTGTGAGCTGAGGCGTATGACCATCGGCGCGTTAACATGCCGCAGTGGGTGTGCGACCGGCCACTTTAGAAGCCGAACATCGAAACTGGATCCATACATGTTTGAACTGCAGACGCGGTTGTCGAATGCCCGATCCCTGCGCGCATGCGCGGCCCTGCTGGCGAAAGCCAGCCTGAGCATGCTGGCTTTCGCCAGCCTGAGCATGCTGGCCAGCAGCGCAAACGCTGCCGATCGGGTGCTGGTGGCCAGCAACGCAGAAGCAAAAGGACGGCCGGAGTGTGCAAATGCGAACGCTGTCATCGAGCCCAGGAAGAAAGCTATTGCGGCTGAAACGCCAGGCATTGAACAAGAGCGGCAGCGCATCACGGCATCGGAACAGGCCTTGGCTGCGCAGCGTGCCGAGCTGGAGCAGGGCGCGCTGGCAGCCATGATTGCGTCGACTGAATACCAGGAGCGAAGTGCAGCGGTGGCGCAGCGCAAGGAAGCACTGGACGTTGCAGGTCGGCGTGCGCGAACACCTGACGCAGTCACGAAGCTGAACAAGAAGATCAGCGACTTCAACAAAGAGCTGGCGGCATTGAATGAGATGCAAGGCAGGATCAACGCGGCCTCCGCTGCAAGCAACGCGCAGATTGCTGTACACAACGCGGCGATCGCTGCGCACAACACCGCCAACACGGCGTTCAATGCACGGTTGGCAGAGCACGAACAGAAAGCCAGAGAACTGAATGCGCTCAGTGCCCGCTACCGCTCGCGTTGCGGTGGAACGCGACAAGGTTGACCAAGTGCAGGGCTGATCCAGAACCAGTCTGATCCAGAACAAGGCTGAGTTACGACCACTTATGACGTACGTCATTACCGAAGCCTGCATTGGCGTGAAAGGCGAGGGCTGCATATCGGTCTGCCCGGCCTTCTGCATCGTTAACCCAAGTTTGTCACTTGCCCCGGGCACCGCCTGCTGAATCAACCGCTTATGTCTGTATTGCGGCGCGTATGGCACTACATCTCGGCGCTTCCGGCCAGATGATAGGGCAAGAGGTGTGCGCCGGACTCAGACGAGCGTGCGCTG
>CAMAVY010000248.1 GCA_945861675.1 Klebsiella pneumoniae | reverse complement strand
GACACAGAGTCGCCATCCGTACGCGGATAGTCGTTGATGATCTTCTTGTGCCGGCGCATCCGGTGCCGCCACTGAAAGTACTGCGAGACCGCGGTGTCGGCGGGATCGCGCACCAGCAACACGACCTTATGGCCGGCGTAGTCGGACTTGTCGTTGCCGTGGCCGGTGTAGTCGCCCAGATAGTTGTCGTGCGTGAACAGGATCGCCGGGACGGCGCCATTGCTCTTGCGCTTGAACTCGCCGAAGCGCATCAGCGCGTCTTCATTCAGGCCATGCCGCTTGGCGTAGACGCGCGACAGCATCACCCGCAGCCAGGTGCGACCGCTCTTGCCGAACGACACGACAGCCGCATCGGCCCGACGCAGGCGGACATCCTCAAACCACCCACGCATGCGGCGCTCCGCGCGCACACGTTGATGCTCCGGGATGATCCCACTGCCAACTTCGAACACTCGATACAACACTGCTGCGACCATTCAGGTCCTCACAACCGTCCGCGACGGAACCAGGTAACTCATCTACTTGCGCAACTGCGCTAAGGCATTGTCGCTACGCAGAGGCATTGTCGCTACGCAAAGGCATTGTCGCCACGCGTCTGCTCGCCCACCAGCCATTCACGAGAAAGCTCGTCTACCGAAAAACACCTTGCCTGTACAGTTTCCACATGAGGCCCCAGACAAACAGCCAGGGCCAGCGGCGCACCCGCTCAGGAATCACAACCTCACGGCCGGCATGGCGCGACAGCTTCCAGGCGATGTAGTCGAAGCCACCATCGAACGTGTAAAGCCCCTTCAGCAGGCGCAGCACCGAGCGGGTCTTGCCAACCCAGGCGCGACCACGCCAGGCCCGACGCGCCGCGGCGATGCTGGCCTCAGGCACCGAACGCACCCGCGAAGTTCCCTCCGCGTCGACCCACAATGCCAACGGTCGGGCAGCCACCAGCAACGCCTCGTAGTGCGCTCGGTCGAGCTCGACGATGTCGCCTGCCCGCCCACTGCCCTCGGCCCGCAGCTCGGTGGAATACGAACGCTGCAAACCGCTGCACCAGGCTTCGCTGACGGTCATCTGGCCGGCCAGGGGCAGGCTCTCGTCCAGGAACGTCTCAACACTGCGCACCAGTACAGCGAGCAGCGCGGTGTGATCTGCAGGCGTCGCGGCATACACGATCGACACCGGCTGGGCGAGCCTGCCCCAAACGTAGGTCTCGTATGCACGGGCCCCGCGCGCGAGCTCCTGCAGCGTAAACAGCGCCACCTTGGCCCGCAGCGGGCCTTGATCATCCTGAGTCTCCAGGTAATAGACATTGGGCGGCAGCCAGCCGCCCAAGCGCGCGCGCCAGCCCGTCTCGCACCCGCGCCGATCGTCGACCAGCACCCAGAAATCGACAATGCCATCGCGCAGACCCACGCCGCGTCGGCACGAGCCGTAGAACAGGACCGCGCGCACAGCGGAACCAAATCGCACCTGCAGCGCACGCACCAGGGCGTCGATCTCGGGCGCCGCCGGACGTTGCACTTCAACTTGCAGCACGGCACGCAGCGACGCCTCCGACGCAGCGCGTGCATCGACCGGGGAATCTTCCGTCGCATCAACTGCCACGACCGCCCTCCGGACCGACGAGCGTAAGAATGCGCACGGGGCCTTCGGCGCGCAGTTGCAGATCGCCCGTGGGCGCCGGGAACAGTTCACCGTCCAACGTATACGGACCGTTCAATCGCAACGTGAGTACATCCAGGTCGTGGCTGTTGTAACCCTGGGCCGGCGTCAATCCGCGACCATGGCGCACCAGCCTCGGCAGACGCCAGAAGAACCGTTTGACACTCGAGTGAATCCACGTGGTGTGCATACCGCCACGACCATCTCCCCACCACGGCGTGATGCCCATGAACATGCGATCAAGCGTGGTCGCGAAGAGCATCAGCAGATCATCGTCGACAACAACACCGTTCGCGGTGAACTGCGCGTGCGATGCGGCGGTGAATCGTGCTTCACGGCGCGCAATGCCCCAGGCCCCACGCAACAAGGTCAATCCTGATGCGAACTCATCACCCACAGCGCCGCGCGCAATTTCCTGGTGATAGAACTCGATCCCCTGCACGATCACGCCGGCACCGAAAAAAAAGCCGAAACGCGATTGTTGTTCATCGCGCGCAGCGATCACAAAGCGTTCGCGCACAGCCCATGCTCGACGCCCGGCCAGCACAGCTTCAAGCCCATGCAGTGCCTGCACGAATGTCTGTCGTCCGCCACCATCGTAGGCAGTCATGTTGGTGCCGCCGGCCGGCAGGATGGCCAGCGTTGGCCAGGCTGCAACGGGCAGCACATCACCGAGCGCGGTCACGATCACCTGCAGCGTGCCATCACCGCCGTGCACAACCAGCAGGTCATCGTGCGTAAGACCTGCATCGGCCAGCACCTGCAACCACTCCACGGGCCGCGACACACGCAAGGCGCGCGCACCGATCGCATCCATCTTCGGCTGCAGCAGCGCCACTTGCGCCCGCGTGTGCCGCGCTTTCGGATTCGTGGCCCAGAACACCCGGCGCAGCGGTTCTGCTTCGGCCCCCTCTGTTTTGGCCTCCTCTGCTCCGGCCCGCTTTGCTCCGGCCCGCTTTACTCCGGACAGCGCCGCGCCATGTACGTCAGAATGCGCGCGGTCAGAATCTGTCGGACGCATGTTGGCGTCCACGCTCCCACTCACCGGACTCAAGACGAACCTCCTTTAACATGGCGCTTTTCGTGCACCTGTCCGACCCCCATCTGACGCCGCTGCAGCATGTGCCGCTGCGCGACCTGCTGGGTAAGCGCCTGCTCGGTTTCCTGTCCTGGCAACGCCGCAGGCGCTTCCGCCATCTGCCGCACCTGCTTCGTCTTGTCACCGCAGACGCGCTGCAGAGTGCGCCCGAACATTTCGCAATCACGGGCGACCTGACCCAGATCGGCCTGCCCGCCGAGCATCTGCTGGCCGAACAATGGCTGACGAGCCTGGGTGAACCAGCGCACGTGTCGCTCTCGCCCGGCAACCACGACTTCTACGCGCGCACGTCGGCGCGCTCCGTCTACGCCGCCTGGTCGGCTTATCTGCATGGCCCCAACGGCTGGCCCATTCGCCGCGACTGCGGCGATGTGAGTTTTATCAGCCTGAACTCGGGTACGCCGAGCGGCGCCGCATTCGCTACCGGTACCTTGGGTGCGCAACAACTGCAGCGGCTGCCCGCGGTCCTGGCCGAGGCGCGCGGTCGTTATCGCGTGCTGCTGGTACATCACTCTCCCTACCCACATGGTCATCCGTGGCGCAAGCGGCTCACCGATGCGGCCGCACTGCGTGCGATTGTGGACAGCTGCGGCGCCGAATTGATCCTGCACGGTCATGCACACAGTGCCACCCTTGAGTGGCTTGAGTTGCCGAATCGTCGGGTGCCGGTACTGGGTGCCCCGTCGGCATCGCTGCAAAGCCGCGATCCGGCGCATCGCGCCGGCTACCACCGCATCCTGGTCAACCGCCTTCCTTCCAGCCTTCCTTCCGGAATGGTCGACCAGCAAGAGCCGCAGTGGGCCACCGAAATCGAAACCCGGCAGTGCATCGACGGCCATCTGCAGACCAGCGCCAGACACGCGTTCAACCTGCCTGTTGCTTGACGTTTTCATCGAAGAGTCGCTGCACCAGCGCCCAGTCGCCGGGCGTGTCTACGTCAACCGCCATGATCGGATTGGCAAGCCGAACTGCACCGATGCGGCATGCGGCCAGCGCAGACAACCGCGCCAGCGCCGACGCGAACCGCAGTCTGCCCGTCAGGTAGCGCAGCAACGACAGCACGCCCAGCATCCGAATGACGCGCCATGGTCGTTTGCGATCAGCCTCGACCGCTTGCCATAGCCGCAGCGCAGCCACACCTGCGGGCGTGCGCACGGCAAACAGATTGCAGCTGCAGATTCCGCCATCGGCAAATGCCAGACGTGTTCGACGCGTCGTCGGCAGGCGCGCCTGTACGTCAGCATGTTTGACCACCGCAATCAGGAAGTCGTCGGCACTCGACTGCACCTGCGCGCAGAACTGCTGCACCGTTGTGGCATCGAGCAACGGATGGTCGCCCGTTGTGATCAGCACCGGGAAGTGCGCGAGCTGTGCGACACCTGCTGCCGCGCTTGCAGATGGGCCACTGCTCGCTGGCAGCCAACCGAAACCCGCAGCAGCTACGCGCTCGGCCAGCATGCTGCTGGCACTCGGCAGTTCCGCGTTTGCCACAACCACGCCGGATTCGACACAGCCTGAACGCTGCAGCGCATCGACGACGTGGCAGATCATTGGCGTACCGGCGACCTTCGCAAGCACGGCGAATGGCACACCCGCCGCGACAGCAACCGGATGCGGGCGCCCCGGGCGTTGCCCAGCCAACACCACCGCTGCAAAACTCAAGATGGCATCACGTGCCCGAAGGCGCAGCAGCGTTCGCTGACGCGTCGGCGTTTATCGACGCCGCAGCACCCGCTGGCTCAAGCGACGAGCCCGGCCCAACCAGTGCACGCTCATAGATGCGATAGCGCTTGTTGATGACGCCACCGATGCCTTCCGCGATGTGCCGCATGCCCACGTTGTCTTCGAGCACCCACGACATCTCGACTGATGTGACGCCCTTGCGTGCAGCCACATGCCGCACCGCGTCGATCACAGCAAACGCCAGCCCTGGCCCCATGATGCGGTTCTGGAATTTTCTCTTCACGCCCATCAGTGGTACGCGCGCCGAGCGCGTGAACTTCACTTTCAGACGCCACAACAGCTTGGCCCAGCCAAACGGCAACAGCTTGCCGTTCAATCCCTGCAACGCTTCATTCAGATTCGGCAACAGCACGATGAACGCCGCCGGCTCGCCATCCACACGCGCGATCTGAATCAGATCGTTGGGGATCAGCAGCAGCATTTCGTTGGCCACGGTGCGGAATTCTTTCTGGGTGAAAGGCACCGCGCCCCAGTTGTTGGCCCAGCCGTCGTTGAAGATCTCACACATCATGTCGAGCTCTTCGGCCTTGCGGGCACCATTCAACGGCGAAACGGTCAGACGGCCAGCAAGGCGCCGCTGCAACGCCGTCAGCAAAGCCGGCGGCGCGAAGTCCGGTGGCTCTTCATACGCCAGCAGGTCCTTGGCAACGTGATAGCCGCAATCCAGCAGATGCCGTTCATAGTAAGGCAGCGCGTGACCCATCATCATGTTCGGAATGGTGCCGAAGCCCGACACCAGCATGCCGCACTCCTGATTGACGTTCAGGTTGAACGGCCCACGCACCGCAGTCATGCGGTTGTCGCGCAGCCATTGTTCGGCTGTCAGCAACAGCGCGGCGAACACCGCCGAATCGTCTTCAGCCTCAAGCAAGCCGTAGTAGCCAATGTCTTCGCCGCGCACCGTCTGCACCAGCGAATCGACCTGCGCAGAAATACGCCCCACGACAACATCGCCGCGCCAGGCCAGAAACGGCTGCCAGCGCAGATGCTCGAAGACAGGATTTGCAGGCGCGATCGTGCCGCGACGTTCGAACAACAAGGGCGCTACCCAGCATGGGTCATTGCGATACAGCCGTTCGGGCAGCCGAAGAAACAGCTCACGATCATGCCGACTATCGGCCGGCAGCACCCGCAACGCGTTTCCTGATGCAGACGGATGCGCGCCAGCGCTGCACTGCCCGGAGGAGACAGAGGACTTGGCAGACGAGTGATCAGAATTGAGAGTGGCGGACGGTGGCACGAATAGTTAACTTCTGCGGCCTGGATGCACATCGGCCGCGACTGCGGCGGCGCCCCCTCGGCCCCACTGTGAAAGTGATGGGCGAGTCGAAACGGGCGGCAGGGTAGACGTGCGTAGCCAGCAACACAACCGTTGTGCCCGCTCGATATGAAGCACGCGCGAGCGACTTCCTCCATCAGGCAAGCACCTTCCTGCAAGTACCAAATACCATGCTCCACAAACCAGACACCAATCCTCCTACCAACCAAAGAAGATTCGAGTAGCTATGCAGGACCTGCAGGTTCCACCAACAGAGCACCAACTGGCCTATCGTCCGGCGGACTTCCATACGTTGACTGCTGCGCTCGAATACGCGGCCAAAGCCCGCACCGGCATTGCCTTTCATGACGGCAAAGGCCAACTCAGTGCAGTGCTCAGTTACACAGACCTGTATGTCGAAGCCGAACGCTGCGCGCATCGTCTGATCGGACTGGGACTGCAACGCGGCGATGCCGTCGCACTGATCGCCGAAACCGACCCACGCTTCGTAATCACGTTCTTCGCGTGTCAGTTCGCCGGGCTCATCGCTGTGCCACTGCCGGTCACCGTTCATCTCGGCGGTCGCGAAGCCTTCGTGGGCACACTGGAACGTCTCGTCGGACACAGCCGCGCACG
>CAMAVY010000247.1 GCA_945861675.1 Klebsiella pneumoniae | reverse complement strand
CAATCTCTTCGGCGAGCGCGATCATCTTCTTGCGCAATGTGGCGAGGACCAGCCGTGGCATTTCGCCCGCACGCGGCACAGCGCGCAGATCGCCAACAAATTTACGCATGTCCGACAGCGGCTTTCCACCCGTGATGCCCAGACGGCTCATGGCAGGCGCGTGGGATACCCCGATGCCGAAGTCGAAGCGGCCGTTCGATACCTCATTGATGAAGCCCACGGTCTGGGCAAAGTCCGATGGATGGCGCGTGTAGATCGGTGCGATGGAAGTACCGAAGCGAATCTCGTTGGTCACGAACGCCAGGCCCTCGCAGAGTGCCAGGCCGTCCGACAGGCTGGGACAGTAGATGCCGGTAAAGCCGCGCTTCTCGATGTCCCTGGCAAGTTCCAATGTGGCTTTGCGACGGCCGGGGACGGCTGCGAGAGACAGCGCGGGCATGCGGGTGGGCATCGGGGCGTTCCTTTTTGAACAGAAGTTGGAGCAGGCGGTTGAGCAGAAGCGTTGCACACGAAAGCGGTGGAGCTTGACCCATCGCCACGAAACGGGGCAAGCGCGGCCGACCAGAAGTGCGCGTGCGGCTGGGCAAGCTGCTACCGTTGGCCGCATATTTCGCGGGTCTTTTGAGCTTGGCTGCCACCCATGGATAAGTTTGCACTTGAACGCAGAATCGCTGGCCTGGAGCTCGTGCACCGCGTCGGCTTGTCGTTGTCCGCCGAGCGCAATCACAACCGCCTGATCGAGCGCATCCTGGTCGAGGCCAAGGAGCTGTGTCACGCAGATGGCGGCACCGTGTACCTGGTGAACGACAAGACCAACACGCTCGAGTTCGCCATCATGCTGAACGACACGATGCGCACCGCGTTGGGCGGCACTACCGGGCGTCCCATCAGTCTGCCACCCATTCCGATCTATCTGTCTGACGGCCAGCCGAACCACCATAACGTGGCGACCTACGTCGCATCGTCCAGGCAGGCCGTGAACATCGAAGATGCCTACACGGTCGCGAACTTCGATTTCTCCGGGACCAAGGCCTTCGATGTACGCAACAAGTACCGGTCGCGGTCGTTTCTCACGCTGCCCATGATGAACAACGCCGATCAGGTGATCGGCGTGCTGCAGCTAATCAATGCGCGTGATCGCAGCACGGGTGACGTCATCAGCTTCGGGCCGCTGGAGCAGGAGATCGTGGATGCGCTGGCGTCGCAGGCCGCCATTGCGCTCGACAATCAGATGCTCATCCAGCAGCAGCGACGGCTGATGGAGGCATTCATCCAGATGATCGCTGCCGCGATCGACGCCAAGAGCCCGTACACCGGCGGCCATTGCGAGCGCGTACCGGTGGTGACAGAGATGTTGACGCGCGCAGCCTGCGATGCGAACGACGGACCCTTCAAGGACTTCAATCTCACTGAAGAGGAATGGTACGAACTGCGCATCGCTGCGTGGTTGCACGACTGCGGCAAGGTGACCACGCCCGTGCACGTCATGGACAAGTCCACCAAGCTGGAAACGATTTGTGATCGCATCGAGATCGTGCGCATGCGCATGGAGGTGCTGCGGCGCGACACCATGATCCGTCACCTCGAGAACGGCGGGCGCATCGGCGACGATGCACTCGTACAGCAGATCGCCGCATTGCACGACGACATGAACTTTCTTGAGCGTGCAAACGTGGGCGGCGAAACCATGAGCCCTTTGGATCAGCAGCGTGTGCGCGACATCGGCGCGCGGCGGATCTTCGTCGACGGGCGGGATCGGCCGCTGCTCAGTGAAGACGATGTGGAGAATCTCTGCATTACGCGCGGCACGCTGACAGACGCGGAGCGACTGGTCATCAACGGGCACATGGTGCAGACCATTCGCATGCTGGAGGCGCTGCCGTTTCCGCGTGATCTGCGGCGCGTGCCGGAGTACGCGGGCGGCCACCACGAAACCATGGATGGCAAGGGCTACCCGAAGGGCTTGTACGCCGGCGACATGTCGATCCCGGCGCGCATCATGGCCATTGCCGATGTGTTCGAGGCGTTGACGGCGCAGGATCGGCCGTACAAGAAGGGCAAGGCACTGTCTGAAACCATGGCCATCATGGCGAGCATGAAGCGCGGCCATCATCTCGACCCGGAATTGATGGATCTGTTCATCACCAGCGGCGTGTATCGGAAGTACGCCGAGCGCTATCTGCCGCCGGATCTGATCGACGAGGTCGACGAAGCGGCAATTCTGGGCATCAAGCCGGCCACGCTTGCGCTGCCGGGTGATGAAGAGCGCCGGCGTCGCTGGGCCGATTTTCTGCCGCGCTACCGACCATTGGTGGGCAATGTGCTGGGCGCGTTGTCGGTGCCTGTGCATGGCGCAGGCGGTGGCGCATGAAGTACGCCAACCTGGGTTCGACCGGTACACGGGTATCGCGCATCTGTCTCGGCTGCATGACCTACGGCACCTCGCAGTGGCGCGACTGGGTGCTGGACTACGACACGTCGTTGCCGTTCTTCGAGCGTGCGCTGCAGGCGGGCATCAACTTCTTCGATACGGCGGATGTGTACTCGCTTGGCGAAAGTGAGCGGGTGCTGGGCCGTGCATTGAAGACCTTGGGCGCGCCGCGTGAGGCGCAGGTGATCGCGACCAAAGTGTTCAACCCGATGAGCGGCGATCCGAACGATCGCGGTCTATCGCGCAAACACATCATGCGTTCCATCGATGCCTCGCTTGCGCGGCTGGGCATGGACTATGTGGATCTCTACCAGATTCATCGTTTCGATCCGCGCACACCTGTCGAAGAAACCATGGACGCGCTGAACGATGTGGTGCGCGCCGGCAAGGCGCTGTACCTCGGCGCATCGAGCATGTACGCATGGCAGTTCGCCAAGCTGCAGCAGGTGGCCAAGGAGAATGGCTTTGCGCGCTTCGTCACCATGCAGAACCACTACAACCTGGTGTATCGCGAAGAAGAGCGCGAGATGAATCCGCTGTGTCGCGATCAAGGTGTCGGGTTGATTCCGTGGAGCCCGCTTGCGCGGGGCTTTCTGGCGGGTAACCGACCTCGGCCACCGTCGTCTGACGCTGTTGCGCCGAGTTCGCAGCGAGGCCACAACGATTCTGAAGCCGGGGAAAACGAGGCCGCGCTCACCACGCGCGCACGTTCGGATGACTTCGCGCACCGCATGTACTACCAGAGTGCGGACTTCGACGTGGTTGAGCAGGTGGGCGTGATTGCGCGTGCACGCGGCGTGAACCACGCGCAGGTTGCACTTGCCTGGCTGCTTGCGCAGCCGGGCGTGACCGCGCCGATTGTGGGTGCCAGCAGAATGCAGCATCTGGATGATGCGCTGGCAGCGTTGCCGCTTGAGTTGAGCGCAGCTGAAATGAGAACGCTGCAGGCGCCCTATCAACCACATCCGGTGCTGGGCCACGGTTGATCTGTCAGAGCAACGCAATGAGGTGAGGTGTGACGATGGCCAGCGTGTTGTCCGAGATCACGCCTGAACTGCGCAGCTGGATCGAGCAGCAGAAGATGTTCTTCGTGGCCAGCGCGCCGTTGGCGGAAGCAGGGCTGGTGAATTGCTCGCCCAAGGGCATGGACAGTTTTCGGGTGCTCGGACCCACAGAGGTGGCTTATCTCGATCTCACCGGCAGCGGTGCCGAGACGCTGGGGCACATTCGCGAGAACCAGCGTGTGACGTTCATGTTCTGTGCGTTTGACGGATTGCCGAACATCGTTCGGTTGCACGGCCGAGGCAGCATCGTGACAGCGCAGATGCCGGAATGGACCTCGCTGCGCGGGCTGTTTCCCGACTATCCCGGCGCGCGCAGCATCATTCGCGCGCAGTTGCTGCGCATCAGCGATTCGTGTGGCTACGCCGTGCCGCGTTACGATCATCGCGAAGACCGCGATGTGTTATTGCGTTGGGCCAGCAACAAAGGCGAAGCGGGTGTGCGCGCGTATCAGCAGCAGAACAACCTGCGCAGTCTGGACGGCCTGGCGGCGCTTGATCCGGAAGCGTGAGCCGATTGCTGACGCTGTCCGCGCATCGTGTTCGCGCGCAGTGTGCGCCGCGCGTCGTCACAAGTCGGCAGCAAGCAACCTGTCGCGATCCCGCTGGAAGCGCCGCCCTGCAAGGTAGTACAGCGGGATCGACAGCATGGACAGCACCGACATCGTCAGCAGCGTCTTGGTGTAGGGGTCCGCGACCTGGTGGTCGCGCAGCGCATCGATGAGAAAGCCGCCGGCCGTGATGCCGATGCCGAGCCCGACGAGGTTCAGCGTGAGGATGTAGAACGCCACAACCGTCGCGCGAATCTGCGGCGGGACCAGTTCCTGCACCGTTGAGAAGGTCGGCCCATAGAACAGGCCGACCTGAAACGAGCCGATGAACATGGCGCCCCAGAACAGGAAGCTGTCGGGCGACACGAAGCGATAGCCGATATTGACCGGCGCCATGAGCAGCATGATGACGCACAGGAACATCGGCCTGCCGAGTCCGGTGCGGCGTTGGAACCAGTCGCCACCGGCGCCGCCGATGAGCGTGCCCAGGATGCCCGCGGACATCGCGATCCAACCGGACATACGCGCAATCTCGGCACGCTCGAAGCCGCGTTCCTCGACGTACCACAGCTGATCGAAGGTGCCGGCGCCGAGAATGAAATGCCAGCACACGCCGCCGGCGATCGTGAGCATGAGCGCGGGGGAATTCCGCAACACACGCGTGAGCGTGCGTACCAACTGGGGAAAGGTCTGTCTGTTGCCGACTGCCAACGGCTTGGCAACGGTGCGCCGCGGCGTCTCTTTGACGAACAGCATGCCGACCGAGAAGCACAGCCCGACGGCGCCGAGAATGAAGAAGCAGTTCCGCCAGCCGATGGCCGGCCCGAGATAGCCCGCGATGAGCAGGCTGATGCCCGAGCCGATCGGCACGCCCATGTAATAGAAGCCAGAGGCAAACCCCAGCCGGCTCGTTGGGAAGCGGTCTGACAGCATCGACATGGACGTGGGCGTGAGAACGGATTCGCCTACGCCGACCAGCATGCGTGGAATGGCCAGCGAAACGAAGCCTTTGGCTGCACCTGACGCCGCGGTCACCAGGCTCCACAGGGCAATGCCGACAGCCAGCAGTCGTGGCCGGTGCAGGATGTCTGCAAGTGCGCCGACGAACAGCCCCATCACGGCGTAGAACACCAGAAACGCAAACCCGGTCAGCAATCCGTATTCGCTGTCGGACAGTCCGAGTTCGGGTTTGATGAAGTTGGCGAAACTGGCGAGCAGCTGGCGATCGACAAAGTTCAGCACGTTCAGTGCTGTGAGCAATGCCAGGAAGACGTAGTGCCGACCGGCTACGACTTCATCTTCAGCCTGCGCGGGCGCGCCCGTTGCTGGCGCACCGACTGGCACTGCACTCATTCAGCCTTCCCCCATTTTCGCGCGCGTGTACACGTGCGTGCGTGCGCGGCTCCGCCGACGCCACGGCCAGCGGAATCACGCCCTGACTCATCATCCCCCGGCCGGATAGTGCTCATATATGACCGAACTGCACAACCGTACTTTTCACGGGCAGGGTGATCAGCATGCCGTCGTCGCCGAGTTGCGTGTCCGGGCGCACCGCTGACACACCACGCATGAACACGCGCGCCATCAGGTCGTTGCGTGGCGCAGGCACGAGGTGATACAGCACCAAAGCCCGCACCTTCGCCTTGTTGGCGACAGTGGCAGCCTGCACGGGTGTGGTGTGGTAATCGGGAATATCCGCGAGCAGCTTCGGCGCGCCTGTTCGCCCCGCAGCGCGTGCGGCGTCGGCAATCGCCGGCAGCATGTGTGCCGCGAGCGCCTCGTGCAGCAGCACGTCTGCGCCGTCTGCAGCACTGATCACGGACGGCGAGCTGACGGTATCGCCGCTGATGACAACGCTGCGCCCGCCATACTCGAAGCGATAGCCGAATGCGGGCGTGGCCGGCGCGTGATTGACCAGAAAAGCGATGACGCGAACGCCGTCGGCGTCGTACACCAGCGCCTTTGGTGCGCTGTTGGCGCGCAGCGGTACGGTGACCACGTCAAGCGGTGCCGCCGATGGCTTCAACAGCGCGGCGCCATGATGTGCGATGCGGAAGCGCCGATCGATCGCGTACGCGGTGTTGAAGCCATGCGTGACCTGCTCGAGGCCCTCCGGCCCGAACACACGCAAAGGTGCGCTACGGCCGGCAATCCAGGTGTTGGTGTTGATTTCACCCAGCTCGCCGATGTGGTCGGAATGCATGTGCGTGATGAACGCCGCGGCAATCTGCGCGGCCGGAATCTGCCACAGCGCAAGGTTGTTCCAGCTGCCCTGGCCCGCATCCACCAGAAACCAGCGCCCGCCGGCGAATACAGCGACACAGGTTTCCGCGCGCGTTGGATGTGGCAGTGGGCCGCGGCTGCCACACA
>CAMAVY010000246.1 GCA_945861675.1 Klebsiella pneumoniae | reverse complement strand
GCATGGCTCAGACGAAATGAAGCAGAAGTACCTGCCGCGCGTTGCCCGCGGCGACCTGCACGTGGCGTTTGGTGTGACGGAGCCGAATGCTGGCACAGACACCGCGTCGATCGAGACGTTTGCCCGGCGCGACGGCGATCGCTACCTCGTGCGCGGCCGCAAGGTGTGGACGACCAAGGCATTGGAGTCCGAGCGCGTGTTGTTGTTGGTACGCACCACGCCGAAAGAACAGGTTCAGCGCCGCACGGACGGATTGACGCTGCTGCTGGCCGAACTGCAACGCCCCGAAGTCAGCATTTCGCCTATCCCGAAGATGGGCCGCAATGCGGTGCGCACGTGCGAGGTGGTCTACGACGACCTGCCGGTCGCCATCACGGACCGCGTTGGCGAGGAAGGCAAAGGGTTCAAATACCTCATCGATGGCTTGAACGCGGAACGCGTGCTCATCGCATCGGAGGCACTGGGCATCGGCCGCGCTGCACTCCGGCGCGCCGTGAACTATGCCAACGAGCGCGTTGTGTTTGGCCGCCCGATCGGCATGAACCAGGGCATTGCATTTCCGCTGGCCGAAGCACGCACTCAGCTGGATGCCGCAGAACTGATGATCCGCAAAGCCGCGTGGCTGCTCGATGCGGGCAAACCCTGCGGCGCCGAGGCCAACATGGCGAAGTGGCTGGCCGCAGAGGCCGCATTCTTCACGGCGGACCGCGCCGTGCAGACGCACGGCGGCTTCGGTTACGCCAACGAGTACCACGTTGAGCGCTACTTCCGTGAAGCCCGCTTGATGAAGATCGCGCCCATCTCACAGGAGATGATCCTGAACTACATCAGCGAGCACGTGCTCGGCTTGCCGCGCTCCTACTGAGCCCCAGGAGCCGCAAGCTCGGCGATCAGTTCCTTCTGCAACTTGAACTTCTGAATCTTGCTGGTCGACATCGGCCAGCTTTCAACGAAGCGCACGTGACGCGGAATCTTGAAGCTCGCGATCTGGCCCTTGCATGCGCGGATCAGTTCTTCTTCCGTTGCGCTCATGCCCGGCTCCAGTTGCACGAACGCTGCAGGCACTTCCACCAGACGCGCATCCGGCACACCCACCACCTGAGCCAGCTTCACGGCCGGATGCTGCTGCAGCAACGCCTCGATCTCTGCGGCGGCAACGTTTTCTCCGCCGACCTTCAGCATGTCTTTGAAGCGCCCGTGAAACATGATCGTGCCGTGTTCATCAAGTGAACCGGTGTCGCCGGTGTGCAGCCACCCATCACGCAAGGTCTGCGCGGTTTTCTCGGCGTCTCTGTAATAGCCCATCAACACGTTGACGCCGCGCACACAGATTTCGCCACGCTCACCCATCGGCAGTTCGACGCCGGTTTCGATGTCGACAATCTTCACTTCCTGCCCCGGCATCGGCGAACCGAGCCGCGTCAGACGAAGCTGCTCCGATGAATCGATCGGCGACGTTGTGACGCTGCCAGAGGCTTCGCTCAGCCCATAGGTGCCCACCTGAATGCACTGCGGCATCGCCCGTTGCAGGCGCTCGGCAAAGCCAGGTGGCTGCAACGCCAGGCTGCTGTTCATCAGGCGCACCGCGCTGAGGTCGGTCGAAGCAAAGTCCGGATGGTTGATCAGGTCGCCGATGATGGTGACGAAACACGCATAGTTGATTGTCGCGCGCGATTCCTCGAGCAGCTTCAGTGCTACGCCTGCATCGAAGTAACCCATCGTGACGTAGGCACTGCCGACATCGAAACAGGCGCAGATGGGGAACGTGGCTGCGATGTGAAACATCGGCAGCGGCGACCAGAAGCGATCCTTGTCCGTCATGCGATAGGCCGCAGCCATCGAGCGGCCGTTACCAATGATCGAACGCCCGCTGATCATGCAGCCCTTGGGGTTGGACGTGGTGCCCGAGGTGTACAGAATCACCGCCAGCGCATCGTCACTGACTGCGGCGGTGCGCTTTTCAATCTCAGCATTGGCAACTGTGACGGCCAGCGCGGCGGCCCGCGCGCCGACATAGGCTTCGGGCACAAGACCTGGCGCGTGCTCATCACCCAGCAGCAGAATGTTGCGCAAGCGGGGCGTGGCGGGCAGCGCGAGCGCCAATGCGTTGGCACTGTTTTCGATACCAGGCAGCCCTTCACCCAGACGTTCAACGTAGTTCACGCCCTCCGCGACCTGACCCGTGGTCACAATGGTCACAAGGTCCGCGTTCTCCGTGAGATAGGCGATTTCACTGCCGCGATAGCGCGCGTTGATCGGCACCATGACCGCGCCAGCCAAGGCAATGCCGAACATCACTTCGACGAACTCAAAGCTGGTGGGCAGCAGAATGCCGACGTGCTCGCCGGGCTGTACACCGAGCGCGATCAGCTGTCTGGCCCGCAGCAGTGAGCGTTCATGCAGCTCGGCGAAGGTCTGGCTGCGCCCGGGAAAAATGATGGCTTCCCGCGCTGGCCAGCAACGCGCAGCGTGCAGCAGCAGCCGACCAAACGCATTGATAGGCGCGCTGTCTCGTTCGTTCTGAGAATGGCTCATTCCGACCCCGATTGAATGTGTTGTCGAAGATGCCGCGCGCGCCATGCATGCGTCAGGCAATGCGCGACGATCAAAGAAGAGTCAAACCCACCTGATCCGGGTTGCGATACGCGAGGCCAACCACCACGATCAGCGTGGCCGGTCGCCCTTCACGATCACACGACGCATCTCGCGGCGCTTGCCCTGGTAGTCGTTCAACGCGTAGTGCCACACACAGCGGTTGTCCCACATGGCCAACGTGCCGGCGGTCCACTTGAAACGCGTCACAAACTCCGGGCGCGTGGCTTGCCGCGTCAGGAGTTCCAGCAGCGGTTTGCTGTCGTGCACGCTCATGTCTTTGATGTGGTGGGTGTGCGCCGTGCTGGCATAGATCGCGCGGCGACCCGTTTCCGGATGTGTGCGGATGATCGGGTGTTCCACTTCGCGCTCAGCGATTTCCGACGAGCCGCCATAGGCCATCGGATGGTCGCCGTCCAAGGTGTACACACCCGCCTTGCCATGCACCATCGCTGCGGAATACACGCCAAGCACACCATCGAGCAGGGTTTTCATGCCGGGAGAAAACGACTCATAGGCGGCGTAGGTGTCGCTGAACAGCGTATCGCCGCCTTCATCCGGCACTTCCACCGCGAACAACAGCGTGGCCTTGGGTGGCGTCGGGCTATACGACGTGTCGGTGTGCCAGCCGCCGCCGAAGTTCATCTTCGTATGCGGCTCCTTGATGATCGGGATGACGTTGGGGTGCGCATCCAGTGCCTTCACAAAGGGGTACACGTCCAGCTCGCCGAAGTTCGCCGCAAATGCCGCTTGTTGCGCGGGGTTCAGCTGCTGATCACGGAAGAACAACACCTGATGATCGAGCCACGCTGCATGGATCTCGGCCAGCGCCGGTTTTGCAAGTGGTTGCGCCAGGTCGATGCCGGACACTTCGGCGCCGAGTGCACCCACACACTTCTGCACCTTGATCTGTGAATAGCTCATTTCTGCAGGTCACTCATGGTTGCGTCCTACCGCTCAGGGCTGTTCCCCTTCCCGCTCAGGGCTGTTCCCCTTCCCGCTCAGGGCTGTTCCCCTTCCGGCTCAGGGCTGTTCCCCCTCCCGCTCAGGGCTGTTCCCCTTCCGGCTCAGGGCTGTTCCCCTCGGAAAATTCCACGCGCACCATAAACCCGGATCGGGCCAGCCGCCAAACCTGCGCGTTCGGCCAGATCGGACCGCATGCAACTCATGCGCCCATAGACACAGCTCAGCGCCGCGGGACCCCTGCCATCAACACAGAAAGTGGCCACCACACAGACAGTGCCGACAACGTGCCGTCCGCGGACGGCGTCACGCACTTCAAGCTGCAATTCGACCGGGCTGCAGCACCGGCGCCCTGGCAACTGCACGAGCTGCAACGCTGGCGCACGCGGCTGGTCAGTGCAGGCGTGGTCGGTCAAGACGCCCGTCGCTACGACGGCGTGGGTTTCGGCAACCTCAGCGCACGCCATCCCGGCCGCCCCAGCGCATTCATCATTACCGGCACACAGACCGGAGCGCGCGAACTACTCAGCTCGCACGACTTTGCCGTGGTCACGCATGTGGACCTTGCCCGCAACCACGTAGTCGCGCACGGCGGCACAGCGCCGTCGTCAGAAGCCATGACACATGCGGTGCTTTATCAGGCTGACCCGGCAATCGATTGGGTGTTTCACGGCCACGCGCCAACGCTGTGGCGCGCGGTAGACGGGTGGCGCGCGGTAGAAGGGTGGCGCATGGCAGAAGGGTGGAGCTCGGCAGAACGGTGGCGCGCCGCCGGGCGGATGCGCATCACCAGCACGCCAGCAGACGTCGGCTATGGCACGCCGGCCATGGCGCTGGCCGTGCGGGAAATTCTGCAGCACCAGCCGCAACGGCCAGCATTGATCAGGATGGGTGGCCACGAAGACGGCATCATTGCCTGCGGCTGCACGGCAGACAGCACCGGTCAACTGTTTGAAGATGCGCTGGCGCATGCCCGACGATGAGACGAACAGCGCCTCGTTCGCGCGGTCTGCTTGCGCGCCTGCATCCAAGTCCGACGCAGCGCATTCAATCGCCAACACCACAGTTCCAACGCATTTCCATTTCTCAGCATTTCCATTTCTCAGCAATTTCATTTCTCAACAATTTCATTTCTCAACATTTGCAACTCTCAGCAGGGCGAATTCGTAACCCCCGATGACCACCGCACACACCGATGTTCCTGAATCCATCCGTTGGCAGAACGGCCAACTCAGCCTGCTTGATCAACGTGCCTTGCCCGACGTGCAACGCTGGCAACGCATCGACTCACTCGATGCTGGCTTCCACGCGATTCGCGACATGGTCGTGCGCGGCGCACCGGCCATCGGCATAGCCGCCGCCTACACACTCGCCGAAGCAGCCCAGACCTACGCGCTGAAGGCCAAAGCCGCGCAGCAGGCATGGTTGGCGGAAGCAGCACAAAAACTCTGCAGCGCACGTCCGACTGCAGTGAATCTGGCCTGGGCCGTCAAGCGCCTTGAGCGCATTGGCAGTGCTGTGGCAAACGACGATTTCGCCGCCGCACTGCAACGCGAAGCCGAAGCGATTCATGCCGAAGACCGAGCCATCTGCCGCGGTATAGGCGCAGCGGGCATGGCTTTGATCACGCCCGGCGCCGGCGTGTTGACGCACTGCAACGCTGGCGCATTGGCAGTATCGGAGTTGGGCACTGCAACTGCACCCATGTATCTGGCACATCGCGCAGGCGTGCCGTTTCGCATATATGCCGACGAAACGCGCCCGGTGCTGCAAGGCGCTCGACTCACGGCATGGGAACTCGGCGCGGCCGGCATCGATGTGACGCTGATCTGCGACAACATGGCTGCGCACCTGATGAGCCACGGCCGCATCGATCTGGTCATCGTCGGCACCGACCGAGTGACCGCCAACGGCGATGTGGTGAACAAGATCGGCACGCTGGGTGTCGCGGTGCTGGCACGGCACTTTGGCGTGCCGTTCTATGTCGCCTGCCCGTCATCCACTTTCGATCCAGATACCGCCACAGGCGCAGACGTTGTGATTGAAGAACGGCCCGCGGAAGAGGTCTCGCATATTCGCGGCGTGCGTCTCGCGCCGGCCGATGTGCAGGTGTTCAACCCAGCATTCGATGTGACGCCCGCAGCGTTGGTCACGGGCATCATTACCGAATATGGCATCGTGCGTGCGCCGCTCGGCGAGAATCTGCAGTTGCTGATGCGGCAGCACGCTCCTACGCACGCGCGGCCCGCCTGAGACGGCACTGCAATGCCGCCGCGTTACATCACACCTGAAGGGCAGCAGGCCATGAAGGATGAGCTGCAGCAGCTGTGGTCGGTCACGCGACCAGAGGTCACGCGCAAGGTCACTGAGGCTGCGGCCATGGGCGACCGCTCGGAGAACGCCGAATACATCTATGGCAAACGACAGTTGCGGCAGATCGACGCGCGGGTGCGCTTTCTCAGCAAACGCCTGGAAGCACTGGTGGTCGTGCAGCGCGCACCCAGCGATCAGAGCCGCGTGTACTTCGGCGCGTGGGTCACCGTAGAAGATGATGAAGGCAGCAGGAACACCTATCGGCTGGTCGGCTCTGACGAGTTCGATCCTGCCCGACGGTTCATCAGCATCGATTCACCCATTGCACGCGCCCTGATGGGCAAGGCAGCCGGCGACGAGATCGCCGTGCACGCACCGGAAGGCGAGCGCTACTACCGCGTTTGCGCTGTGGCGTACGGTGCGCCCGCGGATGCAGGTGTAGAAGTCAGTGCGCCTGGCGGCCGACCTGATCCGGCCAGCCCAGTGCCTGCCAGGAGTACCGGCACACCGGATGCATCCGAATAGCTGCGACGGATACGCCGCGCACGGGCGTATGAGACACACACACG
>CAMAVY010000245.1 GCA_945861675.1 Klebsiella pneumoniae | reverse complement strand
CACCGCCGGAAATTGCAATCGCGATCCTGGCGGAAATCACGGCGGTGCAGAAGAACGCGGAGTCACGCATTGCCGCGCGCATGGCGCAGCTGGCGCCCGCCCAGGCCGGCTAGATGAAGCACCCGGTTCGACGGGCCATGCACAACGTTGTCCGGCCATGCAAATCGTTGCGCAGATCGCCCGGTCGATCTGAATGATCGCAGGCGCCATCATCCTGGCCGGTGGCCAGGGACGACGCTTCGGCGCCGACAAACGCCGCGCGCAACTGCCCAATGGCGATGAACTGCTCGCGGCCACCGTGCGTCGTTATGCAGAGGTGTTCGCGCATCTGCGCGTGGCACTGCGCCCCGGCGATGATGCACTCGCAGCGCATCTCGCCCCGCTGCTGCGCAGCAGCGATAAAAAGCTGCTGCACGGCGCCGATCAGCAGCTGTTTCGCGCGCCGCGCGCAGATGGCGGCATGGGCTTCACCCTTGCTGACTGCATCAGCACAGTGCCGACCTGGCAGTTCGCGTGGGTTGCGCTGGGTGACATGCCGTTCGTGACGTACACCACGCTGTGTCGCCTGCGGGATAGCTGCACAGGCACGGCAAGCTGGGACGTCCTGCAGCCAACGTATCTGGAGCAACCGGGGCATCCGGTGGGCTTTCGCCACGCACTGTTTGCCGAGCTTGTGCGCCTGCGCGGCGACGAGGGTGCACGGCTGGTCGTTCAGCAGCACAAACAGCGGCGCGTGCGTCTGGAGGTGTTCGACCCAGGCGTGCTGCAGGACGTGGACACCCCTGCGGCGCTTGCCGCACCTGGCACACGACCCCCTGACCGCACATCTGGCAGATAGCTGGGCACCTGGCCATTCGGGCACCTGGCCATTCGTCGTGCCCGTGACATGCAGCCGCGCAATCATGCAACACGGCTTCGCCGCCGATTCACAACCTCGCCCTTGAAATACCCGGTCCGCGCAGCCACGCTGTTGGCCGCCTGCATACATCAAACATCACAGAGAGGTGGGCACCATGCCGACCGCCGTCCCGAACCTAGAGCCGTCGCGTGCACGGCCCGAGCCCAAGTGGGAGCTCTGCACCACCAACCGGCCCGAACTGGACCGCATGGACCTGTGGGCGCTGATCCGCAGTGAGGCTGAGTTGCTGGCCCGCCAGGAACCCATCCTCGGCAGCTTTTTCCACGCTTCGATCCTCAATCACGAGACGTTCGGGCGCGCGCTGTCGTTCCACCTCGCCAGCCGCCTCGACAGCCCCACCCTGCCGTCGCTGTTGATCCGCGAAGTCATCGAGGAAGCGCTGGCCGAAAACCCGCATATCTGCCGTGCGGCGCAGATCGACATCATTGCCATCCAGGCGCGCGATCCCGCCTGCGTGCACTTCTCAACGCCATTCCTCTACTACAAAGGCTTTCATGCGCTCGAGGCCTACCGCATTGCCCACTGGCTGTGGCAGCGCGGACGCCAGACGCTTGCGCGGTTCATCCAGAACCAGATCAGCGCAACACTGGGTGTAGATATTCACCCGGCCGCGCGTATCGGCTGCGGCATCATGCTCGATCACGCCACCGGCATTGTGGTCGGTGAAACGGCCGTGATCGAAGACGATGTCTCGATGCTGCATTCGGTGACGCTGGGTGGCACTGGCAAAACCACAGGCGATCGGCACCCGAAGATCCGCCGCGGAGTGTTGCTCGCCGCAGGCTGCAAGATCATCGGCAACATCGAAGTTGGCGAAGGCGCAAAGGTTGGCGCCGGCAGCGTAGTGCTGAATGACGTGCCACCGCACGTCACCGTTGCGGGCGTACCCGCGCGTATCGTCGGGCACCTGACCACCGACGCACCGGCCTTCGACATGGACCAGTCGATCGAAGAAGAAAGCGGCTGAGCGTCAGATCAGTACCAGTAGCACTGCCCAACAACACACGCCCAGAAAAAATGTTGCTACCGCGCCCTTCATGAAGGCTCGGTCCTCATTCGGCGCGACATCCGTGCGCCGGCGGGAGCGGACTTGGCTGAGCATGCTCGTTACTCCGTGCGGGCACTGCGCGTGAACGTGCACGCAGTGTTATGAAGTAGTAGTTCAGGACGCTGGCGCGTCAATGTCGGCGATCAGGGCCGGCGATCAGGGTCGCCGATCAGTGTCGCCGATCAGTGTCGGCGCTCGGCGTCGCCGCGCTACATCCGAACAGAGCGCCGCCGCCGATCTCAATCGAAGTCGGAGCCGCGCAACATCCGCTCGAGGCGTCGCAATCGCTCGCGCTCCTGATTGAGCTCTTCGGCCAGTCGAGAGATTTCGCTGCGTGCCATAAGCAGATGTTCACGCGCTTTGGCACGCTCGGACTCCAGGGAGTCAATGCGATGCTGGTATTGGCGTACCAACTGCGGCACAACCAGCCGACCATCGGCCGCGCCTGCGCGGCCGTCGTCGATCGCACGGGCATCGGCGGCCGCGCGCAGATCGAATGTGCTACGCGCATCGCCAACAGGCTGACCTGGCAGCGGCAGGCGTGCGCCGGAAGACGCGCGACCATCAGTACTGATGCGGCCTTCGCCAGATCGGCCATCGAAAGTTGCGCGGCCGTCGAACGTGCGCGAATGAGAGGCGCTCGCACGTCCATCCACGGTGGAGCGACCATCGAATGCACGCCGGCCGTCTACCGTCGTCCGCCCATCGAAGCCACGCCGACCGTCTACCGTCGCGCGTCCGTCGAAGCCACGCCGACCATCGACCGTCGAACGACCGTCGAACGGCACGCCTTCGCGATGGTTGCGAACCACGGTGCTGGCGCGCAGACCCAGGCGATCCTTCTGCACGGAGCGCTGCACGAGCCCGCACTCGCCGTCCACCGTCAGTGAGCGCGGCTGCCAGAGCTGATTGGCCAGCCAGGGCACCGGACACTGTGCGCGGCAGGCCAGGCGAACGCGACCAAAGCCAAGGTCCGGACCGGCACGTGCGCGACGCGCCAGGTCCGAAAGCGGCAACGAGAAGCTGGCTGCAGGACGCCCCACAGCATCGAATTCGATCGTAAAGAACACCAGCGCTCGAACGACCAGTCCTGACACGATGACGCAATAGACCGCGTCTTGTGTACCGCCGGCCATATCGGCCAGGCACACGACCCCACCCAGGAGCGACTGAAACTCGGCATCACGCAATTCGGACACCACGCGACCGTCCCGAAAAAAGAGAACGGCGCTGCCCAACGATTGCTCCTCGCTGCCCGCGGCCGAAGTGTCTTCCCCCGAAACTCCCGTCACTTGCCCAACCCCTGCGGCCATGTCCTTGAAGCAGGATAGTTGCAGCAGGAAGAACGGACGCCGCGACGGGTTCGAACACCGCCGGAATCAAACAGCCATCACAGTTCGACTGCGTCCTCAAACGGATCCAGTGGCTTCGGTGCTTCCTGCTCGTCCCAGTCTTCCAACTCCACGGTGCCTATCCCATGCCGATTTGTTGTTCCAAATGGTAGGAGTCGGTTATGACAATTCCACTGCTGCGGCGTGGCCTCGGCGTTTAGCCAGAGAACATTCGTGCCAGACGGGCGCGCACACGCGCGCTGAAGTCACGCAAACGAATCTGCACATTGAGTCCCGAGCGAAGGCCGTTGGTCAGCAAAGATCCCGTATTCGCGCGTTGAAAGGCAGGCACGAAACGGTTCTTGTCGCCGAATCCAAGAATCCGCTGACTGTCCTGATCCAGGCCGCCGAGGAAAGCGGCATTCAGCAGAAGCGGGTGGTAGCGGTAGTAATCCACATCTTCCTTCTGCAGAGGCACAGACGAGTCGTGGTAGTTGTAGAACGTTGCCCGACGTGGATCGAGCATCGGCACAGCTTGACGATGTATGCCTGAGGTATCGAACAAAAACGCACTTCCCGCAGGGCCAAGAAACTCGGCCACACGCCCACCGGGCGGGATCGCGACCTGATCATTCCGCAGTGGCCTGGGATGTTGCTGGCGGTGCGAGCGGGTCAGAAAGTTGAATGCGCCACTTCGGACATCCGTCAGGTAGAAGGCCAGCTTGACCTCCCGCGGTATGCCGGTCGCCACGCTCTGGTCGTACCAGGCATCCCCGTGCCAGCCATGGAAATCCCGCTTTGTAGGCAGCGACAGCCAACCTTTGGCCTCGTTCAGGGAATAGGTGGAACCGAGATAGCGGTCCAGCACACCTCGCACTAGCGGGTGCAGCGCCAGATCCACGAAGCCCTGATCAAGCAACAGGACATCTTCAACCATGTGCCGGAAGCGCTCGGTTTTCTGATATCCGTCGACATTGTTCCACCGGATATGCCGCAGCTTCGCGTCGAAGGCGGCCTGCATGGTGCGCAGTTGGGCCTCGGGAATCAGCGGTGGCAGCGCAACCACGCCTTCGCGATCCAACTCCTCGAACAACTTGTCCGCATCAGCAGCAACCTCGGTGCGCCCCGACTGTGCCGATACCAAACTCTGCTTGGCCGTCTGTGACATCGTTTTCCGCAAGCCCCATTTAGGAACGTTCTGTATGGTGGCAGTAGACGAACGTTCAGTTCGACGACCCAGGTCAATCTATCACCGCTACCTCCACGCACTTTAGGTTAGCGCCTGCGCGCGAGTTCGGCTGGGCCGACCAGGTCTGGTCCCCACGCCACGCCTGGGCTCAGCGGGACCAGCAGGAGGATCGACCTTGCGCTGATCGCCACGCGTACGCACCGCGTGCAGCAACAGCATGGCGTCGCCAACCGACATTGACTGCGCCCGATCAGCTGGGCACATCACCTGCCGAAAGTAGCTTCTGGTCGGCGGCCAGAACGCCGCCCGCAAGCAATGCGGCCGCTTCTTCGCGGCGCAGCCCGAGCCACTGCTGCAGCACTTCCGCGTTGTGCTCACCGCGATGCGGCGCAGGGCCGCGCACGCCGCTGCGTGCACTGGAGAAGCGATACGGAGATTGCGTCACTGGCCGTGTGCCACCGGCGCGATCGTCCACTTGCACAATGCTGCCACGATGCTGCAACGTGGGCTGCTCACGCAGTGTGGCGCCTTCGCGCACCTGCCCCCAGGCCAGATTCATACGTGCCATCAGCGCTTCGACATCGGCCCAGCTGGTCAGCGTCTGCATGAAGTCGAATACCAAGGCCCGGCGCGCAGCGATGCGCGCGTCGCGATCCATATCGGCCGTCGTCGGATCCTGCAAACCAACGACGGTATTCAACTGCCGCCAGAACCAACGAAAGTCAGACGACACCAGCACCGGACCAGCGCCGGTCTGCCAGGTGTCGTTCGGCAGCGGGCCCGTCTGTTCGGCATCTTCGAGTTCGTAGTGCACCTGATCGTCGGTCGCGAGCGTCGCATCCACCATGGCAATGTCGATGTGCTGCCCAACACCCGTACGCTGGCGCAGGATCACCGCCGACAGCACCCCGACCAAGCCATGCAGCGATGCATTCGTGTCGGCAACCGACAAAGGCAAGTCACGATACGGCACATTGCCGCGCCGCGCGGCCCGCGCCATCAGGCCCAGCTCCGCATGCACGATCGGCGCATAGGCGGGGCGATGCGACTCCGGGCCGCCCTGCCCGAAACCGGAGATGGACAACATGATCAGCCGCGGATTCACCGCCTGCAGGTCTGCATAACCAAGACCGAGGCGCGGCATGACATCGGGCCGGTAGTTCTCAATGAGGATGTCGGCCTGTTTGACGAGGTCGAACACCAGTGCCTTTGCGCCGGGTGCGCGCAGGTCGATGCAGATGTTTCGCTTGCCTGCATTCTGCTGGTGGTAGTACCCCGGCAGACCACCCACCACGTGGCCCCATTGCCGTGTCACGTCGCCGTCCGGCGGTTCTACTTTCACAACATCGGCGCCGAGATCACTGAGCATGCGGCCGGCAAACGGGCCCGCCAGCACGCGCGAGAAATCCAACACCTTCAAGCCAGCAAGTGGGTACTGCAGCGTCGCGGCGCCCACGGACGTCGCGGCGCCCACGGACGTCGTATCACCATCGGATGCGTGTGAAGAGGTCATGCAACTGCCCTGCCGGTGACTGGTGGTTCGCGTGTTACTCGTTGGAGATCGTGATTTCCTTGTCGGTAATGAACTCCAGCAGCACCGGCTTGCCCTGCTGTGTTGCTTCGATGCCGCGCTTGAGCGCCGCAACGATGTCGTTGGGATCGGTGATGCGCTCGCCGTAGCAACCGAATGCCTTCGCCATGTCGGCGTAGTTGCCCGAGATATCGGTCGAGCCGTACTTGGCTTGCGACACCGGCATGATCGGAATCTCGATTGCCATGGAAAAGTTGTTGAACAGAATGGACAGAATCGGAATGCGCTCGCGCGCACAGGTCTCGAAGTCCATGCCCGTGAAGCCGATGGCTGCATCGCCCCAGACGTTGATGCACAGATAGTCGGGCTTCGAAAGCTTTGCGCCCATCGCCAGGCCAAGCCCGTAGCCGAGCTGGGTCGTC
>CAMAVY010000244.1 GCA_945861675.1 Klebsiella pneumoniae | reverse complement strand
CTGCGATCACATTTGCGTCGTACTACTACTTGTTCCGATTGATCTTCGGCGAGCAATTCTACGAAAGCCCGGGTGTGCGGATGGTGGCAGTCGGTATCGTACTGCCGGTCGCGCTGATCAAGCGCTGGCCCCCGAAGCTGCGCAGCTATCTGCCGGTCTACTGGATTGCCGGGCTCACCTACTGCATTCCATTTTTCTTCACCTACATGCTGCTGCAGAACGCCGAGATCAACTACGCATCCGGGAACGGCACAATGGTGTGGCCCATGTCGATGGTGATCGCGCTGGTCGTACTCATCACGCTCGTGAACGACGGCCTGTTGATCGGCCTGATGTTCGCCGCCGGGACCGGCGCAGCATGGGCGCTGTTCCTGTTGTTGGGCCCTACCTTCACGCCTGCGGCGATCTACAGGGAGTACCTGGGCCCGATGCCGGTGTTCCTGTTTATTCTGGTGGGCGGAACGATCTACAACTCCTACCGTGAGCGTGTGCAGCAGGAAATGCTGCGCGCCGTCGCCAGCGTCGGCAACAACATTGCACACGAACTGCGCACGCCCTTGCTCGGCATCAAGGCCAACGCGCGCGGCCTGCAGCGCTTCCTGCCCGATCTGGTCGCCGCCTACGATCTTGCCGTGGAACAGGGTCTGCCGGTACGCCCCATCCGTCGGCGCCAGCTCGAATCGCTGCGCGAGGCACTCGAGCGCATCGACAACGAAACCGATCACTCCAACACCATCATCGACATGCTGCTCATCAACGCGGGCGGCAGCGCGATCAGCAACACCGACTACAAGATCATTTCCGCGCTTGAATGCGTGCGGCGCGCCGTCGATCGCTATCCATTCATCTCCGAGCGTGAACGACAGCTGGTCACTATTTCCGAGAAGCACGATTTCCTGTTTCGCGGCTCTGAAGTACTGATGACCCACGTATTGTTCAATCTCATCAAGAACGCGCTGTACTTCATCGCGAAGGCCAGCAAGGGCGAGATCTACATCTGGTTCGAGCCCGATGTGAGCAACAACAGGATCGTGTTCATGGACAGCGGCACGGGCATTCACCCAAGTGTGATGCCAAGAATTTTCGAGCGTTTCTATACGTCCTTGGAAGCAGGACGCGGTTCCGGCATTGGCTTGAGCTTCTGCAAGAGCGTGCTGACCGGTTTCAACGGAAAGATTGAATGCGCCTCGCAGCACGGCGAATTCACGCGTTTTGTGCTGACACTGCCACACGCACTTGAGCCTCACGAATGATCGGTACAACACAAACTGCCAACAGGGAAGTGCGCACATGATCGATCGCCGGATTTTTCCCTACTTCCATCCGACCACGTCGGTCTTCGTCGACGACAACACGGGGTTTCTGCAGTCACTCGTGCTGCACCTGCCCGAAGATCTGGCGTTCCAGTTGTTCAGTCATCCTGAGCAGGCGCTGCAGCGGATCAACCAAACACCCACGCAACCCCCGCTCTACGAACGCTGTTTCAGCCACTACCGCAACCTTGTGCTCAGTGACGACGCTGAGCGCCTGATCCACCTCGATCTGAACCTCATCGAACAGGAAGTGAGTAACCCGGATCGCTTTCGTGAAGTTTCGGTCGTGGTCGTCGACTACGACATGCCATCGATGCACGGGCTGGACTTTCTGCGTTCGATCAATGATCCACACGTAAAGAAGGTGCTGTTGACCGGCGTCGCCGACGAGAAAGTTGCTGTGCGTGCATTCAACGACGGCTTGATCGACCGCTTCATCCGCAAGCAGGAACCCGACGCCATCAGCACGCTCGTACGCAATATTCACGAGCTTCAGTTGAGCTATTTTTCCGACGTATCGCAGATGTTGTTGAACTCGTTGCTGCTGCAATCGCCCAGCTTCCTTGGCGACGTGGCGTTCCAGCAGTTGTTCGAGCAACTGCGTGCCGAGCATGCATTCTGCGAGTACTACCTCGTCGAGAACCCCGCGGGGCTGCTGCTGCTTCAACCCGAAGGCGCATTCAAACGGCTGCTGGTCGCGTCGAAGGAAGATCTCAGCCGGCAGGTAGCGTACGGCCGCCATATCGGGGCGCCCGCGCGCTACCTCGATGCCGTGGCAGATGGCCGAATGATCGCGTACTTCTTCGACCCCTTCGACGACCTGTTCGATCCGGATGCATGCGACTGGGAGGACTACTTCTTCCCTGCGAAGCAACTGGGCGGGCGATTTGCGCATTGCTACGCCGTACTTGACGACCCGCCAGTCGACATCGAATTCGATGCCGACACCGCGACCTATCAGGCCTACCTCGTCAGCCTCGACGCCGCAATCGAGGACTAGCTTGACACGCTCGCAAGGGCAACCTCAGAAACCGCTGGTGGAACAGCCGGACGGGCCGTAATCGCCCGGATGCGGGCTTCATAGTCCACAGCATTGGTTCCGAGCACACGATCCCAGAGGTTGAAATACAGCATGTAATGCCCCTTGGATCCGGCGTGATGCATGTTGTGATGGGTACTTGTGATGAACCATCGTGCTACAGCCGGTCGATAGAACTCATAGCCAAGATGGCTGATGACATTGAACACCGTCAGGATCACCACGTAGATCGCAAACGCGGCCGGATGAATCGGCACGATCAACACCAGCGGTCCTACCCAGGCAACCTCGACCAATGCCTCCAGCGGGTGAAACGCATAGCTCGCGAACGGCGTCGGATTGCTGAAGCTGTGATGCACCTTGTGCACATGACGGAACACTTTGGGGTGATGCATGAATCGATGCGCGAAGTAGTAGTAGGTGTCGTGCACCAATGCCATCGCCAGAATCGAAAACACGAAATACGCCAAGCCGTGCTCGGCGACCGCAAAGTACACACGCGTGAATCCGGCTTCTGAAACAAGCCAGAGTGCACACATCAGCAACGTGAAGATCAGTATCGACGTGGTGGAGTGCTGCAGTTCCAACCACGGCCGCGCCGGCCGCGGACGTTGTTGAATACGCCGATGGCCAAACAACGTAACGCCTTGCCACCAGACGACGGCGTAGGCCAACCCTGCAATCGCAAGAAAATGTCCGAAGAAGAACACCAGCACGCTGACAACAAGCTCGTAGGCATTTGCGAACTGAATATCCATATCAGGCACGCCTCGCTTCTGCTTCTGCAGCACGTTCGGGCATTGGCCCTGCGTCGGCTTCAGCTTCGGCACGGCGCGCGCGCATGCGTCGGGTCGAATCCCACTCCTCCAGACGAACTTCCTCACGTACTGCGGCACAGGCGGCCAATACCTGGTCGATCTGCTGTTCAGTCAGCTCGCTATGGACGGTCAAGCGCAGCAGCGACGAGTTGACGGGCGTTGCAGGGGCACAGAACACCGAACCGAACACGCCGCGCGCTTCCAACGCATCGCGCAACATCATCGTGCGCCACTCTTCACCTGGCTGCAGCGAGACGATCTGCGAAGCGCTCTTGCCAGTGTCATAGCCAAGCGATCGCAAGCCGTCGCGCAAGCGCCTGGCAAGCTCCGCCAGTCGTGTGCGGCGATCATCGGCCTGCTCGATCTGTTCGCGTATCGCATCAAGACGAGCGATTTCGCAAGGCATCAGGCCGGAGCTGAAGATCGCCGGGTCGGCCTGGTACTTCACAAGCTCTGCCCATTCTGCGCTGCATGCCACGAGACCCGCGCGCCCAGCGAACGCCTTGGCGAGACTGAAGGTCCGAAAGTGCACGCGCTCGGTCAGCCCGAGTTCAACAACCAGCCCCGCGCCACGCGGGCCGTGGGTGCCCAGCGAGTGTGCTTCATCAACCACGAGCACGCAGCCCAGGCGTTCTGCCAGTTCAACAATTTCACGGAGGGGCGCGACTGCACCACTGGTGGAGTACACCGAGTCGACAACGATGAATCCCGACCCGTAGCGCCGGACCTGACGTTCGAGCGATCGCACGCTGTTGTGCATGAATCGATGCACCTCGGCGCGCGCAATCTGTGCACCTTCGTGCAAGGACATGTGCGCGAACATATCGATGTAGACGGGCGTGCCCGGCGTCACAATGGCCTGCAGAAGCCCCGTATTGGCGGCCCAGCCAGACTGACTGAGCACGGTCGCCTCACTGCCCAGCAGCCCGGCCATCGCGGCCTCGAAGCTCGACTGCGGGCTGTCGCCGTGCAGAAACACGGCCGCCATGATCGAAGCGCTGTCGGCCGCACTGGCGCCCGCACGCACGGCCGCAAGCACTTTCGGGTGTGCGGCCATGCCAAGGTAATCGTTGCTCTGCAGCCGAATGGCGTCGGCGCCCGGCGTACGACCGACGAGGATATGCTCGCCGGCCGGCCAAGCGGCCCGACGCGGGTTCTTGAAGTAGGCATCCAGGCGTTGCTGCAGAAAAGCATGCGCTACCGGCTCCTCTTCCTGAGAGGCCGGGGTTTCCAGTAGACCGGACATTTGTGTTCTCCTCGCACACGTTTATGTGCTCGTGCCCAGGCGGGGGCGGAACGCCTGTAGGCCACTCAAGGGTTGACGCTTGCGTTTTTCTTGCTTTGCGCTACTAGACCGGGCACCCAATGGGTACGCAATGCTGGCGTTTTGCCACTACGGCCCGATTCGCCCTTTGGCTTTCAGCTTTATCGCTTCATTACTACTTTGCTTCTTTACCCAGGGAGGGCCGCTGCTTGAACCGTCCGCAATTCGATGCTGGCCTGTTGGCCTTCCTGGACGGCGCACGTTCGCCATTTCACGCGACCAAGCTCGTCGCCGAACGCCTGAACGAGGCCGGCTTCGAGGCACTGGACGAGCGTGCGCAATGGAGCACGCGGCCTGACGGAAGCTATTACGTCGTGCGCAACGACAGCTCGCTGATTGCCTTCCGCATGGCCGGCGGTGAACTGGTGAAGCAAGGGCTGCGGATGGCCGGTGCGCATACCGACAGCCCCTGTCTTCGCCTGAAGCCCAACGCTGTACTGCAGGGGCGTGGCTACGCGAGGCTGGGGCTCGAGGTGTACGGCGGCGTGCTCTTGAATCCCTGGTTCGACCGCGATCTCAGCATCGCGGGGCGCGTGCATGTGCGTCGCGCGACCGGTGAACTCGAGGGCCGGCTGATCGATTTCGACCGCCCCATGGCGTTCATACCAAGTCTCGCGATTCATCTGGATCGTGACGTGAATCAGAAGCGCAGCATCAATCCACAGACCGACATCCCTGCCCTGCTGGGCCGCGGCGGCGTAGACCTGCACGCCCTGCTGGTAGAACAACTGCTTGCGCAGCAACTGCAGGCTGCGACGACACCAGCCGAACAACTCGAGGTGCTCGATTTCGAACTCTGCCTGTACGACTACCAGCCGGCGCGCGTGATCGGTCTGGGCGGCGAATTCATCGCCAGCGCGCGGCTGGACAATCTCGTCAGCTGCTATGCGGCAACCCAGGCACTTGTGCATGCGGGTCGAAACACGCACGCAGGTCGCAACGTCCCGTCACTGATCGTATTGAACGACCACGAGGAAGTTGGCAGCACGACGGCCGATGGTGCTCAGGGTCCGTTCCTCGAACAGGTACTTGCACGGCTCCTGCCAGACCCCGAGGCGCGCGCGCGTTGCATTGCATCCTCGGTCTTCATCTCCGCCGACAACGCACATGGCGTGCATCCAAACTACCCGGACAAGCACGACGACCGCCATGGTCCGCTGTTGAATGCCGGCCCGGTGCTCAAGGTGAACGCGAACCAGCGCTATGCGTCGACCAGTGCAACCCAGGCGTTCCTGCGCAATGCCGCCGAACAGGCAGGCGTGCCGCTGCAGGTTTTCGTCACGCGCGCCGATATGGCGTGCGGTTCCACCATCGGCCCATTGACCGCAGCGCGCATCGGCATCCGCACGGTGGACGTAGGCATCCCCCAACTCGGCATGCATTCGGCTCGGGAACTGTGCGGGGCAGACGACCCGCACGCCTTGTACCGACTGCTCGGGGCGTGCTTCGACGCCGCCTCAGTCTGAGGTGCGGATCAGAACGAGGTGTGGCTGCGAATGAGGTGCGCCGCTACTCGACCGGCACCGCGGGCGGGTCCGGCCACGGCAGATCGAAGCGCGCGGCCAGTGCGCGCCCATAGTCGTTCCATTCAGACAACAGCGCATGGTCGCCATCGCGCAGGCGGACACGCTGCAGTTCGGCGACAAACCGGTTGAGCGAGACGGCATCGCCCACCTCGCCCGACAGACGCTCGCGCACCCACTGCGTCCACGCAGCGCGCTCCTCGGCAATCAGCTGCGCCGGCCAGTTGCGCGCGCGGAAGCGCGTCCACAACGTGTTCAGTCGCGCATCGTCGAAGGGCTGAGCACGCGATGCACTCGGATCCGCGCGGAGCTGGCTCGCCAGCAGTTGCTCACGGTCGTTGATCAGATTGTCGTACAGCGCGCCATCCGCATCGATGTCCTGGTGCACGAACGTGTCGCGACTGAATGCGCGCACCACGCGGCGAACAAACTCAGGGCGCCCGCGCAACCAGCGGTGCCGCGCAATCGCTGCATCGACGTCCAGGTGCAATCGCTCCGCATC
>CAMAVY010000243.1 GCA_945861675.1 Klebsiella pneumoniae | reverse complement strand
TGTCGATGAACGTGCGTACCTCGCTCTGAAAAGCCAGATCCGCGGCCGTGAATTCGAGATTCATGCGATTACCTTAAAATGAGACTGACTACAAATGGGCAGCTGTGCGTGCACAGACCAGTACATGACCTTAGACCGTTGGGCCATGCACGCCCCCGACCGGCCGCGATCCAGCCAGATTCACGTTCAATTGATGCAAGGGCGAGTCAGGGCGGGGGCCGAATGGTATGCGTCGGCCCAGTAGTGGCTCAAGCACACGCGCAAGCAGCGGCTCAAGCCGCAGCAACGAAATGCTACCCCGCGGCAGCACCGAAACCTGCCCCACCCGCCCCGCGCATCGACGAACATCAGCACCGCAGAAAACCCGACCCGGCAGAAGGACACCATGCATGAGTTTTGAAACACTGATCTACGACCTCAACGAAGGCATCGTCACCGTAACGTTGAATCGCCCCGAGCGCCTCAACGCCGTGAACGGCACCATGATCCGCGAGCTGGTCGAGGCCATTGACCGCTTCGACGCCGACAACGAAGCGCGCGTGATGGTGGTCACTGGCACGGGGCGCGCGTATTGCGCAGGCGCCGACCTTGGCGCCGGCGGCAATGCCTTCAATGCAGACGCAGGCTACGGTGGCGGCCAGCTCAGTCCGGACGGCGGCGGCCTGGTCACGCTGCGCCTGTACGACTGCACGAAGCCGGTGATCGCCGCCATCAATGGTCCCGCAGTCGGCTTCGGCATCACCATGACGCTGGCGATGGACATCCGCCTCGCGGCCGACGATGCGCGCATGGGCTTCGTGTTCTCACGCCGCGGCATCGTCCCCGAAGCCTGCTCGTCATGGTTCCTGCCACGCATCGTCGGCATCGCGCAGGCACTCGCATGGACCTACAGCGGCAAAGTGTTTCCGGCGACCGAAGCATTGGCAAAGGGTCTCGTCAGCAGCCTGCATCCGCGCGATCAACTGCTGCCGGCGGCCTATGAGATTGCCCGCGAACTGCGCGACAACACCTCATCGGTGTCGCTGGCGCTGATCCGTCAGATGATGTGGAAGATGCTCGGTGCAGACCATCCCATGGAAGCGCACAAGCTCGACTCACGCGGCGTGTTCGCCACGGGCAAGTCGGCGGATGCCAAAGAAGGTGTGTCGTCGTTCATCGAAAAGCGCCAGGCACATTATCCGGGCCGTGTACCCCGCGATCTGCCCGCATTCATGCCATGGTGGGCGCCACGTAAGTTCGAGTAATTCACGCGACATCGACGCGCGCGACAGCGGCCGCTGCGGGTTCTGCGTAAGCAGGACTGGCGCGGCAGCCACGCGGCAGACAAGATCACAGCCGCAGCAGGGCCATCGGCCCAAGCGCAAACTCCTGCACGCATTCCATCGCCAGCCACACATCCCTCACACCACACTGGAGAACACACCATGGCAGAACCGCATATCCCGCAGAAAGCGCCCTATCCCGTCACCGTCGAAGAAGGCAAGAAGTACTTCTGGTGCGCGTGCGGCAAGAGTGCAAGCCAGCCGTTCTGCGACGGCAGCCACAAGGGTTCAGAGTTCGTGCCACTGGCCTACACGGCAGACAGTGCGCGCACGCTGTATTTCTGCGGCTGCAAGAAGACTGCGAACGCGCCGCTGTGTGACGGCACGCATAACAGGCTCTGATCACTGGGTATCGATAGACGACTCATGCGGAGTCGTCTATCGAGCGCGACCAACGCTGTCGCTCCGCTTATCGACCTCGCAGATCTGCGCTTACCAACTCTTCAATTCAAAGAGGCTCGGCCATGTTGGCACGGCTGTTACGCGCGTTCAGCGCGTTCAGAAAAGGCAAGTCTGAGGCTGTTGCCACGGACCCGCAGGCACGGCGCGCCGCATTGGCCAACGTGCCCGCAGGCAGCACCGGTGGTGCACGATTGGTCGACGTTGCATCGAACGATCCCGACGCCAGCGTGCGCGATGCGGCCCTGCAGCGCATTGAAGATCCGGCCGCGCTGTTTGCGCTATGCGAACGCGAAAACGCCCGACCCGCAGCGCTTCGCCGCCTGGCGACGCTTGCTGCCGCAGGCCAAGCCGAACAGATTCTCAGTGCACGTCCCGATCTTGCCCACGCCTTGCTGAATTCGACCCACGACCAGGCCTTCGCGGAGCGCATGCTGGCCAGCATCAGTGCCGAGCCGGTGCTGCTGCAGGTTGCGCAGGAAGCGGAGTCGCCACGCACTCGCCTGCTGGCCGCCGCGCGTATTGACGATGAGACACTTCTGCTGCAACTCGAACGCAGCAGCCGAAGCTCAGACAAGAATGTGCATCGATCGACAAAGGAGCGCCTGGACCAACGCCGCGCGCTGCGCAGCGATGCAGACGCGCAGTGCGCAGCATTCAACGCATTGCAGCAACGTGCGGGCCAGTTGCGACACGTCCAGCACGATCCACAGCTGAGTGCGCGCATAGAAGTGCTGCAGCGCGCGGTGAGCCAATGGCAGTCGCACACCGACGGCCTGCAGCAGCGCCTGCTGGCCAGCCCGGACACCACCAACGCACAGCACCGTCTGGCCGCCTGCACAGTTGCCGAACTGCACGCGACCCTTGGCGTCATGCTCGAGGCTGCGCAGACGCAGGCACGACAACAGCAGCCCATGGACGATGCAGTGAGCGCAGCCAATGCAGACGCAGCGCCCCGCGCAAGCGGTGCAAACGGTGCAAACGGCGCAAGCGGTGCAAACGGCGCAATCGACGCAACCGGCACGACGACCGCGCAGGCCTCACCTGACCAGCACACACAGGCGCGAACCGCTGCGTCACACGATGACCAGCAAAACCTCGCCGCATCGGCAATGAGCGCAGAGGACACAGCGCTCGCGCTGGCAGAACGCGCCGAGGTACTGCAGGGCCTGCGCGCCATTCACGCAGACGTGCTGGCGGCCGGCGACGCGATCCTCGATCGCCTGGCGCTCGTGAGCCCAGCACTGCAGATCATGCAACGCCGTTGGTCGAACGCCAGCCCAACACCCGCCGCCGCGAAAGCAAACACTGCTGCAGAGACCGCCGAACAGCAGGACTACGACGCGCTGCTGCGTCTGCTGCAGGACGGCGCAAGTGCAGCACAACAGGTCGACCAGGCCGCACCTGAGCTGCGCAGACTGAACATCACGGTCACTGCCGTCGACGCGGCGCCCGACAGCGAAGCGCCAACAGCCCATCACACGCCCGTGCACACGCACGTGCACACGCCCGTGCACACACCCGAAGAATGGCAGGGTTTCTGGCGCGAACTGCAACACGGGCAGAAGTCGCTCGACAGAATTCAGGCACTGCAACGCAGACTGCAATGGCCCACTGCACTGCCGCGCCCGCATGAGCTCGTCGCGCTGCAGAACGAAGCCACGCGACTTCAAGCTCAACAGCAGCACGGTGAAACAACACTGGACGCAATGCTGCCGCGTGCCGAGGCAGCACTGGCCCTGCTTGAAAGCACGGCCGACAGCGGCCAGTTGCGCGCAGCACAACAGCAGTTGAATGAGGCACGACGCCTGCTGCGCAGCCTGCCGGGGTCTGTGGCGCCACCCCTGCAGGGGCGCCTGCAGCTACTCACCGGTCGGGTTCAGGAAATGCGCGACTGGCAGGACTATGCAACCCACCCCAAGCGCGAAACGTTGTGCGCACGCATGGAGGCCCTGGCTGCAGAACCGGTCACCGACCATGAAGCCCGCGCCGACCGTATCAAGTCACTGCGCAGTGAGTGGCAGGCGCTCGGCCCCCCGGGTTCCAACAGCGAACGCGCGCTCGCGGATCGTTTCAACGCCCATGCACAGACAGCGTTCGAACCGTGCCGCGCGTACTTCGACGGGCTTGCTGCGGTGCGCGCCGCCAATCTCGGCGAGCGCGAGCGCGTGTTGACCACGCTCACGGGCTATCTGGAGCGCACGGACTGGGCGCAGGCCGATTGGAAGCTGGCTCAGCAGGTGCTGCGTGTTGCACGTGAAGAATTCCTTTCATTCAGTCCCGTTGAGCGCGTCGAAGGACGCGAACAGGGCAAACGTTTCGATACGGCCGCCGATCAACTGCATGCGCTGATCAAGGCCGAGTTCGACCGCAACCTGCGCACCAAGGAGCAGATCGTTGCCGAGGCCGCCGAGATGGTGGCAGGGCTGAACGACGTGCTTGGCCAACAGGATCATCAAGCAGTAGACGCGCGCATTCAGCGCGCCAAGACGCTGCAACAGGACTGGCGCGCGATTGGCATCACCCCCCGCGGACCGGACCAGAAGCTATGGCGCACATTTCGCGCGCACTGCGATGCCATCTTCAACGCACGGGAAACGGCCAGGGTTGCGCAGACGGAAGCTGCAGAGTCCGACGCATCGCGCGCAGAGAGTGTGCTGGAGTTGCTCGAAGCGCGTGTGCAGGACGATGACCAACCGATTACCGACAACGTGGAACTGCAGTCATTCATCGATCAGTTCGAGGCGATTCCGCTGAGCAAGGAACGTCTGCGCGTACTGGGACGGCGCATGCGCGAGGCAGAGCAGATCTATCTGCAGCGCCTGCGCGCGCACCAGCAGCAGGGTCGACGTGACGACCTGAGCCGTTGGCTGCGCCTGCACGACGAACTGCTGCGCAGCGAACGCGCGCATGCAGAAGCGGTCGGCGCTGGACGCGCTCCTTCCACTGTCGCCTGGCCGGCCGACGAATTCGACCGCGCAGCCTTCGACGGTGCTGCCGCGGCCATCGCCGCGCGCCGCGAACGGGCACTGGCCGAAGCGCAGATGAAAGAGGACAGCGCCAACCCCACCGCAGAAGCACACGCGCACGACGCGCGCCTTGTGGAAGCGAGCAGATGGCTGCTGTTCGCAGAAATCCTGGCGTCGATCGAATCCCCGCAAGAAGACCGCGCCGCACGCCTCGAACTACAGGTCGCCCGTTTGTCCAGCAGCATGTCGTCGAACCGGAAGGGACAACACATCGAAGCAGAAACCAGCATGGTCGATGTGTTACGCAATTGGGTAGCAGCAGCAACAGATGCGCCTGACAGCGCGCGTCAGCGCATGCAACGCGCGCTGGATGCCTATCTGAACTAAGCGCGCGCTCGGCTTGACCAGGCGCTCGCTTGGTTCGACTGAGCGCCCCCATAGTTCCACTAGGCGCTCGTACCTGTCCGCACGTGGGTCGGTATGGGCAATCGCACCACAACACGTGCGCCACCCAGTGGCGCCGTATCAATGTTGAGTTGGCCGCCGTACTCCGCCACGAGATCAGCCACGACGGCCAGGCCGATGCCCTGGCCTGCGCTCTGCGCGTCCACACGCACACCGCGTTGCAGTACCGCCTCGCGCAGCGCCGCCGGAATCGGCACGCCATCGTTGTCGACGCTGAGTTCGAACTGCTTCTGCTGCGCCGATGTCACCACGGTGCGTGCAGCGATCAGTACCTGGGCTTCGCCATACTTGCAGGCGTTGTCACCCAGATTGCCACACAGCTCCATCAGGTCGCGGGCTTCGCCAGGAAACTGCACGTCGTCCGGCACGTCCATCTGGATGCGTACATCCGGATAGAGGCGACCCAACGCGGCAACCAGTTGCGCAATGACCGGCGCGGCGTTCACCAGCGGCCGCGTGAGCAGTGGATGCACTACCACCCGATCGAGACGGTTCTGCAGAACGTTATCCATACGTTCGATCTGCGCACGCAACAGTGGTAGATCGACCGAGGATGGAAGATCGACCGAGGCTTCATCGACGCCGTTGCGCAGCACGGCCAGCGGCGTCTTGAGGCTGTGCGCCAGATCGTCGGTCAAGGTCCGGTAGCGCTCACGCAGGCTGCGCTCCTGGGCGATGAACTGATCCAGATGCGTCGTTACGCCGGCCAGTTCATCGGGCCAACCGCCCCCCAGTGCAGTTGTTTCACCACGCTCAATCGCCGCGACCTGCGCTGAGAGCCGCCGCAAAGGCTGCGTCACAACGCGAAACAACAGCAGCGACGCAAGCAGCATGAGCGCACCCACGGCACCGAGCCCAAGCCACAACGCATGACGGAACGCTTTCACTTCGGCATCGAGACCCGCGCGCTCAAGCGCGACGACAAAGGTGTAGGCCGTATCGGCCCGCCCGGGGCGTTGAAACACCACGCCCAGTTCGCCAACCAGCAACGGCCCGAGCACACGATCATCGGCGGCTGTGCCGGCGACAGCAGCGTGGCGAATCCGTCCCGGCGACGGCGAGCTGCGCGCCAGCAGATCCGTCAGCGAGCGTCCAAGCGTGCTGTCGGAACGCCAACGCACGGCGCCGTCGCGTGTTCGGACCAGGCCATACAAGCCGCTGCCGGGCTGAACGAAACGCTGATCCAGCTGCGCATCGGGCAGGCGCACAGCGTCGCCTTCGAGTTCAGCAAAGCCAACCAGCGCCAGCAGATAGACGTCGATGCGCTCATCGGCCGCACGTACCACGCTAGCCTGGAACGCACGATCCAGCACCACGCCAATGGTGGCCAGGAACAGCACAGCAAACGCGGCCAGTCCAAGTGAAA
>CAMAVY010000242.1 GCA_945861675.1 Klebsiella pneumoniae | reverse complement strand
ACCCGCAACTGGCGCTTCATCGATGCCGTTCACCTCAACCCTGATCACTCAAAACTCAAGGAGGCAGAACCCAACAAAGCCGCAGCTTGATTCACCCTTCGAGGCGACAACTATCTTGAAAACCGCCGCCCCCGTCAAAAATCCGGGTGGTCTTGCCTGTGGGCTTGGCGTTTCGCAGCACGGAGTCGGTGAGAGGTATTTGGGGGCATGGCCTCTGTGGACATCCTAGATGCCCCCAATCGTGCCCCCACTTCGCTCTGGATGTACAGGTTCGTGCCTAGACGCTATTGGCACATGATCACTGTGTTTTCTTTGTGTTTTCAGCATATTGAGTACGTTGTTGTACTCCGTTGCACGTCGCTGAAAGCACCTGTTGGAGGCTAGGGCCGGAATCGAACCGGCGTAGACGGATTTGCAGTCCGTTGCATGGCCACTCTGCCACCCAGCCTGAAACCGCGAAATTGTCAGGCAGCGCCTGTCTGCCGCGGGGCTGCGGAGTCTAAGGGGATGCTCGTCAAGAACCAAGTCGAACCGAGCGGTGCCCCACCCTCTCGCTACCGAACCGACCAGCGGGCTCGATGGTCAAGCACGCCCGCTACATCCGCTGACCCGCCCCCATGCGCAGCGTCGGCCATGCGGCGCGGATGTAGTTCACCATGGACCAAAGCGTGAGCACTGCTGCGAGATACATCATCAGCACGCCCGCGCTGACCAGATCGCGCAGCAGCGCGTTCGCGGGATTCGGTGGCAGCGCCAGCAGAATCAGAATGGCGATCATCTGAAAGGTGGTCTTGAGCTTGCCGATCCAGGCAACGCGCACGGCCCCCGAGCGCTTCATCTCGGCCATCCACTCACGCAGGGCGGAGATCAGGATCTCGCGGCTGACAATGACGATGGCGGGCAGTGTCAGCACGATGGTGTGGTGTGCATAGACCAGCAGCAGAAGCGCAGTGACAACGATCAGCTTGTCGGCGACAGGATCCAGAAACGCGCCGAGCGCCGTGCTCTGGCCGAGCCGCCGAGCCAGATAACCGTCCAGCCAATCGCTGATCGCGGCCAGGCCGAACACCGCGGCGGTAGCGAGGTAGCGAAGCTCGTCGGGATGCCATGCGGCCGGCACGACGTACACCAGCACCAGCAGCGGTATCAACGCGATGCGCACCAGCGTGATGAGGTTTGGAATATTCATGCGGCACCGCGGTAGTCGCGGCGAGTGTAGCCGGGCGCCGGGCCAGGCGCCTGAACGTTCTGTGGCCGATTTCGCTGGCGCGTGACCTAGGCGCCCGAATCGTTGTGCAAGGCGCCGTAGATTGCCGCCGCCAACGTCGCATTGATCCCGGGCACCTTCGCGATTGCCTCCATGCTCGCGCCCCGCAGTCCGGAGATGCTGCCGAAATGCCGAAGCAGCTCGCGCTTTCGCTTGGGCCCGATGCCCGGAATGGTGTCGATCTCGGAGCCGAGCCGGCGTTTGCCTCTGCGCTGCCTGTGCCCCGTGATCGCAAAGCGATGCGCTTCATCGCGAATGTGTTGGATCAGGTGCAGCGCAGGGCTGGTCGGTTCGAGCTCGAGTTCGACGCGCGAATCCGCCAGGATCAGCGTTTCCAGGCCGGCCCGACGGGTCGTGCCCTTGGCGACCGCAACCACCAGCAGGCCTTCGATCTGCAATTCCGCAAGCACCCGCTCGGCCTGGCTCAGCTGACCCTTGCCACCGTCCACCAGCAGCATGTCCGGCATGGTGCCGTCGCCACTCTGCAGGCGCTTGTAACGGCGCCGCAGCGCCTGCTCCATCGCGGCGTAGTCGTCGCCCGCCGCCACCCCCTCGATGTTGAAGCGGCGGTAATCACTCTTCAGTGGACCGTCGCCGTCGAACACCACGCAGGAGGCCACCGTCGCCTCGCCCGACGAATGACTGATGTCGAAGCACTCCATGCGCGACGGCGCAGTGTCCAGTTCAAGTGCTTCGCGCAACGCTTCGAAGCGCGCATGTGAACTGCCACGCTGCGACAGATGCGCGCTCAGCGCCTGCTCAGCGCTGGCGGTCGCCAACGCCAGCCAGCGCGCGCGCTGACTCCGCACCTTCGAACTGATCGTGATGCGCCGGCCGGCGCGTTCACTCAGCGCTTCGATAAGCAGGTCGACATCGGGCATCTCTCGATCGACAACGATCTGCCTGGGCATGTCGTAGCCACCCTGTCCGCCGCCCAGGTAGAACTGACTGGCAAACGCCGCGAGCGCCTCTTCCAGACTCAGGTCCAGCTGATCGGCAGGAAACCAGTTGCGGTGACCGAGCAGCTGGCCGCGGCGAATGAACTGCACTTCAACGCACAGGCCGCCCGGGGCGCGCACCACCACGATGATGTCGACGTCGCCCTCCCCCTTGTGGACGAACTGCTGTTCCTGCACGCGGTGCAGGTTCCGCATCTGATCGCGCAGGCGCGCCGCACGTTCGAACTCGAGTGTTGCGGCCGCAGCCTCCATGCTCTGACGGTAATCCTCAAGCACGTGATCGGTCTGCCCGTCGAGGAACTTCACCGCACGTTCGACATCGGCCTGATAGTCCTGCGGTGTGATCAGGCCCACGCACGGCGCAGTGCAACGCTGTATCTGATACTGCAGGCACGGGCGCGAACGATTGCGGAAGAACGCATCGTCGCACTGTCGGATGCGAAACAGCTTCTGCAGTTGATTGAGGCTGTTGCGCACTGCGTACGCACTCGGATACGGCCCGAAGTAGCGCCCCTGCTTCTGCTTGGCGCCGCGATGGAACGTGAGCCTGGGGAAGTCCGGATCTGCGGTCAGATAGATGAATGGATACGACTTGTCGTCGCGCAGCACGATGTTGTAGTGCGGGCGCAAGGACTTGATCAGGTTCTGCTCGAGTAGCAGCGCCTCGGTGTCACTGTTGGTGATGTTGATGCGCACATTGGCAATGCGCGCCACCATCGCCATGGTCTTGGCATTCAGTCCAGACGCACGGAAGTAACTGGTGACGCGATTGCGCAGATTGCGCGCCTTGCCGACGTACAGCGTCTCGCCGGCTTCGTCGAGCATCTGGTACACGCCGGGCCGCGTGGTCAGCTGCGCAAGAAAGCGCTCCGGCTCAAATGTGTCTGTGTCGCTGCCGCCGGTCCTGTTGATGTCGGCCCCGTTGATGTCGGAAGTCATTGCGCTGTGCGGCCGTACCCGAACACCGGCTTGCTGCGCATTTGCGCAGCAAGCACAACACGACCGTCACCAGCGCTTGAGAACGAACCGTAGCTCGGCATGTGACGCCCAGGCAGAACAGACTGACTTTCCATCCCGCGATCATAGCGCCCGAGTCATGCAGCAAATCAGTCCGTCTGTTCGGACTCGACGACACTCGCAGGCACCACCTTCGAATCAATCAGGTTGTGTCTGACCGCAAGCAGCGCCAGCTCCACGTCGCTCGCAACATCCAGCTTCTCGAAGATCCGATAGCGGTAACTGTTGACGGTCTTCGGACTTAGCCGCAAGCGCTCGGAGATGCTGTTGACCTTCTGGCAGCCGACCACCATCAACGTGATCTGCAGCTCCCGCCCTGACAGCACCTCAAACGGATTCGGGCGCTCGTTGCCGAGTGAGCGCAGTGCCATCCTGCGCGCCACGTCGGCGCTGACGTAGCGCTGACCCACGTGGACACGACGAATCGCAGCAATCAACTCGGCGGTCGATGCGCCCTTCGAAAGGAAACCGGCAGCCCCGCAGCGCAGCATCTGCGCGGGGATCGGCTCTTCCTCACTGACCGACATGCCAATGACCTTGAGATCAGGATCGATCCGCAGGGCCCTGCGCGTGGCCTCAATGCCGCCCATGCCGGGCATGCGCACATCCATCAGTACGACATCGGGCCGCAGGCTGCGGATGAGCGTGAGCGCAGCCTCGCCGCTGTCCGCCAGATCGAGTACCCGCATGCCATCTACATCGCTCAGCATGCGCGCGAGACCCGCACGAATCAGCTGATGATCGTCCACGATAATGAGTTTGATCACGTAGTTCTCCCACTCGGTTGCAGTTTGCCAAGGCAAGTCAGTCAGGGAGGCGAAACCAATCGCTAGATCACGTCCATTTGTGTGCTCAGCCCAGTGCCTGACTCTGCAGCAGACGATTTCGACCTACACATGATCCTGCCTCTTGGTTAGGCATCATCGACGGCGCGCAACGGCGCGCAACCGGACTAGGGAAATGTCTTACGCAGATCCACCGTATTTCCACATTCTGATGGCGCAATGCCATCAGAAGCGCGCGTCCGTGGCCTAACGTGGAATGGCGGTTATTTCGAAGCGAGAGGTTGCGTGGGACATCACGGCCCGAATGCCTGCAGTCCGGTTTGCGCCCGGCCGAGGATCAGCGCATGTATGTCGTGCGTGCCTTCATAGGTGTTCACGGTTTCCAGATTCATCATGTGTCTGATCACGTGATACTCGTCCGAGATGCCGTTCCCGCCGTGCATGTCGCGCGCCATTCGCGCGATATCCAGCGCCTTGCCGCAGTTGTTGCGCTTCAGCAGTGAAATCACTTCAACAGGCAACTGATCCTCGTCGAGCATGCGCCCTGCGCGCAGGCAGGCCTGCAGTCCAAGCGTGATCTCGGTCTGCATGTCTGCGAGCTTCTTCTGGATGAGTTGATTGGCTGCCAGCGGACGGCCGAACTGCACACGATCCATCGTGTATTGGCGCGCCGCGTGCCAGCAGAACTCAGCTGCACCCAGGGCGCCCCAGGAAATACCGTAGCGTGCGCGATTCAAACAGCCGAACGGACCGGCCAGGCCTTTGACGTTCGGCAGCAGGTTCTCCGCCGGCACGAAGACGTTCTCCAGCACAATCTGCCCGGTCACTGACGCGCGCAGACTCATCTTGCCTTCGATCTTCGGTGTGCTGAACCCCGCAAAGCTGCGCTCCACGACGAAGCCACGAATCACGCCGTTGAGCTTTGCCCAGACCACCGCAAGGTCAGCGATCGGCGAATTGGTGATCCACATCTTGCTGCCGTTCAACCGATAGCCACCGTCCACGGCTTCCGCGCGCGTCAACATGCCGGCGGGATCAGAGCCATGGTCCGGTTCGGTCAGACCGAAGCAGCCCACCCACTCGCCGGTGGCGAGCTTCGGCAGATAGCGCTCGCGCTGGGCCTCATCGCCATACGCATGGATCGGATGCATCACCAGCGAGGACTGCACACTCATGGCGGACCGGTAGCCGGAATCGACGCGCTCGATCTCGCGCGCCATCAGGCCATAGGCGACGTAGCCCACACCAGCGCAGCCATAGCGTTCCGGCAGGGTCGCGCCCAGCAGTCCCATGGCGCCCATTTCATTCATGATTTCGCGATCGAAGTACTCGTGACGATTTGCCTCGAGCACGCGCGTCATCAACTTACTGGCAGCAAAGTCCCGGGTCGAATCACGAATGGCACGCTCGGTGTCGGTCAGCTGCTGATCGAAGAACAGCGGATCATCCCAACGAAAAGGCGCGCGCGCGGCCATGCGGAAACTCCTCAATTGCAAAGGGACAGGCAGCCTATCGGTCGGTCTGCCGGTCCGCAAATCGTTGCGGACACCGAACTGCCGGAACGAGGTAGCGACGCGCTGTCAGCAGAACTCAGATGTACAGCCGGCGAACAAGTGCTTACGCAGTCAGCCTTGCGACCGGCCGGCTGATTAAGAACAATCCTCGGTCCCAATCATTGGTCCAGTCCATGGCGCTCGACAACGCAACCCTTTCCCAGCTGTTGGACACGGTGCGATCGTTCGTCCGCAAACGGCTGGTGCCGCTTGAATCCGAGGTGGCGCGCAACGACCGGATCCCTGCAGACGTTGTCGATGAGATGCGCGCGCTTGGCCTGTTCGGCCTGACGATCCCCGAGGAATTCGGTGGGCTCGGCTTGAACACCGAGGAGGAATCCAGGGTCGTCATGGAACTGGGCTGGACCTCGCCTGCGTTTCGCAGCGTGATCGGGACCAACAACGGCATTGGCTCGCAGGGCCTCGTGATGGACGGCACGCCAGAACAGCGGCAGAAGTACCTGCCCGGCATGGCCACCGGCGCGATCATCGGCTCGTTTGCATTGACGGAGCCTGAAGCCGGCTCCGACGCCGGCTCGCTCATCACGCGCGCGCGCCGCGACGGCGATCATTGGGTCATCAGCGGCACCAAGCGCTACATCACGAACGCGCCAAGCGCGCAGCTGTTTACAGTTTTTGCGCGCACCGACCCTGATCGTCCGGGCTCGCGCGGCGTCTCAGCATTTCTGGTCGATGCGAAGCTGCCTGGTGTGTCGCTCGGCCCCGCAAATCGCAAAATGGGTCAGCAAGGCGCACATGTGTGCGACGTTGTGTTCGAGGACTGCCGGGTGCCGGCGGGCGCCATCCTCGGTGGTGAGGCCATGCTGAACCAGGGCTTCCTCACGGCCATGAAGACGCTGGATCGTGGGCGGATTCACATCAGTGCACTTTCGGTCGGTTGTGCCGAGCGTTTGCTGCACGATAGTCTTAACTATGCAATCGGACGCCGTCAGTTTGGCCAGCCCATCGGAGAGTTTCAGTTGATTCAGGCCATGCTCGCCGACAGTCGAGCTGAGTCATTTGCAGCGCAGTGCATGGTGCTCGAAGCCGCCCGGCGCAGAGATCAGGGCGATCCGGACATCAACACGCTGGCCTCATGCTGCAAGTTGTTCGCAACCGAAATGGTCGGGCGGGTTGCTGATCGCGCCGTGCAGATTCACGGTGGTGCGGGGTACATGGAG
>CAMAVY010000241.1 GCA_945861675.1 Klebsiella pneumoniae | reverse complement strand
CGAACCCGCGCAGCGTTTCAGGCTGATCGTGGCCACCTGCGCTACCATCCACCCCGTCACTCATGCACGCATTCAAGCGTCCACGATCACGCTGAAACAGCGTCCACGATCAGAATGAAATGAGTGGCCACGATCGCTGAAATACGCACGCCCGATGGAATGGACCCTGAATGCCGCGAGCAAGTGATGCATGCACTACGCGCATCAGCTCACACGCCCGACCGCACATTCGATCCTGTGTTCGGCAAGCAGCGGCAGCGTGCGCAATCCGATCTGCTGCAAGTGCGCGATGTAGTCGGGCACGATGAGCAGGATGCCATCCAGATTCGCCTGTTCGACCTGCAGCGCAATCTTGTGCGCCAGCGTCTCGTAAGAGCCGATGAACGTACCGGGCATGACTGATCGATACTGCGTGCCACCCAGTGGCGCAAGCGATGAACTGCTCATGTCCTTGAAGCCTTTGACGTTCTTCTTGTAACCCTCCGCAAGATCTTCCAGCCCCGCGAGATCGACCCCAGCCTCGAGGTAATCCATAAGGCTCTGAGCCTGGGCATCGGTGTCGCCGGGAATCAGCGTCATCAAACCGAACACCTTGAAGTCGGGTTTGTTCAGTTCCCTGGCGATCTGCTTGGCCTGCTGAGCCGACTTCTCAAAACCGGAGTCGGCACCGCCCATGAGAAAGGCGACATCACAGTTCGACACGGCAAAACGCAGCCCACGTGGCGATGCGCCCGCATTCACGAGCGTCGGCATCGTTGCAGGCCTCGGGCTCAAAATACCGTCATCCATCTTGAAGAAGCGCCCATCGAACGTGACGCTCTCGTCGGTCCAGAAGCGCTTGACGATATTCACCCACTCGTCGGCAACGTCGTAACGCTCGTCGTGCGACAAGGTGTCGTCCTACAGACCCAAGGGGTGGAAGCTGGCTTGATGACCACCGGTGACGATGTTCATCCCAACCCTTCCCTCGCCGATTTCCGCCAGAGAAGCGACGATCTTCGCGATGACTGCAGGCTGATGAACGTTTGTGTGCGTCGTGCACCACACTTTTATCCGCTGCGTGGCCTGCAGCAATGCACCGGTCGCCGCGATGGATTCCACGGTGTCGCCCCAGAAACGCGTCGGACCCTGGGCGCCACGCCAGTTCTGCGGGCTGAGTACAAAGTCGAAGCCCAGGAACTCCGCAAGGCGGGTCACCTCAAGCGCATGTTTGTACGAGCCAGGGCTGTAGGGTGTGTTGGCAGAGTGAATCCACCCGCTTCGCACAGTGGGAATGAATACGCCTGCCTCGATCTGCCTGGCCATGCGCCAATGCCTCCTGGTTGCGAGTGTCAGTCTTGCCGAATGTCAGCCTTGCCGAATATCAGTCTTGCAATGTCGGTTGCGGGTGCACGGGGGCGTAGGCAACCACGTCAATCTCGATAAGGGTTTCCGGCGTCATAAGCCCGCAAACCTGAACGCCTGTGCTTGCTGGCGGGTTGTTGCCAAAGAACTCGCGGCGAACATTCCAGTACTGCAACTTGAGCTCAGTGTTCAGCGGCGGCACAAAGTAGGTCGTCAATCGAACGATCGACGCCAGTCCGACGTCAGTGTGCTCGGTGAGAATGGTCTCGACTTTCCGAAAAATGTACCTTGCCTGGGCAGCAACATCGCCCGCGCCCACAATTCGACCAGACTCGTCGTGAGCCGTCTGACCAGAGAGCCACACATAGTCCCCGCCCCTGGACATCAAGGCGAAGGCCTGGCCCGCCTCATACGGTGAATCGACGGTGACGGTGGAAACACTGGACATTCCCGACTCTCCCTCTTGCATTGAACATCGGCCGGTTGCGTGTTTTGTTTTGCGCCGTCCGCAACTTGTGGTGCGCAGAAGCAACCAGCCGCTTGCTTCGCTACGTGATACCGGACAAGAACGCGCCGACATGTGCGTTGAACGCATCGGCACACTCGATGTTGCTGAGATGCCCGCAGGCAGGAATCACGACCAGTCGTGCATCGTGAATACAGCTCGCCAACGCCTCGCTCTTCTGTACCGGCAGCACACGATCCTCTGCGCCGACGATCACGAGCGTCGGTTTGGTGATGCGCGCGACGGACGACGAAAAGTCCGTGGTCGTAAACGCCTTCAACGTTTGCATATAGGGTTGCGTCCTGAGTCGAAGCAGGGAGTCAAGCACCATCTGGCGCACCTCTGCACTCGCGTCTTTGGTGATCAGGACTTCAAGCAACGTTGGTGCCAACTCGCTAAGGCTTGCGCCCGCAAGCAATGGCGTGAGGCGTCGATCCAGGAACTCTGCCCGCTCCTGCACTGTGCTGGGGCCGAAACCCGCTGCGCTGTCCGCGAGCACCAGGCTGGCCAGGAGATCGGGATAGCGGTCGACCAGATCGAGCGCAATCATTCCGCCCATCGACAGCCCAACGATGTGCGCCGGCCCTGAGTCGAGGTGCGAAACCAAGCCGGCGAGATCATCGGCAAAATCCGCGAACAATCCCAACGGCGGATCATCAGCGCTGTCGCCATATCCGCGCGCGTCCCAGGCCAGGCTGGTGAAGTGCTTGGCAGAGCTGGAAAACTGCGGCTGCCAATTGCGTTTGTTGCCGCCGATACCGTGCAGAAAAATCAGCAATTTGCCTTCTCCCTGCATGGAATAGGCAATGCGGGCTCCCGTTGGGGTGCGGAAGTAATCAGTGGTGAGCATGCATCGCCTCAATTGAGAAAGAGCCAGGGTTGGTGTCTGGATCCGACGCCATTGGTCCAGAGGAGCGGCGTTGCGTGCGCAGCACATGTATGTGCCGCCGAAGTTCATGCATGGAATGCAGGAAGTAGTGCGTAAGCAGAACAAACCGCGTGCCATCGGCGCCGCCGTAGTGTGGAGCGAACCCCGGCGACGCGGGAACTGGACGCTGGCCGGCCACGATGGCGAAACCCGTCACGGCACCACGCACTGCGTGTTCACACTGCTGGATTTTCTGGCGCGGCTGGCAGCTCTGGTGCCAAGGCCACCTGTCACGTCGCGAATCAGCAGGGGCCGCCGGCATTCAGCGTTCCCATGCATGAGCGCCGACCTTGCACTGACGCTCGCGACCGCACAGGCGCTTCAGGGCGAGGCTCGAAACCCCATCGCTCCGCCAGCGTCAGTGATCAGTGCAAGGTCTGCGCGCCTGCACGAAAGCGTTGGCGCGCTGCAGCCGGGCCAGGTGCACAGCCTGGCTGCCGTCCAGCGCTGGTGCCCCACGTTCCGCCGTGATGCGCTGCGGGCACCTGTCAGGCAGCCTCCGGCCCCGTCTCGACGGGCCGCAGCAGGCGCGGCACGAGCGCGTGTGCAATTCGAGCGCGCGTGGCGGCATCCACGCGTTCGTCCGGCGCCTCGATCAGCGCGCGCAGGGCAGTGCCGAGGCGCGCGAACCCGGCCAGCGCGGGGTCGCTCGCACGTGTACGCGAGACGCCCTCCGTAGCGTGGTCGAGCGCAACCTCGCGCTCGTCGACGGTCAGGCGCTGTGTGAGCGAGAGCGAGAAGCTCGTGAATTCGTCGCTGTGGAAGTCGATTGCGGCCGCCCTCGCGAGTGCGACTTCGCCATCCTTGGTCAGGAAGTCCCGCGCAGCGCCGGCAACCTGGCGGGCCACGAGTTCGAGTGCGGCGAGTTCGCCGTCGTCGAGGGTGCCCGTGACCTGAAGGCTCGCCTCGCGCACGTGCCGCGTGCTCGCGCTGTAGGACAGGAACTGCCCGGTGGCATCGTCGCTGGCCACGATCGCCTCGGCTTCGCGCACGTCACTGGTGGCAAGGTGGATCTGAACGTGGTCCCCGTCGCGGGTCACCAGTTCGTAGTCGATCGCGAAGGTATCCGAGGTGACGGAGCTGCGCGCAAGCAGCCCCGCGCGGACGCCCGTCTCTCCGATGTCGATGCGCGCGGGTGGTACGCCGCGTGGGGCGGGTTGTGCTGCGCGGGCGAGCCCCGCCGCAGAGAAGACGGTGGGCGATGTGCGCGCTCGAACGTGCTGCGCGGGCGAAACCTCGATGCGCGGACCGTGCTGCCCGCTGTTGGGCGGCGCGGCGGCGCCACGGCCCGCAGCGTCGGCGCGGTGCCCGAGGTTGGTGGCTGCTGTAGAGGTGGGTGGCAGGGCGGCGGTGGACATTGCGGCCGGTTTGCGGGGTGACGGCGTGTTTAACGGCTGCCCCGCGGCCGACTTGAGCCCGGTGCCGCCGATCGTTGGCCGAGCCTGCCGGTACGCAGCTTCCGCGCGGTGTCTCCGCCGCCGCCCTGGCCTCTCGTGATGGCGGCGGAGGCGCTGTGCGGGCCCGGTGCCCGCCCAGGCCCGCTTGAACACCGGAATCGCCTGGCTGTGCGCAAGAAAATCCAGAGGCCCGAACACGAACTGCGTCTGCGACATCCGCATCGAACTCATGCAGGACCGCACGCAATCGTTCGAGCGGCAGAAACAGTGCCCGCTGCTCGCGGTCCGTTGGCCAACTGTCTTGCTGAGTGCCGTTGAGTACACGCGCCTCAATCCGCGCTTCCCGAGTCAGTCCTGAACGAACAACGGGGGCCAAATCCGGTCGAGCAGCAAAAGTTTGGATGATCATCGAAGACGGAAGTGCGAGTTGCGGCCATCTCATCACTCGAGCGAACCGCGCCGGGTCGTCTGTGGCGCGGCCAGGGCCGCGATGTCATTGTCGGCTGCGTCAAATCGAGTGACGTGCGCGTCCGATTAACAACGTGCGAGGCGGAGTTCACGTAACGCCAAACAAAAGGAGGGGCACCACTGATGAGCGTCCAGAGCGGCAGTCGACAGATTCTGGTTCACGGCCTGGTGCTCGTGCTGGTCGGATTGGTGTGGGGTCTTGTTGTCTCTGCTGCTCCACACCCAAGGCTCGCGCTGGGGGCGCATATCCAGCTCGTAACAAATGGCATGCTGTTCGTCGTCCTCGCAACTGCGTTGCTCGCTCTACCGCACAGCGTCGGCCTCAAATCCATTTGGGTGGTAACGGTGGCGGCTTGGCTGACATGGGCCATGGCTATGTCGGAAGTAGCCAATTCCTGGTGGGGGACAGCGCAGACGTTGCCTATTGCCGCCAGTCAGGCAGCTGTTACCGGCGGCGAACCATGGCAGGAACTGATCGTCAAACTCACGCACATGGGCGCTGGATTAGCGCTGATCATCGCGTGGTCGTTGGTCGTCGTCGGTTTTGTTAAGCACGCCTCCAGCACACCAACAATTGATGCGTAACGCCATCCAGCTAGCGTGAGCCGCCCGGGGAGGTCGGTAACACTTTCGTCCCGGTACACGAGCGGACAAGATGATTGTCGCGCCCCAGCGCGCCCTTTCACGGCAGCGGGCGATGCTGCTCAGGGGTCAAGCGCGCCATGTCCAGCACATGCAGAACGCGCTGACGCAAATGAACGTCCAGTTGCTGGCTGAGATGACGAACACGCGTATCCACGCAAGCGTCGACGAGATCGCCAAGAGCCTGCAAGGCAACTGGCGGCAGATGCAGACGCATGATCGGCCGCTGGAAAAAAGTAGGAAGCGCAGCCGAACTCGGAACGCGCCAAAGTTCGATCTCCGCAAGCAACTGTTCCAGATGTGCGGTGTAGACCTCACACGTATCGATGGCATTGAGGTGACCACAGCCCTGGCGGTGATCAGTGAGACCGGTTCGGACATGTCGCGCTTTCCAACATTTGCGCACTTTGCGAGCTGGTTAGGTCTGTGTCCCAGAACCAGGATCACCGGCGGCAAAGTGATGAGCGGCAAGACCCAGCGCAACGCAAACCGAGCAGCACAGGCACTGCGGATGGCCGCTGCCGCACTGCGCCCGAGTCAGCCAGCGTTGGGCGCGTACTACAGACGATTGTGTGCGCGCAGGGATAAACCCAAAGCCATCACAGCCGCCGCACACAAACTTGCGCGCTTGATCTACACCATGCTCACCAAGGGCGAGGAGTACGTTGATCAGGGCCAGGAGTACTACGAGGAACGCTACCGGGCACGCGTGCTTCACCAATGGGAGCAACGTGCTCAAAGGCTTGGCATGACCCTCGTTGCCAAGTCCGGCCCAGCGCTGCACGCGTGGTGCCGCGAGAAGGGCCTGTTTGAGCACCAGCTGCAGCAGCGGAACCAGGACTTCTGCGCATCGAGCGCGGACAACGCGATCCCACAGCGCCAGGCCAACACCGCACTGCGCGAACTGCAGGTCAAACACGAACAGCTGCAGCGCGACATGCGCCGCAAAGACAGGGCACTGGCGGAAGCCGCAGCATTGCTGGTGCTCCAAAAAAAGTTCCAGGCGCTGTGGCAGGACGCGGACATATGAGTTCGCCCACAGAGCGCCTGTCATTACTCGGTCTCATTGAGCAAGCCTGCAACGACGGTGCCCGGCTGGCGCCCGCCTGTGCACTGATCGGGCTCAGCGCGCGCACCGTGCAGCGCTGGCAGCAGCCAGCGCAGGTGGCTGATCGTCGTGTCGCCGATCAGCGGCGCTATGTGTGCCCGCACAACAAGCTCAGCACGGAGGAGCGCCAGGCGGCACTCGCACTGCTCAACAGTGATGCCTACAAGGACCTGCCGCCCAGTCAAATCGTGCCCAGACTGGCGGATGAGGGTCAGTACCTGTGCAGCGAATCAACGCTGTATCGGATACTGCACGACGTTCGACAGATGACCCATCGAGGTCTCGCGCGGGCGCCGCATCCACGCAGCAAACCTCGCGCGTTGTTGGCGTCGGCACCCGATCAGATCTACTGCTGGGACATCACCTACCT
>CAMAVY010000240.1 GCA_945861675.1 Klebsiella pneumoniae | reverse complement strand
GCACGGCTGTGCCTTGGCACGTCGGACTACGCAGCGTTCATCGCTGAGGCAAAACTGCCCGGCGTACTGCTGGCCGGCAACTACAGCCTGCTCGACGCGGCATCAGCATCGGACCGCGCACTGCAACCCACGACGCCCGATGAAGTTGCCTACGTTCAATTCACGTCGGGCAGCACGCGCATGCCGCGCGGCGCCGAGATCACGGCCAATGGCGTGCTGCGCAACGTAGAAGCCATGCTCCGCTACGGCCTCGTGCTGACGCCGGAAGATCGATTCTGTTCATGGTTGCCGCTGTATCACGACATGGGGCTGGTCGGAAAACTGCTCACGCCGCTGTGTGGCCAGGCCAGCGTCGACTACCTCGACTCGCGGGTCTTCGCGATGCGCCCACGGCTGTGGCCTGCCCTCATCAGCCGCAACGGAGCCACGATTTCCTATAGCCCACCGTTTGGCTATGAATTGTGCGCACGCAGACTGCGTGGCGACGATGCGCAAAGCTACCGCTTGAACAGCTGGCGCATTGCTGGCGTTGGCGCGGAGATGATTCGCGCTGACGTGCTGCGACGTTTCGCCGCAGCGTTCGCCGAGTCGGGCTTCGACGCGCGCGCCTTCCTGCCCAGCTACGGCATGGCCGAACTGGGGCTCGGGCTCAGCTTTGCGCCGTTGCTTACGCCACTGGCCACCGATCATGTAGACCGCGATCGCTGCGCAGACGATGCGGTCGCCATACCTGTCGACGCAGATGCCGAACACGCACGGGAGTTCGTGCTATGCGGCGCCGTGATGCCGGGCTACACCGTTGAGATCCGCGACCACGCGGGCATCGCGCGCACCGATCGCGAGGTCGGCGAAATCTTCGTCCGCGGGCCAAGCCTCATGCGCGGCTACCTGGACGAACCCGGCGCAACAGAAGAAGTGCTCAAGGACGGTTGGCTGAACACGGGCGATCTGGGCTATCGACTGCAAGGTCAACTGGTCATCACCGGCCGCCGCAAAGACCTGATCATCATCAACGGCCGCAACATCTGGCCACAGGACCTTGAGTTCATCGCTGAGAACATGGGCGTACGCACTGGCTCTGCGGCTGCCTTCTCCGTGCATTCGAGCGACGCAGAAGAGGTGGTGATGGTGATCGAGTGCCGCATCGCCGAAGCCGACGACGAAGCGGCACTGATCCGGAAAATTCGCACTGCCGTGCGCGCCGAGTTCGGCGTGGACTGCAAGCTGGTTGCTGCAGAGCCGCGCGCACTTCCACGAACGTCATCAGGCAAGCTGTCCCGTGTACGTGCACGGCAGTTATACGAGAGCGGTGGCATTCCTGACCGCGCCGCGCCCCCCACTGATATGGCCGGAACCGATCTGGCCGGAAGCGATTGAGCATGCCGCTGGCCGCTACCGGCTGCCGCGTGACGCTGACGGGAGCGACCGGATTCGTCGGGCGGCGGTTGCTTGCGCATGTTGCTGAACACGCGCAGTCAACTGCGCGGAACACAGTGAACGGCGCGGCGACCATCGCGGAAATTCGCGTGCACACGCGACGTCCGTTGGCAACGGACGTAGCTGCCGGCGGCGCACCGTCGGCCGAGCGAGCAGCCAACGCCGTGCCGATCAGCCAATGTGGTGGCGACCTGCTGCAGACCCAGACGTGGCAGACCCTGCTGCGCGATACCGATGTCGTTGTGCATGCAGCGGGCGCAGTCCGCGGGCGCAATGCTGCCGACTTCGCAATCAACCACCTCGCGGTCGATGCGCTGCTGCGTGCGATCGAAACACTGCCGCGGCCGCCGCGGATTCTGCTGATCTCCTCGCTGGCTGCGCGCCGCCCCGCACTCTCCGATTATTCCGCCAGCAAACGTCAGGGCGAGCTGAATCTGCTTGCACACGCGGAACTGCCAGCGTGCATCCTGCGACCTCCCGCAATCTACGGACCCGGCGACGTAGAGATGCTGCCGCTGATGCGCATCATGGCGCGTGGCCTCGGTGTGTATCCCGGCGATCTCGATGCCAAGGTGTCGTTACTGCACGTAGACGACTTGTGCAGACTGATCCTGACCTGGATACGAACGCCGGTGTTCGGCAGCACGCTTGAGCCGGACGACGGCACACCAGGCGGTTACCGCTGGCGCGACCTGCACGACATCGTCGCCGCAGTGATGGGACGCAGCGTTCGACCACTGCGCCTTGCGCCAGCGCTGCTACATGCCGTGGCGTCCACGTTGGCGCTGGCGGCAGGACTGCCAGGCAACAGGCCTGCACCGATGCTCAGCCACGGAAAGGTGCGGGAACTGACCGCGCCGGAGTGGGTGTGTTCGCCCATGCAGGGTCAAGTCGCGGACTGGTCTCCACGTGTCAGCCTAAACAAGGGGCTCACACGCCTGCTGCTGCACGCTGCAGATCAGAGCATTCTGGATTGACGCGCGATGAGCACACCGCACGTCAGGCTACGGGCCACAAGCAGGCCACGACAAGCGGCGCAATGAAAAGAAAGGACGCAACCCCGATGAAGCTGTGCTGATGCCGACGCGCGAATTTCGCCAGGCAAGACTGCTGCCCATTGCGCTGACCGTGATGGCGTTGTGCATGCCGCTCAGCGCCAACGCAAGTTCACCGACGAGCATAAACAGGAACACCAGCACAGCGAGCATCGACCTCACTGCCGCGCAAGAGGCGCTGGAAGCGTGGCGGCTCACCGACGTGCAGCGCATGCTCAGCCGCAGCTCGAAAGACGCAGACACCCAGTACATCGCCGCTCGATTGGCACTCGGAACCTATAGACACGAAGCAGCACAGCGCCTCGCGGCCGAGTGCGAAAAGCTCGCCACAGCTGCCGCGCAGCGGAGCCGCTGCAGCGAGGTTGAAGGCGAAGCACTCGCATTGCGCGTCGCATTGTCTGGCGACGACCTCGGCACGCTCGGTCTGGCCGGCAGACTCAAGTCCACGCTGCAGCGCGCAACCCGCGTAGATCCGCGCAACGCGCGCGCGCAGCAGTTGCTCGCGCGCTACTACCGCGTGGCACCCTGGTTGCTCGGCGGTAGTGCAAACCAGGCAAATGCCTGCATTGCGCAGGCAATCCGGCTGCAACCGGAGCTCGCCGATGAACTGCGCGGCACCGATGCGTTTGACGCGGGCGACTACGCCCGCGCTGTGCCGTTGCTGCAGCGTGCGCTGCGCGCACAGCCACAGCGCGCAGCCCCGGGCTACTACCTCGCACTAGCCCATGAGCAGTTGAACAACGTTGGTGCGGCACGCACGCAACTGGCAGAAACGCTCGGTCGGTTTCCGGAGTTCTGGGAAGCGTCATTTCGACTCGCAACCTTCGACGTCGAAAGTCATCCAGCGCAAGCCGCGACGCTGCTGCGCAACTACATCGCCCGCGCCGGCAACGCAGGACAGAAGCGGCTCGCAAAGAGCTACCGATACCTCGGTCAGGCAGAAGAGCAACTGGGCCATCGGGAGCTTGCAATCGAAGCCTACCGACAGGCCCTGAAGCTGAAGCCGGGCGACAACGCCGCCGACAAGGCACTGGGACGCTTGACGTTGACGAATGGCTTTTCGGGTACGCGCGTTCGAGATACGCGAATTGACGCGGGACGTTGATCCATACCCCGGAACGTCCGACCCAAAGCTACAATCCAACCTGCAATCACCCATCGTGTGCCCATCGGCGCCCAACTGATCTGCAGGACTGCTATGGCGACTCCGCCTGCTTTGCCATCCACCTCACAGGGGGCCATCTCGCAGGGGGCCGTCACGCAGCTGTCACACGCTGCGAGCAGCGAACATACACACGTTGCTTTGCGGCTCGATTCGAGCCCCGGCATCGCTACTGGCGCAGGGCCTGTCACATTGGCTGCAGTAGATCTTGGGTCGAACAGTTTTCATCTGGTCGTTGCCCAGGTTGAAAACGATCGCGTCATGGTGATCGACAAGATCAAGGATATGACCCGCCTCGCGGCGGGCCTCGACGCCCACAACAACCTGGGCGGTGCCACTGTTGAACACGCACTGGCGGTGCTGGCGCGCTTCGGCCAAAGACTGCGCCACATTCCAAGTCACAACGTGCGCGTGGTCGGCACCAATACGCTGCGCAAGGCACGCAATCGCGAGTCGTTCATGGCGCAGGCCGAAATCGCAGTCGGTCATCCTGTGGAAGTGATCTCCGGGCGCGAGGAAGCGCGCCTGATCTACCTCGGCGTGTCACACACGCTGGAAGACAACGCAGAGCGGCGTCTGGTGATGGACATCGGCGGCGGTTCAACGGAACTCATACTCGGCAGGCGCTTCGAGCCCAACGTCACGGAAAGCCTGCACATGGGTTGCGTGGCGATGTCGCAGAAATACTTCGGCGACGGTCGTATCCGCGCCGATGCATTCGAACAGGCAAGGCTGGCGGCAAAACGCGAGCTGGAGCCGATCCAGGAAAACCTGCTGCAACACGGTTGGGACAGCGCCATCGGTGCCTCTGGCACCATACTGGCGACTGCAGAACTCATCGCCGGCCTGAACATTGGCAATGGCCAGATCACCCCTGCAAACCTCAGCGCGCTCGAACTGCTGCTGACCAAGCGCAAGCACGTGGACGAGTTCGACCTGCCCGGCATGTCGAAACAACGTGCGGCGGTTTTCCCCGGCGGTCTCGCCATTCTCAGCGGCCTTGTCGAAGCATTGGGGATCAAGCACCTGCAAACCTCCGACGGCGCGCTGCGTGAAGGGTTGTTGTTCGACATGCTCGGGCGTTTTCACGACGACGACATCCGCACCAACACCGTAGCCGACCTGTCGCGCCGCTACCACGTCGAACGCGATCATGCCCAGCGCGTGCGCGACAGTGCGTTGCAGCTGCTGGTGGATGTCAGCATCGACTGGCAGCTTCGCCTCGAAGAGCACGAGCACCTGCTGCAATGGGCGTCAGCGTTGCACGAAGTCGGTCTGGACATTGCGCACAACCAGTACCACAAGCACGGCGGCTACCTGCTGCAGCACATGGACATGCCAGGGTTTTCACGCTCCGAACAGCAGCGCCTCGCGTTTCTCGTGCGCGCGCACCGCCGGAAGTTCCCGCTCGAAGGCCTTGCCGCGTTTCCGCCAGGTCAGGCCACCGAGCTCTGCAAGCTGGCCATACTGCTGCGCATTGCCGTTGTACTGCGGCGCAATCGCTCGCGCGAGGCGCCGCCACTCATCCAGGCGGATGTGCGCGGCAGCACGCTGCGAATGGTCTTCCCACGTGGTTTTCTGCAATCCCATCCGCTGACTGCACTGGACCTGCGCGAAGAAGCGACGTACCTGCAATCGACGCCCTATAGTCTGGTCGTTGGCGAAGAAGGTCAGGTGCTCGCAAGCGCCTGACCCCAGCGTCGCACATCAGCACTTGGCGTCAGCGCCCTGAAACACCACCATTGCGCGGCTCCTGCGCGGCACCGAGCATGGGTTCAGCCCATGGGTCTGCGAACTGGGGCGCTGTCACGAACCGCGTATCCGTTAGCGCATTCAGAAACGCGAGCAACCGACGACGCTCTTCGCGCGTCAATGTGAAGCCGCGCATCTGCGCGGCCAGATTCGGATCCACATCCGCGTTGCCTGCCGCACCATCGTGTCCACCACGCGAATAGTGAACCAGCACGGCATCGAGATCCGGCAGGGAACCATCGTGCATGTAGGGCGCAGTCAGGACGACATTGCGCAACGAGGGTATTCGAAACTTGCCGACGTCGTCGGCGCGCCCGGTATGAATTGCCAGCCCTTGATCCGGGCGCCCAACATTCGCCCGTGTGTGCCGAGCCACGCCCGTATTGAAGAACTCCGGCGCCTGCTGACGATTCAACGTCCGCACCGCCCCACCCAGCAGAAAACCCTGGTGACACTCACCACAAGCAAGACGCGGCGAGTTGAACAATGCAAACCCGGCCAGTGCGTCAGGCGACAGCGCCTGCTTGTCATCGCGGTACAGCCACGCATCAAAGGCAGAGCCATTCGACACCAACGACCGTACGAAGGCGGCAATCGGCAGCAGCAGCGTCTCTACTTCCACACGCTGTGGTGCATGGCGCAATGCATGTGGCAGCAAATTGCGCGGCGCGCCTAGCGCGGCCCAGGCGCGCACGTAGCGCGGCTCGCTGCGCAAGCGCTCACGCAATGCGCGCGGCAAAGGCGCAAGCAATCCCATTTCAACTGGCGCGCGGCCGAACAGTGGTACGCGGTGCTGAACTTCCAACTTCCACATGAGTGGGTCGGACCAACCCAGACTGCTGGTGTAGGCCGCATTCGCGATCGACGGCGTGTTGCGACTATGCAGCTCACCCGTCGCGCCCTGCGCCACCCGTCGACCATCTGTGAACGCCAGTGCCTGCACGTGGCAACCCGCGCAGGCGAGGCTGTTGTTCACCGAGAGCGCCGGGTCGTAGAACAGCAACCGCCCGAGCGCGATCAGCGCAGGATCATCGGGCGGCCAGGCGCGGGCTGGAAATGAGCCTGCTGACGCGCAACGCGCATTCCCGACTGCCACACACAGCAGTAGTGCTACACACAACCACCGCAGGGCAACTAGCAGCACAGCCGGCGTACAACCGCTGCCGTACCGACATCAGTCTCAGCTGTTCCAATCGCGCGCTTCGCCGCCAATGAAACCTGCCAGCGCAGCACGTTCGGCAATCCAGGCGCGAAATGCAGTCACGCTATCGGAGGTATCCGTGCTGTGTGCTTTCGACCAGGCCTGCAAAGCCGCCAGCAACAGTTCGGCGATGTCATCGTCGACTTCCACAAGCCGCATGTAGTCGGCCTTCACCTGATCGAGCTGACCCAGCGCCAGATAGGCCTCTGCGCGGTATTCGATGGCCTCGCCGAACT
>CAMAVY010000239.1 GCA_945861675.1 Klebsiella pneumoniae | reverse complement strand
CAACACGCTGGTCACAGCAGACCCGCAACTGGCGCTTCATCGATGCCGTTCACCTCAACCCTGATCACTCAAAACTCAAGGAGGCAGAACCCAACAAAGCCGCAGCTTGATTCACCCTTCGAGGCGACAACTATCTTGAAAACCGCCGGTGTGGGCGGGCACGATTGAGTTCCAGGAGACGAAGACGCAGGTGCCGGCGGGCAAGACGGTGTGTGTGCTGCAGCCGGGTCAGGTACCGGTACCGGTGAAGGACACGCCGAAGCTGGACACGCCGCGGCCGGACGAGGTGGCGGTGCCGGATGATCTGTTCAGCAGCACGGAGCAGAGCGGCGCGGAAGCAGGGCTGCATGTGAGTGTGCTGAGTGGTGAGGTGCGGGTGCTCAGTGGCGGCAGCGAGGTGCTGCTCGGTGCAGGTGAAGATGGCTTTGCAGATAACAGCAAAAGCCTGCGCACGATCGCCGCGCAATCTGTGGGGCGGTCAGACCCGTATCTCGCGCTGGATCTCGGCAAGCCCGCCAGCTGGGACAGCTTCGAGCCGGTGTTCGGGGTGATGTGCCCGGCACCGTAAGGTGCCAGATGGAAGGAAAGCACCGTAGGTGCCAGATGGAAAAAGCACCGTAAGGTGCCAGTTAGAAAAAAAGCACCGTTGGTACAACCGCGCCACAGGCGCGGCGGCCCCCCAACAGATCTGCACACGCGCAGCACCATGCACACACCCACCGCCATTCTGTTCGACCTCGACGACACACTGATTGCATTCGACGCCGTCAGTGAAGCAGCGTGGCAGCAGGTCATCGCCACGCACGCGGCGCGCACGACGATCGACGCAAGCGCCATGCGCAACGCCATCAACGAACACAGCACCTGGTACTGGTCCGACGCCGAGCGACACCGCATCGGCCGCCGCAGCCTGCCGCACACGCGGCGAACGCTGGTGCAGCAGGCTTTGCAGAAAATCGGCCACAACGATGTGCCCGCAGCACACGCCATCGCAGACGACTACACCGCACTGCGCACCGCGCTCATTCATCTACTGCCTGGCGTCGAAGCGCTGCTGACAGACTTGCAACAGCGCGGCGTCCGCATGGGGCTGGTCACCAACGGCACGACCGAAGAACAGCGGCACAAGATCGAACGCTTTGCACTGGCAGCCTACTTCGAGTTCATCCAGGTCGAGGGCGAACTGGGTGTTGGCAAGCCCGAGGATGCAGCCTACCGACACGCGCTGGCACGTCTGGATCTGCCACCAGAAGAAGTGTGGTTCGTCGGCGACAACCTCGAATGGGACGTGCTCGCACCACAACGCCACGGCATGACCGGTGTGTGGGTGGACCGCAAGCTCCGCGGTCATGCTGCCGTGACGGGCCAGAGCGCGATGGGTCCGCGGCACCGCATTGAACACACCCATCAACTGTCGGTGCTGTTCCTGCCCACGGTGTAAACCGCCGCTGATCTTGCGCCCTGAAGAAACAGCACGGGCCCAGCTCACGGGCCCAGCTCACGGGCCCAGCTCACCGGCCCAACTCACGGACTCAGCCGCACGGCATACTCCGCCGCACCCAGCCGCCGACATGAATTGCCGGCTCACGACGCGCCCGGAGCACCGCCCGCATGCCCAACCTGTTCTCTGCTGTCGCATCCACACCGCGCGCAATCGGCGCCGCTGCCACGCTGCTGTGCGGCATCGTAGGCCTGCACAGCTGGGCCGCACCCGCATCAACGACAGCCATCACCATCTACAACGACAACCTGGCACTGGTGCAGGACACACGTCAGATGGATGTAACCGCGGGCCGCCAGCGCCTGGAGTTTCCCGGCGTGTCCGGACAGATTCGTCCTGAATCGGTGGCGCTGCAGGCCGATGGCATTGCGGTCATCGAACAGAACTTCGACTTCGACCTGCTCACGCCATCGAAGCTGATGGAGAAGGCGGTCGGTGGCACCGTGCGCATCGTCCGCACCAACCCCGCGACCGGCCAGCAGGTGACAGAAACCGCGCAGGTGCTGGCCGCCAACGAAGGCGTTGTGCTGCGCATCGGCGATCGCATTGAAGTGCTGCGCGACGACGGCCTGCCCGTGCGCGTGCTGTTCGATCGCATCCCGCCGAATCTGCGCGCCCGACCAACGCTGTCGGTGCTCGTGGACAGCAGCAGCGCCGGCGCTCGTACAACAACGCTGCGCTATCTCACGGGCGGCTTGAGCTGGCGCGCCGACTATGTCGGCTTGTTCGATGAAAAGAACGAGCGCCTGGAACTGCAAGGCTGGATCACGCTGGGCAATCAGTCGGGTGTTGCCTACGAGAACGTGCGCACGCAACTCATCGCCGGCAGCCCAGGCAACGTGCAGCAGTATCCGCAGCCCACGCGCGGCGGCCCCATGCTCGGTAGCGGAACAGTCCGCGCGGGCAAGGGCCCCGATCAGGCCGGCACCGAAGACAGCACGGCGTTCGGCGACTTCCACATCTATCAGCTGCCGGAAGCCACCACGATCGCCGAAAACCAGACCAAGCAGGTGGGCTTCATCGATGCACCGAACGTGCAGGCGAAGAAGGTCTACACAGTGAATGCCAGTGGCTACGGCAGTTCGCCGGTGGCGCAGGGCGCCGCGGTGCAACTGCGCTTTCAGAACAGCAGTGCAGGCGGACTCGGACGCGCACTGCCCAAAGGCACACTGCGTCTGTACGCACGCGACAGCCAGGCCCGCAGCCAGTTCATCGGTGAAGACAACGTTGAACACACACCCGAAGGCTCCGACATGTTCGTGTGCGTGGGCACAGCATTCGATGTGACCTATCAGCCCACGCTGGTCAGCAGCGAGTCGAACCTGGGCGGCAGCCAGACTTCACGCATGCGCTATGTGTTCCGCAACGCGCGCGCGGCCGCGGTCACGCTTGTATTCAGGCAAAGCGCTGGCAATCCAGAAAATGCGCTGCAGGACGAATCCATGCCCGCGCAGCGCGTGGACGCAAACACCTACGAATGGAACATCACGCTGCCGGCCAACGGCGAAGCAGAACTCACCTACAGCATCCGCGAAGGCTGATGCAGCAGCGCATGGCAATGCGATTACAGCGTCGTGCAGGTCATCGAGCAGTGCGTCGCGCATGCGCTGTTGTCGCGCTGTGGTTTGTTCAGGTCAGTCTTGCCGACGAGCCGATCGAGGTGCAGGCAAGCGCACCGACGGCCGTTGCACTGACGGTGTATCGCGACGACCTGGCGCTGGTCACCGAGACCCGCACAGTCGACATACCGGAAGGCGCGCAAGCACGCGTGCGCTTCGACGGCGTGATGGATCGCATGATTCCAACCTCTGCCGTGCTGGTCGGCCTGGGCCAGGAAGGCGAGCGCAACTTCGACTACGACGGCCTGACGCCGCGCAGCCTGCTCTGGCGATCCATCGGCAACGCGGTCACCGTCACACGCGGGCTGGTCGGTCGTGGCACACGCGCAGCCAGCAGCAGCGAACGCGCCATCGTGCAATCGGCGGGCGATGGCATTGTGCTGGCGCACCTCGACAAGACCGGCGGCGAACGCTTCGAGGCACTCGGCTGCTCGGGTTTGCCCGAGCGCATCACCTTCGAGCAGATTCCACGTGGCCTGCGCGCCAAGCCCTCGCTGTCCACCACGTTGACGCAGCCAGCCGCCGGAACACACAGCATCACGTTGTCGTACCTCGTCACCGGCATGGAGTGGCAGACCGATTACACGCTGGTGCTGGAACCCGATCAGCAGCATGCGAGCCTGAGCGCCTGGTTGAGCATCGAGAACGAAGGTAGTCAGGGCCTGACCGACGCGGCCGTGGGTGTTGTTGCCGGTGATCTTTCACGCGTGTGGGATGCGCCAACGCAAGCCGCCGTGGAGCGTGCGGCTGCGCGTGCGTGCTGGCCAATGGGCTCAACGACGGATTTTTCGCGGCGCTACAAAGGTAGTGAGGACGTTGCGATGTTCGCGCCTGCGGCTGCACCGCCCATGCTGGCGCGCGCCGCTGCGGTAGAGGCGATGGTTGTTACCGCCGCGAAGGTGGCCGAACGAGAAGCCCTGCAGGACTACCAGCTCTATCGCCTGCCGTTTGCGACCGACGTACTGGCCGCGCAAGCCAAACAGGTGATGCTGCTGCAGGGACGACGCATTTCCATCGAGCGTATGTACAGCTATCGCGCCAGCGTGCCCGATAACAACAGCAGTCCCGAACGCACGCCGGCGCCAACGACCGTGCTGCTGCGATCACGCAATGACAGCGAGCACGGCCTGGGCGAACCGCTGCCCGCCGGCAACGTGGCCGTGTTCACCCCACACCCGGAATTCGGCCCGCTGCTTACCGACCGCGGCGAGAGCATCGATACGCCCAACGCCGTGGACTGGCGTGTGCCGCTGGGTGACACCATCGCCGTCTCCGTGCAGACCAGGCAGATCGACGGCAGCACCAGCAAACACTGGTTGGACAGCGGCATCACGCTGCACGCAACGCTCGAGCACACGCTGACCAACAGCACCGGCAGCGAACAGATTGTTGAGTTCACGCAGACCAATCAAGTGGATGGCGGCACACCCGATGGCGCCAACATCAGCACACCGCGCATCAGCAGAAGCAGCAACAGCTGGAAGATGCAGGATGGCTTTCCCACCTGGCGCATTGTGCTGGCGGCACACAGCCAGCACGTGCTGACCTATCAGCTCGCGATCGACGCTGTGCCGCCAGCGGATCAATCAGCCGAAGCGAGCACAGCACATACCCTTCTGAAAGACACACCCGTCGCTGTTCGTTGAGGAGACCTTTCGTTGCCACAGCCCGCCCCACTCACCACGCTGGATATCCGCAATGACGACGGCGTGCTCATCGTCACGTTGAACCGCCCGGAGCAGCTCAACGCCTTCACCGTCACCATGGCGGATGAACTCGAGCAGACATTCCGCGCGGCCAGTGAAGACGACGCCGTGCGCGCCATCATCGTGACCGGCAGCGGCCGCGCGTTCTGCGCAGGCATGGATCTGTCTGCCGGCGCCGCGACATCTGGCAACGTGTTCGGCCTGGACGAGTCGCAACAGCCCACCATGCAGGACATGCAGCAACGCCTCGATGACCCAGCCATTCATGCAGGTGTGCGCGACACAGGCGGCCGCGTGACCTTGGCCATCTACGACTGCAAGAAGCCGGTGATTGCCGCCATCAACGGCGCGGCCGTGGGGATTGGCGCCACCATGACCCTGGCCATGGACTTCCGCATTGCTTCTGAAAAAGCACGCATCGGCTTCGTGTTCGGCAAGATCGGCGTGGCGCCTGAAGCGTGCTCAACCTGGTTCCTGCCGCGCCTCGTGGGCCTGCAGCAGGCATTGGAGTGGGTGTACAGCGGCGACATCATCGACGCGACGGAAGCGCTGCGCGGACGGCTCGTGCGCAGCGTGGTGCCCGCAGACCAACTGCTGCAGGAGGCGATGACGCTGGCGCGTCGCTGCACCACGAATCGATCGCCCGTGTCTGTTGCACTGATGCGCCAGATGCTGATGCGCAACCACGCCGAAGCGCATCCCATCGATGCGCACAAGGTGGAGTCGTTGGCGATGTTCTATACGAGCATCGGCGATGGCAAGGAAGGCGTGCTGTCGTTTCTGGAAAAGCGCGACCCGCAGTTCAAGGGCCGCGCCAGTGCAATGCCGCCGTTCTATCCCTGGTGGTACAGGACCTGAGCGCCACGCGTCGTTCCCAGCCATGCAGCATCACTCCTACGTCCGCACACTCGTCGCGCTGTTCATCATCTGGTGGACGGCGCTTGCCATCGCGCCGCTGTACCGCGACGACTGGTTGGTCGAGAACGTGCTCACCCTGTTGGCCGCAGTGTTCTTCACAAGCACGTGGCGCAGCTTCCGCCTGTCGCGGCTCTCCTACACATTCATCTTTCTGTTCATGTGCCTGCACACGCTCGGCGCGCACTACACCTACTCGGAAGTGCCTTGGGACCGCTGGCTGCAAGCCGCCTTCGGCACCGACACACAGCAGATGTTCGGCTGGCAGCGCAACAACTTCGATCGTGTCGTGCACCTCTCCTATGGGCTGTTGCTGGCGTATCCGGTACGCGAACTGTTCGTGCGCGTTGCGAATGTGCAGGGCTTCTGGGGCTACTTTCTGCCGCTCGATCTGACCATGTCGTCATCGATGCTGTACGAGCTCATCGAGTGGGGCGCGGCATCCGTGCTGGGTGGCGGGCTGGGCGCCGCCTACCTCGGCACACAGGGCGATGTGTGGGACGCGCATAAGGACATGGCGCTCGCAAGCCTCGGCGCCTTGATCGCAATGACGCTGACCGCTGCAGTGAACGCGTATCTGCGCCGTGATTTTGCCGCGGAGTGGTGGATGAGCCTGCGCGTGAAGGATCCGCGCCCGATGGGTGAGGACGCGATTGCGCGCATGCGCAACACACAGGATTGAGGTGTTGCGCGCTACATACTTACGGTCGCAACGGCGCCTGCATGTACATAACGTTCCGGTGAGCAGGTCAGGATGATCGTCTGCATGTCTTTGCTGGCGATTCGCAACACGGTGCCAATCGCCTGCGCGCGAACTTCATCGGTCGAACCGAGAGCGTCGTCGAGCACCAGCGGCACGCCACCGTCGACCGAAACCATCGTGGCCGCAGCAAGCCGCACAAGCAGGCCCATCTGCTCGCGGGCACCCGTGCTCAGCTGATCCAGGCCAACGGTCACGCCGTCCAACGTTCGGCGAACCACCTGCAATCGGTCGTCGACCTCCACGCGCAGTGTCGGTCCGAAGACCAGCCGTCCGAGACGCTCGATGCCCTCACGCAGCGGCGCGACATAGGCCTTACGCATCGCGGCACGCGCCGCATCCAATGTCTCGTACAGCATTCGCGCGGCGTTCGCCCGGCGCAACAATCGGTCCAATGTGTCGCGCGCCTCGAAGGCGCTGCGCTCAGCG
>CAMAVY010000238.1 GCA_945861675.1 Klebsiella pneumoniae | reverse complement strand
GCTGCCGTTGCTGCGCAATCTCTATTCGTCGATCGACGATTGGTTGGCAGGGTCGGGACTGTTTCCGCCCCTCGATCAGATCGTCGATAAGCCGCCGCCACCCAAGCCGAAGCCGCGGACAGATGCTGCGGATGCTGCTGCCGGTGCTGGTGGTGAAGCGGGCGGTGCCGCGGCGGCGGGCGGTGCGCCTGTGGCCGCGGCTGCTGCCGGCCCGATGGTGGCCGGTGTGGCCGGTGTCGCTGCCGGCGCAGCTGGCGCTGTGCTGCCGCCGGGCGTGGCCGGTGCTGCACTTGCGCCTGGTGCGGTCTATCCGCTCGGTGGCGGGTCTGGCGTCGGCCCTTCAGTTGTGCCGGGTGCGGGTAGTCCAGCCGCTGGCAATGAACAGATGTCGCCCGAAATGCTTGCCGGACTTGCGGCTACGGTCGCGGGGCGGGGCGGCTGGCGGACCTGGCGGTGGGCTGGCTGGTGCCAGTTCCGGAATCGGTGCTGCCGCGCCGCCGGGTCGCGTCGGCGGCTATGGGCCGGCGGGTTGGGGCGTCGGTGCGTATCAGGCGGTCCGCGAATTGCTGGACCTTGAGCGGCAGGCAAGGTCAGCGTGTGGCGCCGCAGCGATGCCGGAGGCGCCCAGCCCTGGCGCCGCGGAGTTCAGTTCGCTGGAGATACTGGCTGGGCTGTCCGACCTGCAACGGGGCGGTGTTGTGGCCAGTCGGCCGCTGCGCGTGCAACTGGCGGAGCGGCTGCGCGAGCGCTCCGGCGACGCGCGGCGCGGCTTGGCCACAACCGACATCGACCGCATGCAGGTGGTCGAGAATCTGGTGGCGTCCGTGCAGCAGGACGACCTGATCACCGATGGCGTCAAGCATTGGGTGAAGCAGCTTGAGCTGACGCTGTCGAAACTTGCGACCGTTCAGCCCGAGTTCCTTAACAGTTCGCCACATCAGCCGCACGCCGCCATGGCGGTGCTCGATCAACTTGCGAAGCTCGGCAACACCAGTGACGAAGCCGAGGGCATCGATCGCGAAGTGGGCCGTCGCGTCGATGAACTGATGCATCGCCTGGTCAGCGAATTCGATCACGATCCGGCGGTGTTCGACGATGTTCTGAAGAACCTGCATCCGCTGGTTGAACGGCAGACCCGCGCCTATCGCGGCAATTTCGAACGCACGGTGCGGCAGAGCGAAGGGCAGCAGAAACTCACCAGCGCCCGGCGTGCCGTGCTCGATGTGCTGACGCGTCGGCTGGCTGAACGTGAAGTGCCCGACCTGCTGCTCGAACTGCTCAACCCGGGTTGGCGCAACCTGATGGTGCACTCCTACCTTCGCCACGGTCCGGAAAGCGCGGAGTGGCGGCGCAATCTGGAAGTTGCCGATCGAATTTCGTCGGCACTATCGGGCGATCGGCCCGCCTCGGCGGCTGAGGCGCGCGAAATCGTGCACGTTGTCCGCACCGGGCTTGAGAGCATTTCTCATGAGCCCAGCAAACGTGAGCCGCTGCTGGCTCGCCTTGCGGCCGCGCTGGCTGACGGCACGGCGGCCGAGCTGCCGCGTACGCGCGTGCGTCGACCCGAAGTGGCCGGTGCACTCGATCTGGACGGCGTGCTGCCGGAGCCCGATCCGGAACCCAACGCCGCCGACAAGGAGGCGCGCGAGCAGTGGCGCAAGTGGCTCGGACAGGCCCGCAAGCTGCAGGTGGGTGATTGGTTGGCATACGCGGACCAGACCGGCCGACCGCGCATTCTGACCCTGGCATTCATCGGGGAAGCGCATTCCAGTTTCGTGCTGGTGAACCGCAACGGCATCAAGGTGCGTGAGTTCGCGTTGCGCGAAATGGTCGACGCGCTGAGCCAGGGTTCGGTGACGCTGCTCGATGAGTTCGACCTGCCGCTGACAGAACGCGCGACCCATCGCATGTTGCAGAACATGCACAACCAGCTGGCCTATCAGTCGAGCCACGATGAGCTGACGGGGCTGATCAACCGCCGCGAGTTCGAACGCAAGCTGGAAGAACTGCTGGCCTCGGCCAAGGCCAACGATTTTCATCATGTGCTGCTGTATCTCGATCTCGACCAGTTCAAGGTCATCAACAGCACCAGCGGTCACAGCGCGGGCGATGAACTGTTGAAGCAGGTGACTGCGCGCCTGAAGCACGCGCTGCGCGGCTCACGTAACACGCTGGCGCGGCTGGGCGGCGACGAGTTCGGTGTGCTGCTGGATCGCACCAGTGCGGACGAGGGCGGGGCCATTGCCGAACGTATGCTCGATGCGTTGCGTGAGCTGCGTTTCGAGGTCGAGGGCCGCCTGTATTCGACCACGGCCAGCATCGGCGTGGTGCAGTTCGATTCGGACTCGGAAACCGCAACAGGCGCGCTGCGTCAGGCCGATGCCGCCTGCTTCGCGGCCAAGGATGCTGGCCGCGGCCGCGTGCACATGTATGTGCGTGACGACGAGCAGATGCTCAAGCGACATGGCGCCATGGAGTGGGCGGTGCAGATCGACAAGGCTATTGCCGATGGCCGGTTGCTGCTGAACTACCAGCCCATCACGCCTGTGCGCAAAGATGAGGGCAGCGAAGAGCACTTCGAGCTGTTGCTGACCATGATCGACGAGCAGGGCAATGTTGTTGCGCCCACCGATTTCGTCGCAGCCGCCGAGACCTACAACCGAATGGGACCGGTGGATCGCTGGGTGGTCAAGACAGCGCTGCAGTGGATGGGCGCGCATCGCGAGGAAGTGGAGCGTGTCGGCGGCTTCTCCATCAACATCTCCGGCCAGTCGATCAACGACGAGGCGTTTGCCGATTTCGTGCTGCGGCAGTTCAGCCTGACGCGCGTGCCCACCGGCAAGGTGTGCTTCGAAGTGACGGAAACGGCGGCCATCGGCAATCTGAACAGCGCCATCAACTTCATGAACAAGATGAAGCTGATTGGCTGCCGGTTCTCACTGGACGACTTCGGGACGGGGTTGTCGTCGTACTCGTATCTGCGCAATCTGCCGGTGGACTACATCAAGATCGACGGCGTGTTCGTGCGCGATCTTGCGACCAATCCCGGCGACTATGCGGTGGTGAAGTCGATCAATGAGATCGCGCACTTCATGGGCAAGCAGACAGTGGCTGAGTATGTCGAGAGCGACGCCATCATGGCGCAGTTGCGCGAGATTGGCGTTGACTACGCGCAGGGCTACGGCATCGGGCGTCCGAAGCTGCTGTCGGAGTTCGTGCTGCCGGCGGCTTCGGCGTCGATCAGCGGGATGTGACCAGCAGAAACTCGAGCAGCGCCTTCTGAGCATGCAGACGGTTGCCGGATTCCTGAAACACGGCCGAGCTTGGGTGAGCCAGCATGTGTTCGCTGATCTCTTCGCCGCGATGCGCCGGCAGGCAGTGCATGAACACCGCGTCGCTGCTGGCGCGCGCCATCAGGCCGTCATTGATCTGATAGCCGTTGAACGCCAGGCGTCGCGCCGCTTGTTCGGCTTCCTGGCCCATGCTCGACCAGACGTCGGTGACAACGAGGTCTGCGCCGTCGACGGCTTCTTCCGGCGTGCTGCACGCTATCGCTGAATTGCCGCTGCGCCGCACGCGTTCTGCATCGGGTTGGTAGCCCTGTGGGCAGGCGAAGCGCAGCTTGAAGCCAAACAGTGCCGCCGCGCTCAAGTACGACTGACACATGTTGTAGCCGTCGCCAACGAACGCCACGGTGCGATCACGGATGCTGCCGCGCAACTCGACGAACGTCTGCACGTCGGCCAGGACCTGGCAGGGATGACTGCGATTCGTCATGCCGTTGATGACGGGCACGCGACTGGCATCGGCGAAGCGCTGCACGTGTTCGTGTTCGGTGGTGCGGATCATCACGGCATCGACCATTTCGCTGAGCACGCGCGCCATGTCTTCAATGGGTTCGCCGCGTCCCAGTTGGGTGTCTGCAGGCGACAGAATGATTGCGCCGCCGCCGAACTGTCGCATGCCCACGTCGAAGCTGACGCGGGTACGGGTGGAGGCAAGTGTGAAGATCATGGCCAGCGTGCGATTGCGCAGCGGCTCGTAGCGCACGCCGTCATTCCACATGCGCTTCAGCTCGATGGCGCGTGCGATGAGCGCCTCGAGCTCGTCGGCGCTGAAGTCCTCAAGCTCGAGGAAGTGTCGCAGCGTCACGCCTCACCCAACCTTGCGCACAAGCTCGGCCACCAGGTCGGCGATTTCATCTGCCTGTACGTCGCTCAGAATCAGCGGTGGCAGCAGGCGGATGACGCGATCCTGAGTGACATTGATCAGCAGGCCGGCCGCCAATGCCTGTTCGACCAGTTGCGGCGCCGGCGTGTTCAGCTCGATGCCGATCATGAGGCCAAGACCGCGCACCTCAATGAGCTGGTTGGCGCCTTGCAGCTTCAGTTCGATGCGCGTGCGGATACGCGTACCAAGTTCCGTGGCGCGCCGCATCAGTTGATCGTCTTCGATGACATCCAGGACCGCATGCGCCGCAGCACAGGCGAGTGGATTGCCACCAAACGTCGAGCCATGTGTACCCGGCCCGAGCACGCTGGCCGCCGCACCGCGCGCAAGGCAGGCGCCAATCGGCACGCCATTGCCCAGACCTTTTGCGGTGGTCACGACGTCGGGCAGGAAGTCGTAATGCTGATAGGCGAAATAGCGCCCGGTGCGGCCGTTGCCGGTCTGCACTTCGTCCAGCATCAGCAGCCACTGATGGTCGTCGCAGATGCGCCGCAACTCAGGCAGATAGTCCGTGGGCGGCAACATGATGCCGCCTTCGCCCAGCACCGGCTCGACCAGGATGGCGACCACTTGTGCATTGCCGGCGGCAATCTTGCGCACCGCTTCGATGTCGCCATACGGCGCGCGCACAAAGCCGCTGACCAGCGGTTCGAAACCGGCCTGCACCTTGCGGTTGCCGGTGGCCGACAGGGTGGCCAATGTGCGGCCGTGAAATGACCCTTCCATGACGATGATGGCGGGGTTCGTGATCTCGCGATTGTTGCCGTACAACCGCGCAATCTTGATTGCGGCTTCGTTTGCTTCGGCACCCGAGTTGCCGAAGAACACGCGCTCCATACCCGAGAGTGCCGTGAGGCGAGCGGCCAGTGATTCCTGCAGTGGCAGCTGATACAGATTCGACGTATGCAGCAATCGGCCGGCTTGTTCGGCGATGGCAGTCGTGACCCGCGGATGCGCGTGGCCCAGTCCGCACACGGCGATGCCGGACAGTGCGTCCAGGTAGCGTCGCCCATCGGTATCGAACAGATAAACACCCTCACCGCGCTCGAACGCGACAGGTAGACGCTTATAGGTCGCCATCAGCGCATCGTTCGCCATGACTGCTCCTCCATCGTTTCCGGATCTTTCCGGACACCAAAAACGAATCGGGCAGCCGCTGCTGCCCGAAGAAGGGGCGATATAGTAGTGGTGAGTCAGGTCTTGAGCAACGCGATGAACGCGATTGATCTACGTTTGTTCGGCAGCCGGCTGCAGGCCATATGCGACGAGATGGGCATTACCCTGCGGCGCGCCGCGTTCTCGCCGAACATCAAGGATCGCCTCGACTTCTCGTGTGCGGTGTTTGCGCCGGATGGTCGCCTGCTGGCCCAGGCCGCGCACATCCCAGTGCATCTGGGCAGCATGGCCTTTGCGATGCACGACCTGGTGCGACGGTTCAGCTGGGATCGCAATGGCGCTGTGATCCTGAACGATCCGTTTCTCGGCGGCACGCATCTGCCTGACGTGACGCTGATTACACCGGTGTTTGCGCATGGCGATGCAACATCGGCGCAACCCATCGCGTTTGTCGTGAATCGTGCGCACCACGCGAACATTGGTGCCAGCGAACCGGGCTCAATGCCCGTGTCGCGCAGCCTCGCAGAGGAGGGCGTGTTGATCGCACCGCAATGGCTGCTGTGTGACGGCGTGCTGCAGCAGGCTGCAAGCATTCCGCTCGCTGCCATCGCAGGTGCGGGTCTGGCCGAGGACGCGTCAGCGAGCGCTGTCCTGCAGCAGCGGCGCCAGCATGAGCAGTTGCTTCAGCATCCGCGCCTCGCGGACCTGCGTGCGCAGATCAGTGCCAACGCGTTGGGTCGTTCGCGTGTCGAAGTGTTGTTTGCGAGTGCCTCAGCTGCGTTCTGGGCAGATGCACTGCTTGCACTCGATGCGTATGCCGAACGCGTTGCACGCGCCGCTTATGCCTTGCTGCCTGACGGTGAAGCGCAGCACGCCGACGTGCTGGACGACGACGGCCAGGGCAATCTCGATCTGCCGATCGCGCTGCGCGTGCGCGTATCGGGTAGCGATATCGAAGTCGATTTCACAGGCACGGCGGCGCAGGTGGCGGGCAACGTCAATTGCCCGCTCTCGGTGACAGCGGCGGCCGTTTTCTATGTGTTTCGTTGTCTGTTGGCGGCGGATGCTCCGGCGTGTGCGGGCACCTTCGCGCCAATTCGCATCCAAGCTCGGCACGGCGCGCTGGTGCATGCGCGCGCGCCTGCGGCAGTGGCTGCGGGCAATGTCGAGACGTCGATGCGCATCGTCGATGTGTTGTTGGGCGCGCTGGCAAAGTTGCAGCCAGGCGTCTTTCCTGCGGCAAGCCAGGGCACGATGAACAACGTCGCGATGGGCGCGCGCACCACGTCGGGTCGTTGGGACTACTACGAGACGATTGCCGGCGGCCACGGCGCCGGTCCAACGGCCGCTGGACTCAACGCGCGGCACGCGCACATGACGAACACGCTGAACACGCCGATCGAGAGTCTTGAAGCGCACTACCCGCTGCGCATTCGCCGCTATGCACGGCGATTGGCCAGTGGCGGTAGAGGACAGCATGACGGTGGAGAAGGCGTCGAAAAGGAGTTCGAGTTTCTTGCGCCGACGCGTGTTTCGCTGCTGACAGAGCGCAGGCGGCATGGGCCCTATGGACTCGCGGGTGGTGCGCC
>CAMAVY010000237.1 GCA_945861675.1 Klebsiella pneumoniae | reverse complement strand
CAGCGCACGCTCGTCTGAGTCCGGCGCACACCTCTTGCCCTATCATCTGGCCGGAAGCGCCGAGATGTAGTGCCATACGCGCCGCAATACAGACATAAGCGGTTGATTCAGCAGGCGGTGCCCGGGGCAAGTGACAAACTTGGGTTAGGACGCGCCGCAGCCCGGACTGCCCAGTCGGCGGCTTCTTCGAAGCGACCAAGCCGTACCAGCGCCATCGCTCGGGAGGCGAGCATGCCAAACAGCAATGGATCGCCGGGACTGAGCTGGCGCGAGCGGTCAGACGACAAAATGGCGGAGGCGGCGTCGCCGGTTTGCGATTGGACGAATGCGAGCGCGTAGTGCCCCAGTGCAAAGTTCGGGCTCAGATCGACTGAACGCTCAAGTTCCACGGCCGACTCCGCAGCACGGCCTCGCAGCCAGAGCGCCCGTCCCATCGCCCAGTGCGCTGCCGGGTCGCGGTCGTCGATCATGATGGCTTGCCCGGCGGTCTCGAATGCGCGATCGATCTCAAACTCGCGCGCTGCCCAACCCTGGAACGCGGCCTGGAAATGTGTGAACGACAAGCCCGCGTAAGCGGGCGAGAAAGTCGGATCAAGACGTACTGCAAGATCGAAGAAATGCCGTGCCCGTGCATTGTCGTGCGCGTCGAAGCGGTACATGTGCCAAAGACCACGATGATGCGCCTCCCAGGCATCAAGCGAGTTGGGCGGTTTGAGGATGGCGCGATTGCGCTCGACGGTTTCAATCTCGCTGGTCACCGTGGCAACGATCCGATTTCCGATGTCATCAAGCACCAGGAGCGCGTCCTCCAGAGTGTGCGTGAAGGTCTCTGCCCAGAGCGTTCGGGCGCTGCGGGTTTCCGCGAGCTCGACCGCAACACTGAGGCGCCCACCGAGAAAGCGCAGCGTACCGCCGACCAGATAGTCGACATCCAGCGTGCGACCCACCGCGTCACGGTCGATGCGACGCTCGTGCATCGCGAAGACTGTGCCTTGCGCGATCACCGACAGCGTGCGCAGCTTGGCGAGCCGCGTGATCACGTCATGTGCCAGTGCGGCGCCCATGTCACCGCTGAGGTTCGGCTCGACGAGCGGTCGACCTGCAGAAACATTGACGAAAGGCATGACTGCAATAGCCGCACGCCGTGCCAGACCGAGCACAACGGGCACCTGCGACGCCTGCGGCGGCCCAGCGCCGCCGCCCCGTATGTGGCGCGACATCGGGACTACAGCACGTGCCACGCGCCAGGCCTCGCGAATCGGAGTGCTGTCCAGACCCTCAGATTCGAAGCTGGCGACGCTTGACGCAAGATGCTCCTCGCCCTCTTGTATCCGCCCGCGATGTACAAGTGCGCCAAGCAAGATCTCGTGCACGCGGCGATCGAACGGCGCGAGTTTCAGCCAGTCGTCCAGTCGCGCCAGCGCCGCGTCATCCGGCGCATTGCCGACCAGCTGTTCCAGAAGTGCAAGGTGGCGACCGCGGAAGCGGCGGCGCTGCGCTGTCAGCCAGCTCGTGAATCCCGGAGCGTCGTCCAGCTCAAGGCCAGCCAGGAAGTCTCCAACAAAAAGCGCGAGCAGTGCCTGCATCCGCTGCGCCGCAAGTCGATCGACACCATGTTCGGTCCCGCGAGCAACTTCAACTGCGTCTACATCGCAGTCAGACAGGTCGAGCCCAATCGCGTCGTCATGGGTCAGGACTCGCGGCCTGCCGGGGTCGTCGACGAGACTACGTATCTTGCTGAGGCACCAGCGCAGTTCGGCACGCGGATCGCCGGGCGCATCCCAAAGCAGTTCACACAGCACGCTCCTGCCCACACTACGCGGCGACAGGGCCAGGTAGGCGATGAGCGCGCGCACCTTGCGGGACGGCGGCAACGCCACCAGGACGCCGTCACGATAGATTGCCATTGGACCGAGCAGCCGCACCGAGAGCGAACGCGTGGCCCCCGGCGAGCGGGAATTGTCAAATTCCACCGCGACTTCCACGCCTGCTACCACGCTTGCTACCACGCTTGCATCCACGACCGAAGGCGAGGATGGCATGTCGAACAGGCCATAGACGGACAGCGACAGCACATAACACGACCGTAACCGCAATCAATCTGTACCGACCCGCCGCCGACTCGATGGTCCCGATACCACTGACGGCGAGACGGCATGCCACAGCGCGATGGGGCAACCTCGACCCTGCGGCACAGCCCTGGGATCGTAGCCACCGCCATGTGCACAGCGCATCGAACGCGGCACGAACGCCCTGGTAGGCCCAGACACGCGTTCAACGGGCCACGGTCTTTCAACCTCAATCGCGGGCCGAGAACGTTTTCTTACCCTCTGCAGGAGAACATCATGCGAATAGCAAAAGAACAAATCCCCACCAAAATCAACATTCCCGGTGCCGTCGCCCGGGTGATCCCAAGTTTTGGTGATGCCAGCGGCGTCGGCGCGATGGGAGGCGAGTATTTCTCCCTCGGTGCCGGAACCGACATCGCGCCACTGCTGAAGGGTCTTGAGGCCGACGCATGCCAGGCGCCACATTGGGGTTACATGATCTGCGGTCAGGTCGTGGTCACCTACACCGACGGCAACGTGGATACATGCAGTGACAACGACATCTTCTATTGGCCGCCCGGCCACAGCGTGCGCGCGGTCCGCGATGCAGAGATCATTCTGTTCAGCCCGCAGCACGAACACGGCCGGGTACTGGACCATATGCTGGAGGCGTTGAAGGGGTAGGAGTACGGATGGCGCCTGCGCGTACATCCGGAAACTACAGTCCCCGACTCGCCAGGTACGCGGCTGGCGGACGCTGTGGAGTTATGGAAGGCATGGACACACGCTCGCGCAGCATGGCGGTGAGTCCGCTCGCCACGAAGCCCAGGAGAATCAGAAGGGCGCTACCGATTGCCCAGACCACCCAGACCGTCACCGACAGTCCATTGGTCAATGCAGGGACCCAACCCTGCAAGGCTGCGATAGCAGGCATGAGGGCGGAAACCATCGAGTCCAACGCAAGCCCCAGCTCTGACTGCAGCAAGGGCGTAAGCCAGTCCGTTGGGCGCAGGACATGGCTCGCCCCGGCTGCGCCGGTAAGGACAGCCGCCCCCGCGAGCGACCATGCGGCGATTGCATGAAATGCCCAGGATGCGAACGACCAAAGCACCAGAAGGATGAAAACCACGCACCAGCTGATCGCTTTCGACATGACAGCCTACTCGTTGCTGCAACACGGAGGTACCTACACAGAGGTAGCTACTCTTCACGGCTTTTGCATTCGAGGAAACCAGTTCTATAGGTGCACGAACTTCTGCTTCTTCGATGTGAGATCGGCCCGCTCAACGACTGCTGTTCAGCGCGGAATGGACACCTCGCGCACGCTTGCCAGCAACTCGCGCAGCGCGTGGTCCACAAACGCCATCTCGTCAGCGAAGCGCCCCGGCGCGCCCGCACAGTGCCCATACACCGACGTCAGCGGCCGCAACTCCGCGCCGGGAATCATGCCTGCTTCAAGCGCGTTGTCTTCAAGCGTGAAGTACAGATCGCGATCGCAGGGCATGACGATGGTGCGCGCGCGAATGCTGCCGAGTGCGCGCGCAAGGTCTCCATTGAATCGTTCGCCTGCGCTGCAGTCTGCAGACTTCCAGGTGGCGAGTTTGGTGACCAGATTATTGGCATCCCATGCAAGGTGTTCGTCTTCCCAGGCAATCAGGAAGTCTTCAATCGTGGCGTAGCCCAGTTCGCGGTAGCGATGCTCGCGAAAGAACCCCTGCGAATAGGCCCAACCGGCATACACACGGCCGAACGCCTTCAAACCTTCCACCGGCGGCTGCGTGTAGTGCCCACCTGCATACACAGGATCGGCACGCAACGCGGCCAGCACGCCTTCGATGAACACTGCGTTGTGCGGTGAACAGCGCGCCGCGCCGCAGAACGGCAGCAACGCCGACACAACATCCGGATACGACACGGCCCACTGATAGGCCTGCACGGCGCCCATGGACCAGCCGGTGACCAACGCAACCTTGCGCACGCCCAGATGTTCGAACACCAGACGATGCTGGCAACGCACGTTGTCTGCGATTGAGCAGACGGGAAAGTCTGCGCCACATTGCGTGCCTTCCGGCAAGCCGTGCGCGGGCGCATCCACAAGCTGCGGCGACGACGACAGGCCATTGCCAAACAGATTCGGCACAACAATGAACCAGTGCGCGGGATCCAGCGCGCGGCCTTCACCAATCATGCGGGCGTTACTGCGATGCGTGCCCGAGTAGTAGGTGGGAAACACCACACAGTTGTCGCGCGCGGCGTTCAGCCTGCCGTAGGTCTGGTAGGCGAGACGCGCCTTGCGCAGCGTTGCGCCGCTGTCCAGCGCAACGTCGCCAAGCTCGAAGACCGTGTAGTCGCGGCCCAGGCTGGTTAAGCGGCTCATGCTGGGTCAGAACATCTTGAGGTAACGGGCCTTCTCCCAATCCGACACATGGTTCAAGTAGCTGCGCCACTCCGTCTCCTTGTAGTCGATCCAGGTGCGACGCATGGCTTCACCGAACACGCGCTCGCCCAGTGAATCGGCGGCGAATGCAGCAACAGCTTCCGCCAATGTCTGCGGCAGCGTGTTGATGCCCAACGCCGCGAGCTGTGCCGGCGTCTTCAGGTACATGTTGTCGCGGTGTGGGTCACCGGGATCAAGCCCTTCTTCGATCCCCTCAAGCCCAGCCGCCAACACAAGGGCAGCGCCAAGATAGGGATTGCAGCTGCTGTCCACAGCGCGCAGCTCCATGCGCCCGCCGCCGAGTGGAATGCGAATGGTGTTGGTGCGGTTGTTGTCGCCATAGCAGGCGAACACAGGCGCCCACGTGAAGCCCGACATGCTGCCGCGCAGTACCAACCGCTTGTAGCTGTTCACTGTCGGCGCCACCACAGCGCAGATGGCGGGCAAGTGCCGCAGCACACCGGCGATGAACTGATAGCCGAGCTCGGTGATACCGCAACTACGCGGATCGTCATTCGTCTCGAACAGGTTGCGCCCGGTCTTGATGTCTGCCAGCGATACGTTGAAGTGCGCGCCACTGCCTGCCCGATCGCCATAAGGCTTGGGCATGAAGCTGGCGAAACCGCCGTGCTTGCGCGCGATCTCGTGCGCCATCCAGCGCAGGAACACGAAGTTGTCGGCCATCTTCAAGCAGTCGAAGTACTTGAAGTCCACTTCGAACTGCCCGATGCCATCCTCGTGGTCGAAGGAATACACGCCCCAGCCCAGGCTGTTCATGGCGCTGACGAGTTCGTCCAGCCAGGGCAGGTTGTCGAGCAGACGCGCCACGTCGTAGGCGGGTTTCTCCAGATGATGGCGCGCCGACAGCGGCTTGAACTTACCGTCAGGCGTGTCCTGCAGCACGAAGAACTCTGCTTCCACACCCAGGTTCATGCGAAACCCTAGAGCCTCTGCCCGCGCAACCTGGCGTTTGAGAATGTTGCGGCCGCAGGCATCGAACGGCGCGCCCTTGCACCACAGGTCGGAGGCAAACCACGCCACGTCCTGCTGCCATGGCAGCACCAGGCAACTGTCGGCATCGGGATGTGCTGCCACTTCCTCTTCGCTGACTTCCTGCGGCACACCGTCCAGCGCCGCGCCCGTGCAGAGTTCGGAACCGGCAAGAATGTGTGCATAGCGATCCAGCGGCACCATCTTGCTTTTTGAGATGCCATGCAGGTCCACATAGCTTGGCAACAGGTAGCGCACGCCGCGCGCCTTGAGTGTGGAATGCACTGCGTCCATTTCCGGCGTGGCCACGTGGGTGTTCATTCGCACTGTTCCTGATTGTTGCGGTGATGCTGTTGGCGATGACGCTGCATGCGCACTCAACGAGCGTTCAATGCGCTGCCAACGCAGCCGCGAAGCTTGCGTCGAAGGTATCGGGGATCGATGGCGTGGCCTTCACCTGCTGACGCCCGACCAGGCGCTCACCAATCATGGCGCCCACCTTGAACAGCGACTCGGCGTCGTCGCGCTGCTCGAAGTAGTGGCTCATCTCTGCCGTGGGAATGTTGTATGCGCCGGCGTACTGCACCTTGGCTTCGGCAGGCGTGCCGTCCAGATGCCTGGCGATGATGGCAAAGGCCTCATCGGGATTGGACTGGATGAAGTCGCCCTTGAAATACAGCACGTCGGTGATCAGACCCGGCGCTTCCTTCGACGTGTACAACACCTTGTAGCGCTTGCCTTCGCCGAGCTTGAGTGCCAGCGACACGTTCGGCTGGTAAGTTGCGCCCGCTATCGCACCCGCGGCCAACGCAGGTGGCACGATCTCCGGCGTGGTATCCACACCTTGAATGTCCGCTTCGGTCATGCCGACCTGCTTCAGCGCATACACCTCCCGCAGGTTGTCGCAGGTCGAGAAGGGATAGGCGACCTGCTTGCCCTTCAAGTCGGCAATGGTCTTGATGCTGTTGTCTGCAACGATCTCGTCCGCGCCGATGGAGTAGTCGATGGGCACAATCAAACCCACTGCTGCGAACACGCTGTAATCGCGGCGCGACAACGCCCCACGCACCAACAACCAGCGTGACCGCCGAGCGCGAACCTGCATGGCCACACGGCCGTGTTCCATCGTCGCCTCGCAGTGCGTGGGCCCGGTAGACGAGCTGATTTGCCGGGGTAAAGCGTTCATGGTCTGAAGTAGTGGCTTCTATGTCTGGACTTTGCCGCCGCCCAGCACTCGCGATCGATAACCCCTGCATCGAGGCAGAACGGTCCGTGAATTGCTTGAGCAACAGCGGCATCGTTGAGACCGGTTGAGCATCAACCGTGCCATCGGTAACTTATTCAATTGGTAACTACTCGCCCCCCACGGACGAGTAGATCTCTCCGGACATTGCCATCTGGATGGCGACGAGGGGGTTGTATCCGCGGTTGGCCATTGTTTGCAGGTAGCTGGAGATGCGGCAGTAGGCTTCTGCGTACTCGCGCTTGCGGAAGC
>CAMAVY010000236.1 GCA_945861675.1 Klebsiella pneumoniae | reverse complement strand
CGACCACGATCCAGCCGGGGCCAGCGTCGATGAATGTGACCGTGGATACATCGAAGCCACGCACCTGATAGATGCCTTTGTCGACCTCGAACAGCCCATGCATCGTGAGAATCTGGGCCTGCCGCCAGAGACTCGGATTGGCTGTTGGCGGTGCCGCCGCCTGCAGAAAATCATAGGCCGCAAGGTCTACGAGCGGATCGCCTGCAGCATTGCGGATCACACTGTCGGTGCGGCTGGCGATGAAGCCGCGTCGCGCGTCGTCGAAGTCATGGCGATCGTCTGCGGCGACTCTGCGACGCGCGTCGGCCATTTCTGCGTCTGGCTCTGCCGCGACAGCTGCGTCAAGCGCCGTCGCGCCTGTCTCGGCGGCAGCATGGCCTGCGCCTGCTGCCAGCAGCGCGGCGAGTGCGAGGGCCCGCCGTAGGGCGACGCACCATGCGATCAAGTTCGTTTTCTGCACCACGCCTCCCGGTCATATTGCGATGGCATCGATGTTGCCCGACTCCACGGGTCTGCGCTCTCCTTGGGCGATGGCCCCGGGCCTGCTAGTGTCCTGTCCCCGTCTTTTTCGATTCCGCAGGTGCTTTTCCATGCCGCAGTTTGATCTGGTGATTCGCAATGCTCTGATCGTCGATGGCACCGGCTCGGCGCCGCGTTCAGGCAGCGTCGGCGTGAAGAATGGAAACATCGCCGCCATTTCGGGCGCCACCGACCTGGCACCCGGCCTGCAGGAGATCGACGCGGCCGGCCGGGTGCTGACACCGGGTTTCATCGACATCCACACCCACTTCGATCCGCAACTGTGCTGGGACAAGCTCGCCACGCCGTCGTTGGAGCACGGTGTGACCACGGTGGTGATCGGCAACTGCTCGTTGTCGCTGGCGCCGGTTCGTGGCGGCGGCCGCGACAAGATCGTCAGCATGTTCGGCGTGATCGAAGACATCAAAAAGCAGACCTTCGATGCGGCCGTGCCGTTCACCTGGGAGAGCTTCGCGGAGTACCTCGACCACATTCGTCCCGGACTCGGGATCAACGTTGGCGCGTTGATCGGCCACTCTGCGCTGCGTCTGTACGTCATGGGTGCAGCAAGTCAGGAACGCGCGGCAACACCGGACGAAATCGAACAGATGTGCACGCTGGTGCGTGAGGCGATGAAGGCAGGCGCTATGGGCATCTCGTCGTCCTATGTGGACATCGACGAGACGATGAAGCCGGTGCCCAGCCGCTATGCGGCGCTCGATGAAAAACTGGCACTCGCCCGTGCCATGGCAGAGAGCGGGCGTGGCGTCTGGCAGGTGGTGCCGTACTTCCCTGACCTTAAGCAGGAACTGGACAACATCCGCGAACTGGGCGAGATCAGCCGCGCTGCCGGCGTGCCGTGTTCGCTGCAACCGGTGTTGTCGTCGCCGGCGTCGCCACTGGCAGGGGAGATCATGGCCGCGCTTGAGGCCGAGCAGCGCCTCGGTGGTCGTGTGTATGGCCAGGTGATGCCGCGCTGTTTCGACATGAACATGCGTTTGTCTGAAACGAGCATGCTGCTGTACGCGCTGCCGAAGTGGAAAAAGATCATGGACCTGCCGCGCGGCGATCGCCGCGCGCAGTTTGCCGACCCTGATTCGCGTCAGGCGCTGATCGACGAAATGAGCAACGCACAAGGCATGAGTGGTGCATTGCCATTCCTGACCGTGGGCGACAAGAACTGTGCGGAGAACGCGAAATACGCGGGCCGTTCACTGATGGAGATCGCCCAGACTGAACAGAAGTCGCTGGGCGCTGTCATTCTCGATCTGTCACTGGCCGATAATCTGGATACGGAATTCAAGTTGCAGAACGTCATCAACGCTGACAAGGCGGCTGTGGCGCAATTGATCGATCACCCGTTGCTGCACTTCGGCGCCTCGGACGCGGGCGCGCACATCACCCAGTTCTGCGGCACGGGCGACACCACCCACATGCTTGAGCACTTCGTTCGTGACACAGCACGCCTGCCACTCGAGCGCGCCGTGCATCGCATGACCGGCGAGGTTGCGCGTGACTGGGGCCTGCACGATCGCGGCACCATCGAAGTGGGCAAGGCCGCCGACCTCGTGCTGCTGGATCTTGGCAAGCTGCATTGCGAGCCAGAGAGCTTCGTCGAAGACTTCCCTGGTGAGGCGCGTCGTTATGTGCGCCGTGCGCAGGGCTACGCGGCGGTTCTGGTCAACGGCGCCATGGTGCTGCGCGATGGTGAATACACCGACGCGCGTGCAGGGCGCATCGTCTAGTCCCGCGCGCCCTGATCGGCGAGACCTGCGCTGCGATCCCTAGTCGCCGAGCAGACCGGCTGCGAAATCGAGCAGTGCGGTCTGCCCGGCGATGTCCAGATAGCGGCCGGAGACAATCATGTCGGTCACGCCGGCGGCCGAGAATTCTGCGACCAGGCTGCGTGCGTCCGACAGCGGCCGTGGTCCACCGAGGAAGGTGACGATGCGCGGTGCCGGCAGCCCGCGGTCTGCGGCGCGGCGCAGGTAGTCGGCGGCCAGCGGTGCGAGCTTTTCCGGCGTCAGATTCATCGGTAACCAGCCATCGCCCAGGTTCAGCGCGCGCTCGATGGCTTGCGGCGCAGCGCCGCCCACGATGAACGGCGGCGCTTTCGGTCGCGGTTTGAACAGCAGGGGCTGGCCATGTGCGGTGACCACATCGTTGGTGAAGCACTCGCGAATGAATGCCAGCGTGCTGTCTGCATCCTTGGCCCGTCGGCTGCGGGCCAGACCCAACGCCTTGAACTCGGCCTTCATCCAACCGATGCCGGTGCCGATCAGCAGCCGTTCCCCGGACAATGCCTGCACCGTGGCAATGACTTTGGCTGTGGGCAGTGCAGGTCGGTAGGGCAGGATGAGCACAGCAGTCCCCAGCTTGATGCGCCGCGTCTGGCCCGCAAGCCAGCCAAGTGTTGCAAGCGGGTCGAGATACAGACCGCCAGAGCCTTCTGCGTCGTCCGGCGGAATGGCGATGTGGTCGACCACCCACACGGCGTCCAGGCCAAGCTGCTCCGCGTGCGTGGCGCCCGCCGCCAACAGTTCCGCACTGGCGGCGTCGCCCATGCTTCGAAGTGCTATTCCAATGCGCATGAGCGAGTTTTCCTGTTGAAGTAGTGCAGTGCGGGCGCCGAGCGCATGTGCTGCGGCGCCGAGGTCGCTGCAGCGCGGTGATTGATGTGGGTCAGATGGGCTGTGCGCGCCGCGTGTCCGGCGGTGGGCAGCTGCCCGCCAGCGAGTTGATCCAGTCGCGTATCAGCTGCACACCTTCGACGTGTGCTAGAGACCGTCCCAGTTCCGGCATCATCACACCTGGATCGCTGGACTGCATGCGCAACAGCAGAATGGATTCGCGGGCCCGGCCGGGTACGACATCGTAGGCCAGGTGTCCTGCACCCTTGCCAGCGGCGACCGGCGCCTTGCACACGCCTTGCGGCGCCGCGGCCAGACTGCTGCGATCGAGATACAAACCGGAGGTGTCCGCCGCGCCAGCAGCGTTGTGGCAGTGCCCGCAGTTGACGTCCAGATAGGCGGTTGCGCGCGCGGCCAGTGGCGCGGCTGCATCGTCCCAGCGTGCCAGCGCAGGTAATCGCGCCAGCGCCGGGAGCGCGCGAGCAGGCTCGCCTGCTGCAGCAAGCCAGCCGCGCGCGCGCCAATGTTCCAGCTGTGGTGCATCGCGGGCAAGGCGCGCTTGGGCAGTCGTGTATTCGCGCGCGCTGGCCGCAGCAAGGTTGTCCAGGCGTGGTCCGAGCGGCTGCAGGCGTTTGGTCGTGTGATTGCGTGCGTGGCAGTTCGCGCATTGGTTCTGATCCGGAACCAGATAGTCGATCTGCACGCGTCGATGCAGTTGCGGATGGTCGAACGCGGGCTGCAGCAGCTTGCCGCCCGGCGCGATGACGGCGTCCTGTTGGGCATCGTTCCAGACGTACGCGGCGGCGTGCCAGCCGTCCTGCTGATGCACGAGTACACGTGTTTCCAGCAACCGCACCTGCTGCATGTCCAGGTATGCCGGTTTGCTGCGTATAGCGTCGGATTGCGTGTCGGCCGCTGGCGCGTGCAATTTCGGGTAGTAGAACGTCTTCGTCAGCACTGTTCCGACTGGAAACTCTAGTGCACCGGGCTCAGCACCCGCGCGCGCGGCGATGGTGATGTGTTTACCGTCGGGCACCCAAACGGTCCGCAACTTCAGCGCGTAGTCGCTGAACAATGGCGTGCTCAGCTGGTACGGCAGCGCATCTGCGCTGACCTCAAGCCTGCCGTTTCCTATGTGCAGCAGGTTCCATTCGGACAGGTGCCTCGGAAGGTCGCCCCGTGTAAGCAGGAGTGGCGCGCGCGCTGGATGACACGCGGTCAACAACAGTAGCGCGAGCGCAAACGGCAAACTCATGCGCAGCGTGACTCGGTGGCACCGACCGGTGCGCCATTGCATGTGATCGACGAAGCAGCTCAAAGCCTTACGGGTGGTAGTGCTGGCAGTTTGCAGTTGTGGGGAGTCGAATCCTCAGACACGTTCCTGAAGTTGTTCGCGGCATCGAGATTCGCAATGGTGTTTGTGCCGTTGTCGTGGACGCAGATGCGCAGCGCTTCCGGAAGCTGGCCGTTGACGAGGTGTGCGGGATTGACAATGCCGTCCCACAGCACTGCAGGCAGGCTGCCCGACACAATCTTGATCCGCACGCGCGCCAGGTCGTCCGATGCAGGATCCCAGCCACCCCGGCCAATTCGGTTGTGGTGCACATGGATGCTTTCCGGGTACGGGTCGTAATTGGGATCGTTGATCGGGCGCTTCGTGACCAGGTAGCTGATGATCAGCACGCTCGCCGTCTGGTTGCCGGAGATGTCGTTGTCGAACACCTCTATGTTGTCGTTGGAATTGATCATGACGCCAGTGCCGCTAGGCACGGTGCCGACGATGTTGCCCTCGGGTGCGAAATTTCTGGTGTTGTTCTCGACGATCCTGTTCTTGAATACGCGTGTGCCGTGCCCACCCTGCACAGGAATGCCAGGCAGATCGAACACCAGAATGCCTGCCGTGTTGTTGGTGACTACGTTGTCGTACACATCGGCCAGGCTGGAGTTTTCGATTTCAATGCCGGCGACGTTCTGTTCTGCACGGTTGTTGCGGACGATGATGCGAGACGATTGCCCGACATAGATGCCTGCGTCCGATGCCCCCACGGCTTCGGAACCTTCAATGAGTACGCCTTCGCATTGCACTGGGTAGATCCCGTAAGCGCCATTGTTCGGGCTGGGTCCTCCGGTCCACTCGGCGCGAATCTTGCGTACCACGATGTTCTTGCCTTCATTGATCTTGAGCGCATCCCCTCGGGTGTTGCGGATGGTCAGATTCTCGATGGTGAAGTTCGACGCGTTCACGAGTAGCCCCTCGGCCCCCTGGGTTTGCGTGCCGAAATCGAGAATTGTGGCGTTTTTTCCTGCGCCGCGAATCGTCACGCCGCTTGCTGAGAGATTGAGGCCCCGGCGCAGCGCGTAGGTGCCGCGCGACAGCACGATCACTTCGCCCGGTTTCGCGTTGACGAGGCGAGCGGCCAGTGCTTCGGGGTCAAGTGGGACTTCTGCGCTGACTTCGGGTGTCGCTGGGGGTTTGCTGCAGCTGATCAGCAGAAGCGCGATGAGCGCGAAGCTGGTCAAATGGCGAAGGTTGCACACGGCCGTCGTACTCCGGGGACTGAGTGCGCGATGTTATTCAGCGCGGCCGCACATCACCATCGATTCCCCAGAATGGTTGCAGTACAAATGGGCGCGCGGCCGGTGCGCCGGATGCAGATACACATAGAACGGGAACCACATGCTTACGTTTTTTCATTTCCATGCGTCCTGCTCTCTTGCGTCGCATATCGCGTTGGAGGAAGCCGGTGCCGAATACGTGTCGGTGCCTGTTGATCTGGCGAATGCCGAACAGACCAGGCCTGAGTTTCTGGCGATCAATCCCAAGGGGCGCGTGCCTGCGCTTGGGACTGAGCAGGGCATCCTGAGTGAAACGCCAGCCATTCTGGTTTACATCGCCCAACGTTTTCGCGCGGCCGCACTTGCGCCATTGGACGATGTCTTTGCCTTCGCGCGCATGCAGGCGTTCAACAGCTATCTGGCCAGCACGGTACATGTGGCCCATGCACATCGTGTGCGTGGCTATCGATGGGCCGATGATCCAGCAGCGATTGCCGAGATGAAGCGCAAGACGCCCGAGACCATGGCGGCGTGTTTCGAGCTCATAGAACGAGAGCTGTTTGTCGGGCCCTGGGTGTTGGGCGACGACTACAGCGTCAGCGATCCTTATCTGTTCACCATGGCGCGGTGGTTGCGGATGCATGAGGTGGATATCAAGCGGTTTCCCAAGGTTTATGCGCATCAGCAGCGGATGTTGGAGCGGGCGGCTGTGCAGCGGGTTATGGCGGCTGGGTGAGGTGGTCGTGTGTTGGGGTGAGGTGGTCGTGTGGCGGGCTGAGCTTTTGGGCTGGTGGTGGGCTGTTTGCGCCGACCGCTCTCGCTTCGCTCGCACTTCCCTGTGGCGCTTTTTTCGGCACGTCCCTGTGCCTCTACGTCGGCGCAAACAGCCCACCACCATCCCCGCACAGCCCGCCTGGGTGGGTAGTGGCCGGAGCCGGCGCATCCGTGCGCCGGTGTGTCTGGCATGAGCAACGAACAGGAGGTGCAAGTCCCTACCTGGGGCCCTGGCAGAGGGAACCCAACACTGAAGAGGCAAGTGCGTTGCTGTGGATGACCACGGCTTTGGCAGAGGGGCGCAAGCTCGCTGTTAAGCCCGCGAGGGGGTGTGCGGTAGAAGCCATAGGTGCGTGCACCTGGTGAACGCAAGTGAAGCGCCGTAAGGCGTGTGCGGAGGATGAGCCAGCCAGCAGTGGCGAAATCCAGTATCTGCTGCAAGCCGCATGCGTAGTGGCGACATCAGGGGCACGAAGTTTGTTGTTTCTTACCCAGAGAGATCTGTTGGGACGCACGGTTACCGATGGTGGTGCGTGCAGGCCTGCAGGACGCAAGAACGAAAGGCTGGGTCCCCGCAG
>CAMAVY010000235.1 GCA_945861675.1 Klebsiella pneumoniae | reverse complement strand
GCACACAGCGCACGCTCGTCTGAGTCCGGCGCACACCTCTTGCCCTATCATCTGGCCGGAAGCGCCGAGATGTAGTGCCATACGCGCCGCAATACAGACATAAGCGGTTGATTTGGCAGAGGGTGAGCTCGGCTAGTGACAAACTTGGGCTAGGTCGCCGGCTGCGCAGGGTTGCAGTTGGCCTGCACTTTGCTCCGAATCGGCCCAAGCCGTGTCTTATCGCCTGGGGGGCGCTAAAGCGGCTCAAACAGATGCGTGCAGCAGCTCGCATTGGAAAACAACGCGCAAAAATAGTGCCCATTTCAGGCGAAAGCCCGGATGTGGTGCGAATTGCGCGAGAGCTTTGGGGGATACATGAGCCTGTTTGCAAAACGATCAGCGTTGCTGGTCGCTGCCTTTTCCTGTGTGGCCGCGTCGCAGAGTTTGCTGGCTGAGCCAGCCGCTCCAACCCTGTCCGGGGCCGATACGGCCTGGGTGATGACGTCCACGGCGTTGGTCCTGTTCATGACGGTGCCTGGTCTGGCGCTCTTCTATGCGGGCCTTGTTCGCTCGAAAAACGTACTTTCGGTGCTTATGCAGTGTTTTGCGCTGACCTGCCTGATGTCATTGCTGTGGTTCGCCGTCGGCTACTCCATGGCCTTTGCCGAGGGCGGTGCATTTGTTGGAAGCCTGGACAAGGCGTTTCTCGCGGGCATGACACAGGACTCGCTGTGGCTCAGCATCCCTGAGAGTGTATTTGTGCTGTTCCAGATGACGTTTGCGGTGATCACGCCAGCATTGATCATCGGCGCGTTTGCGGAACGCACGCGTTTTTCCGCGTTGCTGTTCTTCTCAAGCCTGTGGTTGTTGCTGGTGTATGCGCCCATCACTCACTGGGTCTGGGGCGGTGGCTGGCTGGCCGACATGGGGCTGATGGATTTTGCCGGTGGCACCGTGGTGCACATCACGGCGGGTACCGCGGCATTGGTCGGCGCACTGGTGCTGGGTCGGCGGCGCAGTTTCCCGAGCCACGTGGCGCCACACAACATGACCATGACCGTGACCGGCGCCGGCATGCTGTGGGTCGGATGGTTTGGTTTCAACGGGGGCAGTGCGCTGGCTGCGAATGGTGACGCTGGCATGGCGATGCTGGTCACACACATATCTGCCTGCGCCGGCGCATTTACCTGGTTGAGTCTTGAGTGGTTCCGCTTTCAGAAGCCCAGCGTACTGGGCGCCGTCACAGGCATGGTTGCAGGGCTCGGCACGATCACGCCTGCTTCGGGCTATGTCGGACCCGCGGCTGCGATGTTGATCGGCGTGATCGCCGGGCTCGTCTGCTTCACCGCCACCAACTACATGAAACGCAGTTTGCGCATCGACGATTCACTCGACGTGTTTCCCGTGCACGGGGTGGGCGGCATGCTGGGTACCTTGCTGACGGGCATCTTCGCTGCAACAGGGTTGGGCGTGTTCTCGGGGCAGGGCTTCACAATGGCCGACCGCACAATTGCTACGCAGCTTCCCGTGCAGGCACTGGGCGTTGCCGCGACCTTCGCGTACACCGCTGTAGTCAGCTACGGCTTGTACAAGCTGTCCGATCTGATCTTCGGCCTGCGCGTGGACGCCGAAGAAGAGACCGAGGGACTGGATCTTGTTCTGCACAACGAGCGCGGCTATGACCTCTAGGGAAACTCTGCTCAAGCAGAGTGTCCCGTGTGGGGCCCCCCTTCGGATTGGCCGGATGCCCCACCATATTCTCAGCGTGAAACGCTGGGAATATGCGAGGAGCGCATAGCGCTCCGACCTGATCGAGCCGCAGGAGCGGCTTGATCAGGGAAGACCTAGACAGCGCGCGAACGCGCTTGAGCGCGCGAACCCGCCTCAAGCGCTTCTACCGGCGGCCGATACTCAGCACTGACAGGGTCTGCAGCACAGGAAGTTGCTGCAGAAAGTCGCGCGGTGCGGCACGTTCGTCGATGCTCGTATTGCGGCGCAAGGGACTGCTCCATTCCGGGTTCAGCCGCTTCGCTGAACCACTTCAATGCATGTGCTGGCTCACGTGCCGGACTTCGCGCGTGCAAGCGCGCTCTCGATCAACGAATCCATGAGCTCGGCAAAGCCGATGCCCACCGCACGAGCGGCGTCGGGATACAGGCTGGTTGGCGTCATGCCGGGCAGTGTGTTCAACTCCAGCAGAATTGGCCCGGTGCTTTCGCTGTACACAAAATCGGCCCGCGACAGATCGCGACAGCCAAGTGTGCGATGGGCACCGAGTGCAATGCGCTGCAGCGCCTGTGTTGCCTCGTCAGAGACGGGCGCTGGAATCAGGTGGTCGCTCTCGCCTGCGGTGTAGCGATGTTTGTAGTCGTACCAGGTGTCGGTGGGTGTGCGAATTTCAACGACCGGAAGTACCTGTGGTGCCTGGCCGAACAGGTCGAGCACAGCGACGGTCAGCTCGCGCCCCACAATGAACTCTTCCACCAGCACGCTGCCACCGAAGCTCTGCGCAAGTTGCAGCGCGGCGGGGAGCTGGTTGGCGTTGCGCACCAGCGTTACACCGATTGCCGAGCCCTGCGTCGCCGGCTTTACGGCGACGGCTTGCCCAAGCTGCTCGGTGATCACCGCGCAGCTTTGGCTTACGTCATCCTGGGCACTGAACACGAGCTGTCGCGCCAGCGGCAGACCGGCCGAACTGAATGCGAGTTTGGCGATGATCTTGTTCATCGCAAATGCGCTGGCTTCGACACCGCTGCCGACGTAGGGCAAGCCCATCATCTCGAGCATGCCCTGTACCGTGCCATCCTCGCCGGGTGATCCATGCAGCGCAGGGAACACCACCTCGGGACGTTCCTGCATGAGCGCCGCAACCACGCCTGCATCGGCTGGAATCAAACTGACGTGATGTCCTTTGCTGGTCAGTGCTGCAGCGACCTCGCGCGCGCTGACCTTTGAGACTTCGGCTTCGTGTGACTTGCCGCCAAACAACACGGCGATACGGCGCCCCACGCTCATGAATGCTGCTCCGGGAGATTGTCGATGTGGAGAGGTTCCATCGGCTCTGCGGGTGCGAAACCGAAGACGCGTGCGAGGAAGGTGTATTCGAGCGCGATGGCTCGGCGCACATTGGCGCCATTGCGGAAGCCGTGCCCTTCGTCAGGGAACAGCACATGGGCAACCGGCACGCCGCGGGCGCGGAGTGCAGCAGCCATCTGTTCGGCCTGGTTCGGCGGTACAACTCTGTCTTCGCCGCCCTGCAGAAAGATTGCCGGGCAACGAAAACCATCCAGGTTGTGAACAGGAGACCGCGCCCGATACACGTCTTCGGCCGCTGGCCAGGGCGCGATCAGTTGATCTGTGTAGCGTGACTCGAACTTGTGCGTATCGCGGGCCAGTGCAGACAGATCACCGATCCCGTAGTAGCTGACCCCCGCGTGGAAGCTGTCGGTGAACGCCAACGCTGCAAGCGTCGTGTAGCCGCCGGCGCTGCCGCCGCGGATCGCAACGCGTGCGGGATCAATGCGGCCCGCTGCGGTGAGGTGTTTCACCACCGCAACGACGTCTGCAACATCCGCAATCCCCCAGCGCCCACGCAAGCGTTCGCGATAGGCGCGGCCGTAGCCGGTGCTGCCAGCGTAGTCGACGTCAACCACGGCCCAGCCGCGCGTGGTGAAGTACTGGATGCGCAGGTTCAGTGCCGGCGAGGTCGCGCCGGTTGGACCACCGTGTGTCAGCACCATCAATGGCGGCGCACGATCATCGATCGCAACGTGCGCCGCATTCAACGGCGCGTAGAACCATGCATAGGTGCGTTCTCCGCGATCTCCGGCAAAGGCGATGCGGGCAGGCGCCGACAGGTTGTTTGCGGCCACGACATGTTCGCCGCCTTCGAGTGCTGCTTCGCGTCCGTCGTCCAGGTTGTACTCGACGATGGCGGCTGCGCAGTCGTGGCGTTCGCCAACAAACCAGACTCTATTGCCGGATGCGCCGGATGCGCTGCACAACTGACCGAAGCGCTGCCAGTGACTGGGGAGTACGCGCAATGCGCCGGTGTTCAGATCGATCTCGACCAGTTCCGCCGCGCCTTCTACCAGCCGTTGGGCCACAATACGGTGGCCACCCACCACGCAGTAGCTACGTGTGCCCAGGCCCCAGAGTGGCAGGCCGTACTCGGCAGGCTCCTGCAGTACCGGCCGTGCGCTCTGGCCGTCCCACAGCCAGGGATTCCACCATCCGCTCCGGTCGTTCATGAACACCAGGCGACCGTCAGGCAGCCACTCAGGTTGGAATGCGGCCTCGGTGTCCGGACGTGTGATGGCGCGAACTAGCTCGGGCGCGCCGATGGCTGTCAGTGCACACACGTGCAGTTGTGCGGCATCCCAGGGCATGTGTGGATGGCACCACTGCAGCCAGCAGAGTCGCGTGCCATCTGTCGAGATACGCGGTGATGCGAAGAAATCTGCGCCCGTGACAATCGGCTGCACGTGGCCAGTATCAAGTTGCACGCTGACGAGCAGGTTTTGCGGCTCGGTATTGTTGTTGGCAGCGATCTCGGCGACAGCGATCAGCCTGTTGCGCCGGGCGTCCAGCGTGCAGTCGGCGAAACGCGTGTTGTTTTCGTTCGTGAGGCGCTGCGGCGCGGCGCCGGCGCGCACTTGATAGAGCTGCTGATCAACCGCGTGTACGAAGTAGAACGCATCGTCTGCCGCAAGCACTGCTCCGCCACCGTATTCGTGAACCCGAGAGCGCGCATTCCACGGCGCCGCAAGGCGCTCTTGATGGCCGCCGCCGAACGAGCGCTGCAACAGGGTTGTGCGACCGCCTTCGTCGGGCCGCGCTTCGCACCACCACAAGCTGGCGGCGTTCACGCCCAAAGCGCCGAAGCTGCGTACCGCGCTGGTCAGCATGTCGGCGCTGATCGGCGAACGCCACTCACCGAACGGCGACGGCTTGCTGACTGCTGTTGCTTCCGCGTTGGAAGAAGACACTAGTAGAGCCCCTTGCGATGATCGACGAGCGTCCAGCGTTCGTGGTCACGCCACGCGCCGTCGATGAACAGATAGGCAGGCGATAGGCCTTCCAGACGAAATCCCGTAGCGCGAACCAGCGCTTTTGAGCGCTCGTTTGCGGGTTGGATATTTGCCTCCAGCCGATGTAGATGCAGATCGCGAAATGCGTAGGCGGTCACCAGGCGCAGGCCGGCCTGCATGTAGCCGCGCCCGCCCAGCGCCGCGACGGCGTAGTAGCCGAGGCTTGCCGAGAGGAAGGCGTTGCGCACGATGTTGTTGATGTTGATTACGCCGGCGAGTCGGCCACTGCGCTTTTCGCACACCAGAAAACCAAGATGATCGTCGCGTTCGACACGGCGCAGATAGTCGTCGTATGCGCTCGCGCTCGTGGGTGGGAAGATCCACGGTCGGTGCAGGTGTTCGCTGGCGCGCATCTGCGCAATGAACTCGGCGCGATCATCCGGTGTCGGTCGGCGGATCAGCACATGCGCATCCGCGGACTGCGGGTTTTTTTGCCCTGCGTTTCCAGTCTGGGTGTCCGGCAGTGGTCCGGATGACGTAGCGGTGCCCGTGTTCGAACCATCGCCGCGCTTCTGCAGGTCAATCATGGTCTCTGCCGCTCCGAGGTCTGGAAGGGCGATGCCAGCAACAGATAGGTGGCGCCACGCTCGTTGAGCCAGATTCTACAGAACTCATCTCGCGGGTAGTGCCGTGCAACGTCTTCATCTGTGGCGGCAGCCGGGTCGTGCACGGCTGCATAGTCCGGGCCCAAGCCACGCAGCAGCATCAGATGGCCCGCAGATGAAGGCAGTGCGGCACTCGTCAGCGCGCCTTCGGTCCAACGCGTCGATGTCACGATCTGAACCCCGGCGCGAAGCAGTGGCACCGCATCGTCAACGGCACTGAACAGCTCGGCGCTGCCGAGTACGCCGGCGCGACTGGCAGCGTGGATGTTCGCGGGCCACACGCCGTACATGCCCGAATGCTGGCTGGCTCGTAGAAAGAAGTCGCGAGCAAGCTCCGGACCGCGCGCGCTGCACGCCATGGCCAGGCTGACCGGCGAGCAACTCCGCAGCCGGTCCTGTGCGTCGTCGAGCAGCATCTGGCTTAGCGCAGGCACTGCGATTTCACATTGGCCGTGCAGATTGCCCGAGCTGCCCGCCAGTGCGACCGGGCGCACGCTGCAACTCAGCCACTCCTGTGTATCGCCCTGCTGCGTGTCGATGCTGCCCGGTGGCAGCCAGCAGTCCAGGGTCAGACGAACAGCCTGCAGTTGCTCCGTCATGACGAAGGCGTCGATTGGCGTTTCAACGCCGCGCCCCGCGATCGCGGCCTGGGTGGGTGTGACGTCGCCAACACTTGCGAGCGCGGCGGTGAAGATCTGGCCATCAGCTGCGCGCCACTGCAGACGGAACTGAAACGAGTAGGGCAAACCGAGACGGCTGTAGCTTGGCAGCAGCATGTGGCCGGCTGTGATGTCAGGCAACGCGATAGTCATCTGCTGCCGCGTGAAGCCCTGGTCGAGCGATGCCCGGTCCCAGGGTATCGCCCGGCGGACTCCCAGCAGACTTGCAAAGGCAGTATCGTCCAGCGCGCCCAATCGCCACGTCCATCGCATGCTGCACCCCTTGACTGATCAGGATTCTCGCACGCTGGCGTTATATGGAACGGCGGCCTGTCATCTCTGCGAGGAGGCGATTGCGATGCTCCAGCAGTTGGGTGCGTTGCAGGGTTGGCTGCTTGAGTGGATCGACATTGCCGAGGACGATCAACTGCTCGAACGCTATGGCGAGCACATTCCCGTGTTGCGCTGGCCCGCGGGTGACGTTCGGCTTGACTGGCCGTTTGCTGCCGAAGACGTGATTGCCGCGCTGGCACCTGCGCTGTCGAGCCGATAGGCGCGTGCGCAAGGCGCGTTGGACTAGCCGGCGGGCAAGCGAAAGAAGCGGCGCGCGTTTGCAGTTGTCTGTTCTGCGATCTGCGCGATGCTGCAGCCACGCAGCGTTGCGATGCGTTGCGCGATCTCGCGAAGAAAAGCTGGCTCATTCCGCCGAGTCCGCGGTCGCAGATTCAGACTGCGCGGCA
>CAMAVY010000234.1 GCA_945861675.1 Klebsiella pneumoniae | reverse complement strand
GGATGAGCCTGGCTGGGTATTCGATCGCAAGCTTGCGCGCCAGCTCGACACCGCACGCACGGCGTCTGCACATCGTCAATTGCTTGCGTCGCGCCGCCGCGCGCGCGACGGCGCGACCAGCGAGGAATACGAGCGCAGCGCCGCGCTCGGTGAAAAACTGAAAACCGATGCAGGTTGCTTCGAGCTGCGCGAGGACCCCGACAACGGTGGCACGCGCTGGTGGGCGGAAGCCTGCACGGACACACGCCAGTCGCCGTGGGAACAGTCGCCGTGGGAACAGACGGCTTTGCCTGACTACCCCGAGTCGCCTCAATAACCCTGTTGGAAATCGATGACGCGCAGCAGTGGTTCGTCGCGGAGAAAGCGCTGCAGATTGGCCAGAAACTGCGGCACGATCTCTGTCGGTCGACTGGGCCCCGCGGTGTGATACGACAGCTGTACCTGCGGCATCGTCCAGAACGGATGGCCCAGGGGCAGCGGCTCGGGTTGCGTGACATCGAGCACTGCGGCCGCAAGTTGACCGCACTGCAATGCAGCGATCAGCACCGCCTCGGCGACAACAGTGCCGCGCCCGACGTTGATGAAGGTGGAACCTGCTGGCATTGCTGCGAATGCAGCCGCATCGAGCAGACCGCGCGTTGCGGGTGTGTCGGGCAATGTGTTGATGAGTGTGTCGTGCGTTATCAATACGCGGTGCAGCGCAGTGACCGGCGCTACAGCGTCAAAACATGCCGTGTCGCCTCCGCTGCGGTTGATCCCCGTGACGCTGCAGCCCAATGCGCGCAGCGCCTGGGCGACGGCGCTGCCGATCTCGCCCGTACCAAGCACCGCGATGCGCCGCTCACGCAATCGGCGCGGCAGGCGCGGCTGCCAATGCTGCTGTTGTTGCGCCGCGCGTCTTTGCAGCAGTTGCTGATCGAACTGCAACAGATACGCGAGCACATATTCAGCAATCCATGGGCCGAAGATGCCGCTGAGCCCGGTGAGCGTGTAGTCCCGCGGCAGGTCGTCGGCGAGCAACGGCGTGATGCCTGCCCAGGTGGACTGCACCCAGGCGAACCTTGCCCCTGAGCGAAGCTGTTGGGCGATGTAGTCGGGCTGGCCGAGGGCTATGCGGCACACAGTAGCGGGGCCGTGTGCACCCGCGGCGGCAACCTGTACTCGAATGTACCGACCCGCAACAGCGGGCGTCTGACCAAGCAGCTGCGCATAGATCTCGGCGTCGACATCGGCGATCAGTACGTCGATCGCCGCGTGGCTGTCTGCGTTGTCGGTGACCATCTGCGGCAGACCTGCGGGTCTACTCGTCGAAGATTGCGACGGCGCGTGTCCAGCCGGCCGAGGCCGCGCGAATCTTCACCGGGAAACACGACACCTCGAAGCCGAATGCAGGCAGTGCTTCCAGGCCATGCAGCTTTTCCATCTGCCAGTAGGGGATTTCGCGGCCGGCCTTGTGGCCTTCCCAGATCAGTTTCGGATCGTGGTGCTGCGCCCACTTCTTTGCGGTGTGACTGAACGGGGCGTCCCAGGACCATGCGTCGGTGCCGACCACGCGCACGCCGCGTTCCGTGAGATACAGCGTGGCTTCCCGGCCCATGCCACATCCGGCGTGGATGTATTCGGGCTGGCCGAACACGCTGCCTGCGCGGGTGTTCACCAGCACGATGTCGAGCGGCTGCAGGGCGTGGCCGATGCGATCGAGCTCGGCCGCGACATCGGCGGCGGTCGCAACATAGCCATCCGGCAGATGCCGGAAATCCAGTTTTACGCCGGGCCGCAGACAGTAGTCGAGCGGCGTTTCATCGATGCTTGGCGCGCGCCGTGCACCGTGGTCGGTGGTGGAGTGGAAGTGCCATGGCGCGTCCATGTGCGTGCCGTTGTGTGTGGAAAGCGTGATGGTTTCCACGGCCCATCCTTCGCCGTCGGGCAGATCTTCGGGGCGCAGGCCAGGGAAGAAGCTGGCCATGCCCGCAACGGTCTGCGCGTGTGTGCTGTAACGGATGTTCACCTCCATGCCCTTGGGATCGGAGGGAACATCGTTTTCGATGGCAATGGACAGATCGACATAGCGACGCGGCATGGTGCACCTGTGGCAGCGCGAGTGGATACGTCTGAGCGCCGGCCCCAGCTGGCCGGGGCGGCGCGCCTCGGAAACCGCGGCGGCGCGGTTGCCGCGATCGTGCGGCATTGGTGCGCCCGTTGGAACGTCGGATGTGTGCTGAGCACGCCGGCTCATTGATGCTTGGCCGCTGCGACAGGACCTGCGAATCCGCGGCCGCTGGTCGCGTTAAAAGCGTTTGTTCGGCAACTGGCGCACCGTGCAGAATGCCCGTGTTTCCGCTACACGAGTGCAAAGTCATGCTGACGTTGAATGTGAACGGGCGCGTCACCAATGTTGACGTGGATGCCGATACGCCGTTGCTGTGGGTGTTGCGCGACGCATTGCAGATGTTCGGCACGAAATTCGGTTGCGGCATGGCGCAATGCGGTGTGTGCACGGTGCATCTGGACGGGCAGCCGATCCGAGCGTGTGTCACGCCGGTGTCGGCAGCGGTTGGTCACGCGGTCACGACCATCGAAGGCCTGGCCGCAGCCGACGGCACGTTGAGCCCGGTGCAGCAGGCCTGGCTGGATGAGCAGGTGCCGCAGTGCGGTTACTGCCAGTCGGGCCAGATCATGTCGGCCACGGCATTGCTGGCCAGCAATCCAAGCCCCAGTGATGCCGACATCGATGCCGCGATGCGCGGCAACATCTGCCGTTGCGGTACCTACAGCCGCGTACGCAAGGCCATCCATCGCGCCGCCAGTGCCGCTGCGCCCGCCGCTCAGAAAGTCGGTGCGGCAACTGGCACAGCACAGGCGGCGACAGCACAGGCAGCGACAACATCGGGAGTGCAGTTCCATGGGTAAGTGGACACGACGCGCATTCATTGCGACAGGTATTGCCGCGGCCGGTGGGCTGGCGATTGCAGTGGCGATTTCACCGGGCCAGCGGCAGCGCCGACTCACGGGGCTCGCTGCGGGTGCGGGTGAGCAGTTTCTGCATGTGTTCGTGAAGGTGGGTGCGGATTCAAAGGTGACGGTCATCGTGCCGCACGCCGAGATGGGCCAGGGCGTGACGACTGCGCTGCCGATGATGCTGGCCGATGAAATGGACGCGGACTGGAGCCGCGTGAGCTACGAAATTGCGCCGGCGCACGAGGACTACGCGAACTACGCGCTGGGCCAGGGCTTCATCCTGGGCGCGGATCCACTGCCCAGTCTGTTGGTGGAACCGGTGCGCGGCGCCTTCCTGCAGGTTGCGAAGCAGATGGACCTGCAGATCACGGGTGGTTCGGCCAGCGTGCGGACCACGGGTCTGCACGGCATGCGCGTTGCCGGTGCCGCGGCGCGTGACATGTTGCTGCGCGCGGCCGCCGCACAGTTCAAGGTGGATGCGGGCAGTCTGAACGTTGCCAACGGTGTGGTGACGCACACGAGTAGTGGTCGGCATGCCAGCTTTGGTGAACTGGCCGCCGCTGCAGCCTTATTGGATGCGCCGACCAATCCCACGCTGAAGACGCGTGCGCAGTTCACCCTCATGGGCACCGATGTTGCGCGGCTCGATATGCGCGAGAAGGTCGATGGCAGTGCGCGCTTTGGCATCGATGCACACGTACCGGGTCTGCGATATGCCGCAGTGCGTGCAGCGCCGGTGTTTGGCGGCAAGGTGGTCAAGGTGGACGACGCCGCGGCGAAGGCAATGCCGGGCGTGCTGCAGGTCATCAATCTGGGCGATGCGGTTGCCGTTGTCGCCGACGGTTACTGGCGCGCCAACAAGGCGTTGCAGGCGCTGCAGATCGAATTCAGCGGTGCTGCCAGCGCCGCTGTGAGCTCGGCGTCGATCGTGGCCCAGCATGGCAAGGCCCTGGACGCGCTTGCGGCCGGCGATGGCGGCAAAGTTGACCGCGAACAAGGCGATGTCGATGCGGCGTTCAAGACTGCGGCAAAGGTCGTTGAAGCCGAGTACCGCGTGCCATTCCTCGCGCATGCGGCCATGGAGCCATTGAATGCCACGGTGTGGCTGCACGACGGCAAGCTGGAACTGTGGACGAGCAACCAGAACCCCTTGGGCTTCCGCGCTGCCGCCGCCGCCGTGGCGGGACTTGAGCCGGCCCAGGTCACCGTGCACCCGAGTTATCTCGGTGGCGGCTTCGGGCGTCGTGCTCTGCCGGACTACGCAGAGCAGGCGGTCAGGATTGCGATGGCAGCAAAGGTGCCGGTGAAAGTGGTCTGGTCGCGCGAAGAAGACATCCGCCAGGATCGTTACCGGATGGCCAGCACCAGCCGTTTCCGCGCTGCCCTTGATGCAAACGGACAGCCCATTGCCTGGCAGAACGGCTTTGTGGACAAACACGAGCCCACGGAAGCGCCACTTATTCCCTATGCCATCGCGGCGCAGCAGATTCGCTTCATCGACAGCCCGGTGCACGTGCCGTTCGGCCCGTGGCGGTCTGTGGATCATTCGCAGCACGGGTTCTTCACCGAATCGTTCATCGACGAGGTCGCGCATGCTGCCGGCAAGGATCCGTATCAGTTCCGCCGTGACCTGCTGGCGAATTCACCGCGCCATCTGAAGGTGCTGGATCTGGCGGCGAAGCAAGCCGGTTGGGGTGCGCCTCTGCCAATAGGTTGGGGACGCGGGATCGCCTTGCAGGAGTCGTTTGGCACCCTGGTGGCGCAGGTCGTTGAAGTCGAGGTGAATGACCAAGGCAAGGTACGCGCGCAGCGTGTGGTCTGCGCCGTCGACTGCGGCTTTGCGGTCAGCCCTGATGGCGTGAAAGCGCAGATGGAGAGCGGCATTCTGTACGGCCTTACGGCCGCGCTGTATGGCGAGATCAGCATCGACAAGGGCGCGGTCGTGCAAGGCAACTTCCACGACTACCAGATGGTGCGCATGGATGAGTCACCGCGCATCGAAGTGCACATCAGCAACAGTGATGGCCCGATGGGTGGCGCGGGCGAGCCGGGCACGCCCGCGATTGCGCCCGCACTGGCCAACGCGGTGTTTGCTGCAACCGGGACGCGTGTGCGGGAACTGCCGGTGAAGAAGTATCAGTTGAAGGTGCGGGTCGAAGAGACCGCGCGGGTGCCCCCCATGCAGCAACAACAGAGAGCGCAGCAAGAACAGAGAGCGCAGGAACCTCAGGAACCTAACCGCCCTGCCAGCGTTTGAACCACTCGACTGCATAGCGGTCGGCATAGCAGCCACGGGTCAGGTCTTCAATGAAGGCGCAGTGGCCGCCCGTGTCGGCCATGTCGATGTGCAGTGACTTCGGCCGTTGAATGCGGCCGAAGTCCGCGGCAGGAATTACCGGGTCGTCCTGTGCCGCAAGAATGCCGGTCGGTACGCGCAGATCGGCCAGGAAGTCGCCGGTCAAGGTGTAGTGCGCAAAATACTCGCGGGCCGTTTCGTACTGCGTGTGCGCACGTACGAAGTAGTCGGTGGTTGAACCCACGCCGCGCAGCGCATAGGTGTGTGTGAAGTCGTAGTCGTTGGGGAACGCCCGCTGTTTCGCATCCAGCGCGTTGTGCCACTTGCGCATGAAGTAAGCGCGATAGATCGGTGCGCCGCGGTCGATGCAGGCAATGCTGGACGCCGGATCGATGAGCGGGCACACCGCAAGCACGCTGCCAACAGGTAGCTGCTGGCGCGATGCAGCCAGCGCGATGCGCAGGGCAAAGTTGCCGCCCAGCGAAAAACCGAGCACGCCGGCCGCGCCGCCGCCGTGGCGGTTGATCAAATGCAGCACTGCGTCGACGGCTTCGGCGATGCGCGCAGAGTTGAACATCTCCGGGTTCAGATCGTCGGTGCCACCGTGATCGCGCAGGTTCAGCCGGGCAACATCGAACCCGGCGCGCCACAGCGCCGTGCTGCTGGACAGCACGTAACTTGCTTCGTGGCTGCCCAGCCAGCCGTGCACCACGATGACCAGTGGACGGCGTGTTGCCGCGGTTGCATACCAGGCCTGCAGACGAACGCCATCGGACGTTTGCACGTCGATGCGCTCGGACTCTGTCAGCAGTTCCACCGCATGTGCGCGCAGCGCGATTGCGCGTGACGGCGCACTGGCCAGCAGGGTCTGCAGGTGTCCGCCGCGCAGATAGACCGGCGGTTGGAACGGATTGGCGAACATCAGCGACATGGCGGCAGGTGTGGCTCGGGAATCGGTTGGCGGAGACCGCTTGAAGTCTAACCGCGGCGCTGGTTTGCGCGCCCGGGTGTTCTACCTAAGCATCCGCTGAACAAGCCGCTCCTGCGGCTTGTTCTGGTCGGAGCGCGTTGCGCTCCTCGCATTTTCCCAGCGCTTCACGCAGGGAAAATGGTGGGGCGTCCATGCCCCACACGGGAAGCTCTGCTTGAGCAGAGCTTCCCGTGCGCACTTTTGCCGAGGGGTGCCCATGGCCACTGAGCGCGCGTGCTGGCAGCATCGATTGTTCCCACTAATTGTTCCCACTCCCGGATGCCAGCCATGAGCGACCTTCCCCACAGCAGTGGCTCGCCAGACAGTGATCAGCATCAGGCCCGCTTGCATAACGTCCATCGCTCGCTGGCCGCGCGCGACCTCGAGGCCGTGTTCCACCCGTCGACCAATCTCGCGAAGTTGCCGCAGCAAGGGCCGCATGCGCTGGTGCGCGGCGAAGGTGTGTACGTCTGGGACGACGCCGGCAAGCAGTATCTCGAGGGCATGTCTGGTTTGTGGTGCACCGCGCTCGGCTATGGCAACGAGCGTCTGGCGCGTGTCGCAGCGGAGCAGATGCGCACGCTGTCGTTCAGCCATCTGTTCGGTGGCAAGACGCACGAGCCCGCGATTGAACTCGCGGAGCGACTCAAGGCCATGGTGCCGGGCAATGCGGGCAAGGTGTTCTTCGGCAATTCCGGGTCAGACGCCAACGACACCCAGATCAAGTTGATGTGGTACTACAACAACGCGATCGGTCGCCCGGAGCGGAAGAAGATCATCAGCCGGCAGCGTGCCTACCATGGCGTAACGCTGGCCGCGGCCAGTCTTACCGGGTTGCCGCATTCGCATGCCGGTTTCGATGTGCCGTTTGCGCAGATGAAACACTTGAGCTGCCCGCATTTCTATCGTCACGGTGAGCCTGGGGAGACCGAGGTCGCCTTCGCCGTGCGCATGGCCGACGAACTCGAACAGCGCATTCTGCAGGAGGGCCCGGACACCGTGGCTGCGTTCATTGCCGAACCGGTGATGGGCGCGGGTGGCGTCATCCTGCC
>CAMAVY010000233.1 GCA_945861675.1 Klebsiella pneumoniae | reverse complement strand
AGGCGGCCTACGGAATGGCCTCGGCGTGTGCACAGGTTGGTATTGCGCTGGCACTGTTCAGTGGTGGCTGGGTGTCCACGTTTGGCGATGCGGTGACTGTATCCATCAGCGCGGCCGTCGGTTTGGTTGTCGGACTCACGATTCCGTTGTGTTTCGACCATGCGCCCCGGGCGTTGCGAGCGCAGGCTGCGTCTGCGTCTGCGTCTGCGTCGGCGCTGCGTGCCGCCGTGCGTGACTTTCGCGACAACCGTGCGGTGCAGCACGCCGCGCTGGCCATTGGTCTTGGTCTGGTGTTCTACAGTTGCTTCGAGGAGTACCTGCCGCTGCTGTTCGACGCTGCGGGGTTCAACCCGGCTGTCATGGGCTTCTGGTTTGGCGCCTGCTATGCGGTACGCGCGCTTGCAATGGCGCTGGTCGGGCGCATGCCAGGCGTCGCACGTCGGTTGCCTCCGCTGCGTGCCCTTGTACTCGCGGGTCTGGCGCTGGCCGCAGGCGCTGGTTTCGGTGCAGGGGGGCTGGTGCTCGGCTGCATGCTGTACTTCGCACTGAATGGAATCGCTGAGGTGTGTATCGTCAACGATCTGCAGCAGCAGCGCGGTGATGCTCGCGCCACGGTCATGTCGTTGGCGCGGCTCGGCATACTTGCGGCCGGTCCAGCGGTTTACCTGAGCATCGGCTGGCTGGCCACACTTGGCAGTTGGACTACTACGGTGTGGCTCGTGGCGGCGGGCACCACCGCAACGGCAGCCTTGCTGCTGTGGCTTCAACAAGTCCGTGGTCCAGCGACCGGCTGAACAGGTGAACACGCTGCGTTCGACATCAGGTAGCAGCGCATGGCGACCTGCATTCGGGTTGTTGCTTTACGTGCTGGCGCTGGCTGCACTGTTGAGTTGGGGCGCCATGCCGTTGTGGGTGCTCAAGCTGGTCGCAGGTGCGCGTTTCGTCGGCGCCTGGCTGGATGTCAGGTCTGCGTTACTGCTGGTGCTGTGCAGCGCAGTGCTGTTGTTCGTACCCATCGGCATGCTCAGCGCGCAGATTGTGGTTCGACTGCCGCTTCTGCACGTACCGACTCTGCACGAAATGCGACAACGGCCGTTGATCACTCTCCGGCTTGCAGCGCTGTTTGCCCGCGGCATGCTGGCAGGGGTCATCGCGATACCAGCGTGCGTCGCGGCCTGGCTGCTTGCTGCGGTTTTGGCGCAATCGCCGCCTTGGCTGATGGTGGCGTTGCCTGCGCTGATCGGTGCAATTTTTGGTGTAGTGGTGCATCGCAGCTGGAAGGGACTGGTGGTGTTCGTTGTCAGCGTGATGTGTGTCTTTCTGGCGCTGTGGTGCACGCTGCTCGATGGCGCGCCGGCGGCCTCGCAGGTTGCCTCGCAGGTTGCCTCGCAAGCAGCGGGCAATGCGGCCGTACCGGCTGTTACCCAGGGGGTCGACGTGAAGGCGCTGTTTGTGCGGCTGCAGGCAGGCAACCCTCTGCGCATGAGTACCGAGCAACGTGCTGTGCTCGCATTCACGCCGGATGAACTGGCGGCCGTACTGCGCTGGCTGACACAGCGCGTCGATCCGAACGCAACAGTGCGCGTGGCGTCTGATCACGGGCAACACGCATTGGCGTGGCAGTTGTCGGTTGCGCTGCCTGTGCCCTACCGCAGCTATCTCAATGCGTCTGGCACGACCGCCGTTCGTCTGTCAGGTGCTGCGCCAGTAATGCCGGTGTGTAGCTTTGCCATCGGCGCAGTGCGTGTACGTGGCTGGCTGTGTGAGCAGCTGTTGCTGGGCTGGTACCCATCGCGTGGCATAGCGCAGGACGCGCTTGCTGCGCCCGCGGATCTGCTGCATGCGGTCGCACATCTGGACCAGTTGCGCGTTGATGAACACGGCGTTGGCGTCGCCTATCGACGTGTGGCGATGGACGACGCAACGCGACGCGTGCTGCAACAACTGCTCGGTCCTGGCGATGCTGTGACAGCAGCCGTCGCTGCGCAGTTGCTGTACATCCAGCAGGACCTGGCACGGCTGCAACGCGCACCAGACCGTTTTCAGGCGGTGCTGCAGAACGCGTTCCGGCTGGCGCAGGTGCGCTCACGTGTGGGTGATCCCGTGTCTGAAAACCAAGGCGCGATCCTTGCGCTGGCCATCATGTTCGGCAGCGAAGAGATCGCGGCCGCAGCGGGTATGCCCAGGCCGCAGAACGTTGCCGAAACGGCTGCACGCATTGGTCCACTGACGTTGCTTGGACGTGAGGATTGGGTGAAGCACTTCCTGGTCAGCGCGGCATTGGTGCAGGTTGCAACCGCAGGCGTCAGCGACGTGGCCGGGCGCGTGAAAGAGCAGTTGGACGCGCGCGGTGGGTCAGGTTTCTCGTTCGCTGATCTGTTGGCGGACCGTGCGGGTGCGCGTTTCGGCGAGGTGTTGTCGGCGGATGCAGACACGGCAGCAAAGGTGCAGCACCGGCTGGTCAGCCGCTATGAACTTGCAGCGTTCTTCCCGCTCAAGAGTGCGTTACCTGAGGGGATGCAGCAAGGTCAGTTTCAAAGTGATTTCGGCGCCGTAGGAAGCCCGCAGTACCTGGCCGTGGAGGCAGAGATCGCCCGCCAGCTGGCGGGCTGCGATCTCTATCGTTAGCGTGGTTGCGGCACTCGTTAACGCGGTAGCTGCATTGCGTTTTCCGAATGTGTGATCCCAACCGCGCGATAGAGCACCGGGCGAATGATGTCGAGAAAGCGCACGGGGTCTTCGCTCATCGGGAAGTGGCCCAGCCCCGGCATCGTCTGGTAGCGCGCGCCCTTGATCTGCGCTGCCACCGCCGCACCCGCGGCCGGTGTCCCACTCCAGTCGTACTCGCCGTTGAGGATGTCGACCGACAGGCGATTGGTATCTATTTCGCCAGCGCTCGTACGCAGGTCGTGATCGATGGAGTAGTAGTACAGATCGCCTTTGAACACGGCGGGCGCACCCTGGCTGTACACCCAGATCGTTTCGCGGCGCAGCGCTTCGGGGCTGGTGGGCGACATCAGCCCGTACATCATGTGGGCTTTGAAATCGTTGCTGATGTTGGGGTGGTAGAAGTCGTCGCGGAAACCGCCAGGCGTGTACGCAGAGGCTTCCAGTGCAACGACCGCACGAAACTCATCGGGTCGTTCACGCGCCAGGTCCAGACCCAGATGGCCACCGATCGAGCTGCCCATGTAGACCGGGCGTTGCAGACCGAGAACAGACGCCAGGGTGGCGGGCACCTGTGTCAGAAAGCTGCGCGTGAGCTTGTATTCCTGCGTCCACCAGCGCTCGCTTGTCGGTGGAACGGACTTGCCGTGATACGGCAGATCGTAGGCGATCATGCGGAAGTGCTTCGCGAGTTCTGCGTCTTCCAGCACGTGCCGCCACTGCCGGCCATCGGCACCTGCAGTGTGTTGCAGCAGCAGCGGGATGCCCTGGCCGTGCTCCTCGAAGTAGGTGCGGTACTCGATGCCGTCGATGGCCAGGTACACGTAGCGCCCGATGGCACCGTCGAAGCGCGGCCCGTTGCTTTCATGCGTTGTCATTGCGGACCTCCCGCACGTCGTTGTGCGCCTCGCGCAGGATGTCGATGAGCCTTCTGATCGCAGGATAGTAGGCTGCGGTATGGCGTGTCTCGCCATTCATCTTGAAGCCGTGATGCGCCATGGCGGCCTGCAGATCGTGATAGAACGGCCGCGGCACAGGTTCAAGCAATGCGTTCCAGTCGGCGACTGCGGCGCTGATGGTGACATCGGCGTCAGTGTCCAGAGCTTCGGCTTCCGTCGCGATCATGCGCCCATGTGAGACCGTCAGCCGTTGAGCTTCCGCGCCAAAGACCAGCGCCAGACGCGCATTCCAGAATCGCGCATGCAGCTGGAACTCACCATCTGTGTTCGCCCGCGCAATGACGGCAGGCACATTCACGAAGCTCATGCTTGGCGTCCTGCTGGCAGTTGCGCAGGTGCAAGCGAGGACACAAAGCGCTTGATCGCCGCGTTGAACGCGTCCGGCTGTTCAGCAAAGCCGTAGTGGCTCGCGCCTTCGATCACCTCGACGCGGCAGTTCGGCATGCTGCTGCCCAGGAATGTGGCGTATTTCGGCGGCGTCATCACATCTTCGCTACCGACCAGTGCCAGCGTGGGCAGCGTGATGCTGCCGACCTCTGCCATGACGTCGAAGTCGTTGCAGGCACGCATGTCGATCAACATGGCGCGTGGCCCGTTCTCGATGCGCCGACGATTCAACACGGCCGCAAGGGCGGGATCGATGCGCTCGAAGCCACCGCCTGCGGCGTTCCAGCGGGTTGGGTCCGCGACGGCGGCCTCGAGTGGCTCGAGATACCGTGGATGCACCTTGAGGCGTGCACCGGAGCCGAGCAGCACCAGGCCGCTCAACTGTCCGGGGTGATCCAATGCATAGCGCAGGGCGATGCCGCCACCCAGCGAGTGCCCTGCAAGGATCACGTTGGCAAGTCCAAGGCGCGTGATTTCAGCGTGCAACCAGTCTGCGCATGCGGCGATTGAGGGCAGCAGGTCGCCGTCGGGATGGCCTGGCAAGGTGACTGCCAGGCTGTCCGGGAAAGCAGCGAGCTGATACTGAAATGACTCGGCAGAGCCACCTGAACCGTGCACGAATAGCAGCGTCATCAGCAGTGTCCACGGCAGGGGGAGGGCGCCGATTGCAGCAGCCGGTGGCGCCGGCGTCAACGGAACTGGCCGCGCTGCGACGGCGCGGCTAGAGTTCGCAGCGGGCGTAGCACTTTGCGCGCTGCGCGCTTTCCCACATACCTTTGGCCATCCTCCTTCCGCCAACTTTTCCTCATGCATGGACCAGATCACATGACTGTCATCAAGCAGGACGACGTTATTGCCAGCATCGCCGATGCGCTGCAGTTCATCTCCTACTACCACCCGAAAGACTTCATCGATGCGGTGCACGCGGCGTATCTCGCAGAGGAGTCGCCGGCCGCCAAGGACGCAATGGCGCAGATCCTCATCAACTCGCGCATGTGCGCGGAAGGGCATCGGCCGATCTGTCAGGACACCGGTATCGTGACCATCTTCATGAAGGTCGGCATGAACGTGCAGTGGGATGCGACGCTGCCGCTGCAGGCGATGGTCGATGAAGGCGTGCGGCGTGCCTACATGCATCCCGACAATGTGTTGCGCGCGTCGATCGTCTCGGACCCTGCGGGTGCACGCAAGAACACCAAGGACAACACCCCTGCCGTGCTGCACGTGGAGCTGGTCGCAGGCGATAGCGTGGATGTGCAGGTGGCGGCCAAAGGTGGTGGTTCGGAAAACAAATCCAAGATGGCGATCCTCAATCCGTCCGATTCAATCGTCGACTGGGTCGTGAAGACCGTGCCGACAATGGGCGCAGGCTGGTGTCCGCCGGGCATGCTGGGTATCGGCATCGGCGGCACCGCCGAGAAAGCAGCGCTGATGGCCAAGGAAGTGCTGATGGATGCCATCGACATGCCGGCGCTGAAGAAGCGCGGCCCGAGCAACAGAGCAGAAGAACTGCGCATCGAGATCTTCGATGCCGTGAACAGGCTTGGCATCGGCGCGCAGGGGTTGGGCGGTCTGACGACCGTTGTGGACGTGAAGATCAAGGACTATCCGACGCATGCTGCGTCGTTGCCGGTGTGCATGATTCCGAACTGCGCCGCAACGCGGCACGCGCACTTTGTGCTGGATGGTTCGGGGCCTGCGCTGCAGGAGCCGCCGAACCTTGCAGACTGGCCGAACATCACCTGGGATGTGGGTCCGACCGCGCGCAGAGTGAACCTGGATACGGTCACACCCGCTGACGTGGCGACCTGGAATCCCGGCGACACAGTGTTGTTGTCAGGCAAGATGCTGACGGGCCGCGACGCAGCGCATAAGCGCATTCAGGAGTTGTTCGAGAAGGGCGAAGGCTTGCCCGATGGTGTCGATCTACGCGGCAAGTTCATTTACTACGTGGGGCCGGTGGACCCTGTGCGTGATGAAGTGGTCGGCCCCGCAGGACCGACCACGGCCACGCGCATGGACAAGTTCACCGACATGATCCTGACCAAGACCGGCCTGCTTGGCATGGTCGGCAAATCGGAACGCGGGCCGGAGGCCATTGCCGCCATCAAGAAGCACAAAGCCGTGTATCTGATGGCCGTTGGCGGCGCCGCCTACCTGGTGTCGAAGGCCATCACCAAGGCCCGCGTTGTGGCGTTCCCGGAACTGGGCATGGAAGCCATCTACGAATTCGAAGTGCAGGACATGCCGGTCACCGTGGCGGTCGACACGAAGGGTGTTTCGGTACACGACACAGGCCCTGCTGAATGGAAGCAGCGCATCGAGCAGGCGGTGAAGTTCGTCGGCTAGCGACGCCGCGCACCGTGCACCGTGCACCGTGCAATGAAGAAGAAAATGCAGAAACAACAGGACTGAACGAGACAACATGAAGCTGTATCAAGGCAATCTTTCGCCGTTCGCATCGCGCGTGCGCATGCAGGTGTACGCCAAAGGGCTCGACGGCAAACAGATCGAAATCATGGCACCGCCGGGCGGCACTGGAAGCGCCGAGTACAAGGCGCTGGTGCCGACCGGGAAGATCCCGGCGCTCGACACGGGCAAGCGCGTGCTGCCTGAAAGTGAAGTCATCTGCGAGTACATCGAAGATGCGTTTCCCGAGACTCCACTGCGGCCCGCCGACGCTGACAGCCGAGCGCAGGTGCGCCTGCTGTCGCGGTTCGTCGACATCTATCTCTACCCACGCATGGCGCCGCTCTATGCGCATCTGAATCCTGCGGTGCGTGATCAGCAGGTTGTAGACAGCCTGATGCCGGCGTTCGACGAGGGTCTCGAGATGCTCGAGCGCATGCTCAAGGACGGCGGGTACAAAGGCGGCGCATACGCGGTGGGTGACAGCCTGACGCTGGCAGACTGCGCGTTGATCACCGGTTTGTTCTTCGTTGCCGCGCTGATGCCGGGCTTCGGGCGAGCGAATACCTTTGAGCACGTGCCCACTGTGGGCCGTTACTTTCAGCAGGGCAGTGTGCTGCCCGTGGCTGGCCGGGTGCTGCAGGAAATGCAGGTGGCGCTCAAGCAGCTGCAAGGTGGCTGAGCGAGAGCGTGCAGCCGTGCATGCCTGGGTTGACATTCTTTTTGAATTTGATGTCGACCGGGTGTGTACGGCCGTTCCGCCAGGCACATTCCCCCGGCCTCAGACTAGTTGTCGCCTCTCCCTTCACGCGGATGAACCGCACAGGAGCGACACGATATGCAAGGAACCCCTCATTCTCCAGCGTTCAAAGAACAGGCGCTGAGCAAGGCCAGACAGCGCGGTAATCGCACGCTGGGATC
>CAMAVY010000232.1 GCA_945861675.1 Klebsiella pneumoniae | reverse complement strand
GAGCATTCCCATCGGCCGCATGGTCGATCGCTTCAATCGCGTGCGCATCATGATCGGCGGCGTGCTGTTCTGGAGCGCCACCACCATCGCCTGTGGGCTATCGCGCAACTACTGGCAGTTGCTCCTGGCGCGCACCGGCGTCGGCGCCGGCGAAGCGGCATTGAGCCCCGCTGCGTGGTCCGTGCTGGCCGACTGCTTTCACCCGGATCGACTGTCGCGCCCGATCAGCGTCTATCTCATGGGTCCGTACATCGGTGCGGGCATCGCCATGATCGCGGGCGCCGAGGTGCTCGACTTCACGCGCGCAGCCGGGGCGATCGACGTGCCGCTGCTGGGCACACTCGCGCCGTGGCAGTTCACGTTCATTGCCGTCGGGTTGCCGGGCATTGTCATCGCAGCCTTTATCACCACCATTCGCGAGCCCACCCGCACGGGGCGCAAGGAAGCGGGCCACGTGGTACCGCCGATGCGCGAGGTGTGGGCGCACATGCGTGCGCACAGGCGCATCTACATTGCGCTGCACCTGGGCGTGCCGTTCATCATCGTCATGCTCTACGGCCTGCAGAGCTGGACGCCGACCATCATGGTGCGTGTCTATGGCTGGGACCTCGCTGACGCCGGACGAACCTACGGACTCATCGCGCTCGTGAGCGGTTCCGGCGGCGTGCTCATGGGGCCCGGCATCGCGAGGCTGCTCGAGCGGCGCGGCCACGGCGACGCCACCTTGCTGGTAGCGATGGTGGCCGCTGCATCCGCGGCGCTTTGCCTGATCGCCCTGCCATTGCAAGGCAGCGCGACGGGTGCATTGGTCTGCATCGCCGGCGCCGGATTCAGCGTGACGCTTCCACTCGCGCTCATCACCTCCACCATGCAACTCGTGACGCCGAACGAGATGCGCGGCGTGGTGAACGGCGCATACGTCGTCACCTCCAACGTCACGGGACTCGCGCTCGGACCGACGTTGGTCGCACTCTGTACCGACTACGTATTCGCCGATCCGAGCGCAGTGGCACGCTCGCTTGCACTCGTGTCGATGGTGGTCGGGCCGATTGCGATCGCCTTGCTGTACAGCGGAAGGAAGGCGCTGAGCGCGGCGTCCGGGTAGCCATACGCCGAACGAATAACGATGGGCCGCGCGCAGCTGCCACCTCATCCCAGGTGGGACAAGCCTCGGATGATGTCGTCTGGCTCTCGACAGGGAGATCGCTTGTCTCTCTGCAGCCGAGAGAAGCTGTTGGCGGGTGCGGCACGCTGTGATGGCGTGCAACGCGAAGCGCTGCGCGTCACACGTGCCGCCGAGTTGCGCCGACTCGCGCAACCGGCGTCGAGCACCGGCTACGCGCTCAATCCCGTTTGTCGAACCGCAGCCGCAGCTGAATCGGTATTCGTTGAATCACCGAAGGAACATACGGCACGGGCTTATCGTCGATCCTGCGAATGTTGATCATGCGCCGCAGGATCTCCTGCACCGCGATCTGACCTTCGAGCCTTGCCAACGGCGCGCCCGGGCAGAAATGCACCCCAAGCCCGAAGCCAAGATGAGGATGCGGGTACGCCCGACCCATCTTGAACGACTCGGCATCATCGAAATAACGCTCGTCATGGTTCGCTGCGCCGTACACCACCATGACCTTCGAACCCTTTGCTATAGGTACGCCGGCGATTGAAGTGTCTTCCAGGGCGATGCGAAAAACGCCGGGCACCGGCGTGTCGTAACGCAACACCTCTTCGATGAACGCCTTGGTCAGCGCGGGATCGGCACGCAGAGACTGTTCCAGCGCCGGGCGGTCGAGCAGCGCCAGCATCGAGTTGGTCATGAGCTCCGGGGTATTCGCATCTCCGCCGGCGGCATACAGCAGCGAAATCATGCTCACCACCGACTCGAGCGGCACCGCCTCGCCATCCTCGAAGGTGGCGTTGGCCAGTTCGCTCATCAGGTCATTGCGCGGCACGCGGCGCCGCTCATTGATGGCGTCGATGAAATAGTTGCGCAGGAACGCGTCTTCCGTCAGCCCGTTCTGATTGGTGGTGCGTTCCTGAAATCCAGTCAGCAGTTGTTCGGCGGCTTTTTCCATGACCCTCAGCCGATCTTCGAAGAACTTCCTGAAGAGCGCCTGATCCTGCTCGGGCAAACCGATCAGCTCACCTACCACCAGCCTTGGCAACATGTGCGCAAAGCCGGTGACGAACTCGACTTCGCCAAGCTCGATGAACGTATCGATGATTTCGTTGGCCGTCTGCCGAATTCGCGGCTCGATTTCGCGCACGCGCGAGGTCGTGAAGAACCGATTCACCAGCTTGCGATGGCGCGTGTGATCCGGAGGATCGTTGGACAGAATCTTGTCGCTGTAGGGCGTCGACTTGCGGTACGCGTCGATCTGGTCCAACGGGCACGGCAGATCTACATAGGGCGCGTTGGCAACCAGAATGCTCGAGAACACCTCCGGCTTGCGGTTCACCTCGCGGATCGCGTCCAGCGTACCGACCAGGTACACGCCGTAGTCGGATTCCTGACACACCGGGCCACTCTCGCGAAGTAGCTTGAAGAATGGGTAGGGATTCCGAAGCAGGTCTTCGTTGAGCTTCAGGAAGTGATGATCTGCTACCGATTTCGCTGCAGCCATTGCTTGCTCCCCCCAATGATCTTGTGCGCCACGCGATTGCGGCACCTGTGCCGCGGACAGGGAGAGTAACCCGCAGAACCAACCACGCGCACCGAGCGTGGTCCGCAGGTTCTGGCCCCTTGAATGCAGCGCCAATCATCCCGTGCTCACTTCTACCCAAACGACAAACCCACTCAACACGCGATGCGTGAAGTTGGGTTTTTTCTTGCCGCCAGATGACCAAGCCCGCATGTCTGCGAATCCGTCAGGCACTGTCGACTAGTTCACCGATGCAGTTTTGCGCGCGGAAGGTATGAACCCGGAGCATGAAAAGCGTCTACGAGGCCTGGATCGCGCCGTCGTTGCCAAGGCACTTGCCGATGGTTGCGGCCAAACCACTTGAGTAACCCCGGCCGCTTGGAACAGAGCGCCGTAGACCGCGGTCGGTTTCCGTGGTGCCAATGCCCGCAGTCCTTCCGGAAATGTGAAGGTGGCCATGTAGTAGTCCACGAGTCTGGTGGCTCGCACGTGTGGCTTGGTATCAGGGCGTACAACCGACGAGCAGTTGCCTTCTGTCGCAAGACGCCGTTAGAGCTTGTCGGCAGTCACATCTCTATCGTTTGCAGCGACTCGCAGGCGGACTTGGTGAGGGTCACTCCGTTTTCAGACCACGCTCCAGTTGTGGGCTGAAGCTTGAGTCAAGGGCTATCTTGATCCTGCGGCGCGACGCAAACGTGCGCATAGCTTGCCGGCCCGTGCCCTACCTTCTCGCGCCGTCAGGCTGCGGCGCAGGGAATTTCTATCCGTCATCGAGTTATCGTAGCCGCGTGTCGCGCGTAAAGTCACTGCGCATCAATCGGAGTAGCCCCATGGCCGACACCGCTGCCGAGCTCGCAATGCGAGGAAAACAACTGCCTCGCGAAGATCGTGAGCGCCTTGTAGCCGAGTTGCTTGAATCGCTGAACGAACCCGCTGCAGCCGAACTCGATGCCGCTTGGTCAGCCGAAATCGAACGCCGTCTTGCTGCGTATGACCGCGGCGAGGTCCACGCACTTACGGCGGAAGAGGTGTTCGCCAAGGCGCGCGACATCGCAAGATGATCCGTGTTCGGTTCTTGCCGCTCGCGGAAACGGAGTTGCTGCATGAGGTCGAGTACTACTCCAACACCAGGCCGGGCATGGGCATCCGCTTCCAAGCGGCGGTTGAGGCGTCCATTGAACGCGCAGCTCGTCATCCATTGGGCGGTGCTCCGTCCCCCAAGGGAACGCGCAGCGTGCTGGTCAGTGGATTTCCGTTCAGCATCGTTTATCGCGCTGACGAACAACAGGTGCTGGTGGTAGCCATCGCGGCACCTCATCGAGCACAGTGAGCAGTGGGAACACGCTGATCCACGTGATGGGAACTATTCCCCGATGACGCCTAACCTGCGCCGGAGCCGCCGCTCGCGGCGCAAACAACTCTGCTCTGCCGACTGATGACTCACGAGCACGCATGTTCGACCACGTGAAATTCGGTATCAGCGACTATGCAGAAAGCAAGGCGTTCTTCCTGAAGGCACGGCGTGCGCTGTTCGGCTTGCGGCCGGGGCGCCAAAAACACGTTACGTCCGCCACCACTACATGACTTGCAAACGCTCGCGCGATCACCGGCCGTTTGCGCGGACGCGAACTTTGCGCAACCAAAGCAGACCGGCGAGCGCGACCACCAATAAGGTTGCTGGGCTATGAGGCGCGGGAACCTGCAGGAAGTCGGCGAACGTACCTGACAGATCGTCGTAGATGCCGGGCAGCACGTCGCCATGCTCGTCCAGATATAGCCGTCCGCGCCACGTGTTCTGCTCCAGGTCCAGAACCACGAAGTCCTGCAGGAAACGGTGATTGCTGTCTTCGACCTCGGTGGGCGTACCCAACAATGCTTCGGCCTCGTCGAGCAGTAATGTCACGTCCGCCACGCCAACCGGCCGCAGCACTGCGTCAATGTTTTTCTCGGTCTCGCCGATGTAACGATCACGCGAGCGCTGATATGACTGCTCGCGGTTGAGGTCTTGCGCGGTAAGGAGTTTGCCGTTGAAGTAGTTCTCGCTTGCCACACCGGCACTGACGACATAGCGCTCAAGGCGCACCTGAATCAATCCCGCAGAAGCGGGCACGGTGAGCGATAGCGAAACGAGCACGATGCCGGCGACGATCGTGCGGCCCATTCGGGGGAACACTGATTCAGTCATCTCGATCCCCTGCGGTTGCGGTGAGTCCGTGTTGTGAGCGCCATTGTTGAGGCACGCGCGTGCACGGTCGCACATTCGATTGCGGGCGCGAAGAGAAGTCGATCGAAATGTCCGCGATGCTGTTCCGGCGGGTCCGCGCCGATGCGGAGGAGTCGCGACACCGGTTCTTCTATCGGCACGAGTCGCGCGCGACGCATGGGCAGAACAAACCGCATGTCATCGACGCCGCCCGAGCGTGAAGTGAACACCGGCTACGCGGGACCTGGACGCTGGCTCGATCGGTGGGCGCGGCATGGTTGCAGGCTGAAGCCAGCCAGGGCAGAACGCGCGCCCGCGGCATCAGCGATGCGCAAGTTGCGGTTCTTCAGGGCGAGTCCGGCGACCCCGTACGGTCGCGAGCGTCAGTGCAAGGTCTGCGAATCCATGGCAACGCTGAATGCCGGCGGCCCCTGCTGCGTCGCGACGTAGCGTGTGACGCCCACCGTGCGACGGCCGTTCGAATCTGCTGGATCACATCCGTTCGCGTGACGTCCGAGCGTCGGCTCCAGCAATGACCCGCAGGCGTTCTCCGCAATGCTGGCAGACAGAGAGATCAATCGCGCCCGTTCGCATCGCGAACGGAATGCTGATTGCCATGCAATCAGCCGTCATGGGCAGGCTCGTGCTGCTGTCGCCGACAGCGCTGGTCAACGAAGTGCTGACGAACGCGGCGCTGGGTCAGATCATTCCCATCGCCCCGGACGAGCAGGAAGCCCAGGCGCTGCTCGGGTAGCCGCGGCGAGGGACCTTGAGGTGTCGATCGTGGGCAACACCGCCGTCGGGGCAGGGCTTTCGCTGGCCGGTCGCCGCGGCCTGTTGCTGGTGCGCGGGGCCACCCGCCACATGGCCTATGAGCGCTGCGGCGACCACAATCGCCTGATCCTGCAGGTCGCGCGGAGCTAGATCCCACCGGGTTGCCGTCGGGATGTCTGACTATCCCGACGGAAAAGCTGGCGATGCGTTGACCGTGGGATTCGTCGTTGCCGGCATACCGTGCATCGGCCTCAATGGCGGCCCTCGTTTCAAGCACAGCGAGGCCTTCTCCTTTCAGATCCCTACCGAGGATCAAGAGGAAACAGATCGATGTTGGAATGCCATGGTCGACAACGGCGGCGAAGAAAGTCAGTGCGGGTGGTGTAAGGACAAGTGGGGCATCAATTGGCAAATCACGCCAAGAGCGCTGTCGGAGGCCATGGCGTCCGGTGGTGAAGTGGCCAGACGCGCATTCGAGGCAATGATGCCCATGCGCAAGATTGACGTTGCAGCCGTACACGCTGCCGTGCGTGGTTGAAGCGGCCGACCAGCTGGTCAGGGCCAATACGCTGAGTTTTCCAACGATGGTCGCCGTGTTGGTTGTAGTGTTGCCTGCCGCGTTCTTGCCGTTTCTTGTCCTGCTCTTCGGAGCCATCGCGAAGCGCTGGCTTCTTGAATCAAGGTCGGAGCGCCGAGGAGAGCGCGTGGCTATCCGCTTGGCGCAGCAATGTCGAAGCCATCTTCATGCAGGTCACTCGTCGGATTCACATTGGTGGTGTAACGAAGACTGAGCGCTTGCAGCGCTTAGTGAGAGCCCACGTCGAAATCAATCCGATCGGGCAGCAGCTCTTCGCCGACGAGAGGTTCCGCACCCTGAGCCAACCTTCAATACTCGAGTCGGTCAAGACGACCGCTGCAAGCTTGGGTTTGTCGCGTGGAGGAACCTTTGCGCACGTCATCGAAGCTGCGGCCACACGTGGCCTGTCAGTCTGTCCGCTTGAGCTTGGGCCGCATCTACGGTTGCGACTCCTGGATCAAGCTGAGGGGGCTTCCGGCTTCAATCAGACGAAGCACCAAGCACCGCCTGGTTCGATCAGCGTTGAGTCGGCACCTCTGAGCGAAGACGAAGAGACGTCCAAGGACTTCTACCTTTGCCGGATCGACGGCACACTTTGGTTACGAAGCTACAAGTCATGGTCCGGTCATATGTGGGCACCGGAAGACGTGTTCATCTTCGCGCAAGCCTAGAGAATGCGGCCTGGCGCAGCGGGATGGGTCGCGCGCAGTGGTGGCCTCATCCCAGGTTGGACAAGCCCGGATGAATGGGTGCGGCTCTCTAGAAGGAGTTAGCGCTTCTCTAACCCGTCCATCGAGGGGCTGCGCCCTCTTTTGGCACCGCTCATGTCAAACGTCATGCATCGCCGCTCGTATCTTCACAATCAGTGGAAACTCTATGAAGCAATCAATTGCTCAAGTCGCGATCGTGGTGCGCGAGTACGACGAAGCGATTGAGTTCTACGTAAACACCCTCGGATTCAATCTCGTCGAGGACACATACATTCCGGCGCAATCAAAACGCTGGGTGGTTGTCGCACCGGCCAACTCGACTGAGTGTCGTCTGCTTCTTGCTCGTGTGCGTATTCCGGCCATGTCGGTACGTCATTCCGATTCATGTCGGTACGCCGTTCCGGCGCATGTCGGTACATGCGAGCGGGTGGTGGAAGGTTGATCGTCCGCAGACGATCGTCAAGCCTTGCCAGGGCGATCAGGCGGTTTTCTT
>CAMAVY010000231.1 GCA_945861675.1 Klebsiella pneumoniae | reverse complement strand
CTGCCGTTGTCCAGCTGCAGTGCGGGCGACTGTCCGGTCGGGTTCTTGCTCAGAAACGGCTCTTTGCGATTTTCGCCGGCCATGATATCGAGCTGTTCCAACTCGAGCGCGATGCCTTTTTCAGCGGCGAACATACGCACGACGTGCGGATTGGGACCAACGGAATTGATGAGTTTCATAAGAGCTCCGAGGTGATTGCGCTACTGTGTGCGGCGCACGGGATGTGGATTGAATGGGTTCTTTTTTGGCGCAGGCAGACGGATGGCTGCGCCATGGTGTTCTTGTCAGTCGCGGCGCAATGCGCGCGTGCGCCTACCAGACACCAACGTTGGGCATGTCTTTCCAGGGGCTTGCGGCGGGAAGTGCCGCGCCGGCCTGCAGTAGTTCGACCGACACGCCGTCCGGGCTGCGCACGAAGGCCATTCGCCCGTCCCGCGGCGGTCGGTTGATCGTCACGCCACCGGCCATCAGCTTGGCGCACAACGCGTAGATGTCCGGAACTTCATAGGCCAGATGGCCGAAGTTTCGTCCGCCGCCCAGTTCTTCCGGGTCCCAGTTGTAGGTCAACTCGACCTGGGCTGTCTCATCGTCGGGCGGGGCAAGAAACACCAGGGTGAAACGACCGCCCGGGTTGTCGATCCGGCGCAGTTCTTTCAGACCCAGATGTGTGCAGTAGAAGTGGATCGACTTTGGCAGGTCGGTCACGCGAACCATGGTGTGCAGATATTTCATCGCCGCATTCGTTTGGCAAAGCGCGAGTGTGGCCTGAGACAGCCGATCGGCAAAGTACGACGTTGGATTGTTTCGGCCGGTTGTTTGGCGAATGCAGCGGGGCCGGGGAGGCGCTACGGAAGGCGGGTTCAAAGGGCCCGAGCGAAAGCTGCATGGCTGGGCAAGCTGCATGGCGTCGGCTGGGAGGGCTGCCGCAAGCGTTGAACCGCCGCGCTCAGCCTGTCGTTCAGACAGCCCTCTCAGGCCGACCGGTTCATGCTAGGGCGCAAGTATGAAATGCGAATGGAATGAACATGGACTCTGGATCTGCGGTCCTGCTACTCGTTCGCCCGGCGACCGAGAAGTGCAAGGCGTGCCCGTTCCCGCTCGATCACAGTCCGGTAGGCCCGTTCCATCGACGATCGCATGGGGCGTGCGTTTCCCGAGCGGCTTGCCAGTTGGGCGGCCAGCGCGCTGAGGGCCGTCTGCGCCTCATCAGGGTTTCGGTACGGTGATGGTTTGGGCTGTGTCATGTGCTGTATGCGCAAAAGTTCGTTGCATGGTTCCGGGCAGCGGACGCCTCGGTGCGGTTTCGTCGGGCACAATCCAGCCGAATTTGACGGTTGCGGGTCTGCCGGCAAGAGTGGTGGCTGATCGGCAGGTGCAGCTCGTGTGTACGCGCGGCGTGTTGCATGGATAGTTTTGTAGGTTTCTGGAAGTTTGCTCGGCCAATGACGTTCCGTGCTTGTAAGCGGCGTGGTAGCCGCCGCGCGCGGACCAGGCCAAACCCTGATCGGCAGTCTCGTTGCCGGGCAGACATCTTCTCTTGAACCCATATGGGGTGACCGTGACCAAAGCCACGCTTCGAGTTCTTCAACGGCCGTTGTTCGGCCTTGCGCGAGGCACGATGGGCTGGCTGCTGATTGCTCTGCTGGCCTGTGTGTCGGGCTGTTCTGTGAACCCGGTGACGGGCAAGCGCGACCTGATCGTTGTTCCCGAGAGCCAGGAGCTGGCGATCGGACAGCAGCAGTACGAGCCATCACAGCAGATGCAGGGCGGCAGCTACGACCTGGATGCCGAACTCACCCGCTACGTACAGACCGTTGGCAACAAGCTGGCTGCGGTGTCCGATCGGAAGCTGCCGTACGAGTTCGTTGTGCTGAACAACAGTGTGCCAAATGCCTGGGCGCTGCCCGGCGGGAAGATCGCCGTAAACCGTGGGCTGCTGCTGGAGTTGACGAGTGAAGCGGAACTGGCTGCCGTGCTTGGCCATGAGATCGTGCACGCAGCAGCGCGGCACTCGGTGCAGCAGATGAGCCGCGGGCAGCTGGCGCAGATTGGTGTGATGGCGGCGGCAATCGGCTACGGCGGACGGCAAGGCGCGGACCTTGTGGTGGGCGCGGCGCAAGCCGGCGCCCAGCTTGTGATGCAACGCTACGGGCGTGATGCCGAGCGCGAGTCCGACCATTACGGCATGGGCTATATGAAGCGCGCGGGCTATGACCCGGCGGAGGCGGTCACGCTGCAACAGACGTTTTTGCGCTTGTCTGAAGGCCAGAATCAGGACTGGCTGTCCGGCTTGTTTGCCAGCCATCCGCCCTCAGCTGAGCGCGTGCACAACAACCAGGAAACCCTCGCGCAGCTTGGCGCCGGCGGCGTTGTCGAGCGCGAGCGCTACAAGGCTGCATTGGCGCAATTGCGCCGTACTGCTCCGGCTTACTCGGCGTACGACAAAGCCCAGAAGGCGCTCGCAGACGGTAAGGGCACCGAAGCAGAAGCGTTTGCGAGGGAGGCCGTGCGCATTCAGCCGAAGGAGGCGCTGTTTCATTCGCTGCTGGGCGACATTGCGTTGCAGCGTGGAAACCAGGCTGCTGAGCTGGCTGCGTACGATCAGGCGCTGGCGTTGAACTCGAACTTCTTTCTGCACCATCTGAAGCGCGGCCTTGCGCGATTGCAGACTGGCAACCGCGCGGGCGGTCAAGCGGATCTCGAGTCCAGCATCAAGCTGTTGCCGACCGCCAAGGCGATGAATGAGCTGGGCAAGCTTGCCCTCGCGCGCGGCGACAGGACAAATGCCCGCGGCTATTTTGCGGGTGCTGCCGGGGCCAAAGGCCCAGTGGGAGACGAGGCGCGCGGGCAACTTGCGCGAATCGATCTCAGCAGCGACCCATCGAAAGTGCTGCAGCTGCGCAATTTTGTGGACGCAGGCAGGCTGGCGGCAGAAGTGGGCAACCCCTCGCCGGTGGCAGCAAAAGACGTGGTGCTCGAGTTTCTTGTGCGCGCCGAGCCGGGTGCAGCGGTGCAGCGGGCTGAGCGCGTGGTCGCGCGCATTCCAGCGGGGCAGCGCGTAGTGGTCGATTCAGGGCTGAGTACCGGCGCGAATCCGGAGGTTCAGGTGCGCATTCTTTCCGCGCGGGACGCAGAGAACTGAGAGACCGCGGGGAGTTTCCTCCGTCTCGCTCTCCCCCGGGGTCCCCGCTCGCGGATCAGATGCGGCGCAGCAGCTCCGACTTCTTCAGCTGAAACTCTTCATCGCTGAGAATGCCCTTTCCCCGCAGGTCCGCGAGCCGCTCGATGATGGCGAAGATGTCCTGCTCGGTGGCCGCGGACGAAACGGGCTGCTGCGGCGTCTGCACGTGCGCGACGTGTGGCTGCATAGTTTCGCTCGGCCCCGGCGATGGAGGCTGACCATTCACCGAGATCACCGGCAGTCTGTGCACATCGACCCGCCCGTACTGGCTGGAAAAACTCAGCGTGCCGCCAGCTGACTGCTGCTGCGAGAAGCCGCCGATCTGGTGGTCGCCGGTATCGTAGACGGTCACCGCGCCACCGACTTCGATCACCAGACGACGCGCCTGCGCGAAACAGGCGTAGCGCACGCCGTTCTGCGACCCGGTGCTGTCAGGCCAGCGCAGATCCGCTGGCCACCAGTCACCCGTTGTGCCGGGGGTGGGGGGGACGAACAGACTTGACGGTGTAAAAGCTCTGGCCAGGGCTTGTCCTGCGCCGTCGCAGACGAACATGGACTCCGGGTTGTGCTGGCCGATGGCCGGTCCTGCGTGGCTCGTCTGCGCCTGCATGTGCTCCTGCCCGCCGCTCTGGGATTGGGACTGAAAGCTGCCGCTGCGCAGCACGTCAGGTTGAGTGGCCACGAGGCTGGACAACTCTGCGCACAACCCATCGACGCGCCCCTTGAGCTGGTTGTTGAACATATCGGAGACCATGGTCATGCCGCCGCGCATCCATTGGCCCGAGCCCGAAAAGTCCGGATGGTTGAACTGCGCCATGCTGCCGTTGCCATTGAGCACCGCATCGAGCATGTGCAGCGTGCCGTCGACGCTGAAGCCGTGGCGGCGTGCAATTTCATCGATGATCGTCTGGCCGGCGGCGGATAGTTGTCGCATTCGATGGTCTCCTCTGGTGGCTGAGCTCGGCGCCGAGGTCAGGCGGTGCGCGCTGCCTCTGCTGCCTGCACACGCATTCGGTCCCGTGGGTGCGTATTCCACTGATCGTGGACAACCCATTCCACTCTGATCGTGGACGCTGTTTCAGCGTGATCGTGGACGGGTGATTGCGCGCTTGAGTGAGGGTGGGGATGGTAGCGCAGGTGTCCACGACGAGCGTGGACCGCCGTCCACGATCGGCTGGAATGGGTGTCCACGATGGCTTGGAATACGCACCAACGCTTCGCGGCAGTGACTATTCGATAGCCCGCAGCTACAGCGCGGCGCCCACAAAAGCATGGCCGCGACAACCTCTACGCAACGGGAGACCAGAAGCGCGGCTTGGCGCATTGCTTGCGCGATGTAAATGCACAACACCTGCACCGCTTGCGAATGCCTTGCCGCAGGCCCCGCGCAGAGCGATCGCGAACACCCTGCGGAGGCCCCAGCACATGAACCCCTGTCCATGAAGAATGAGGCGCTGCGCAGTGTCTTGTAATCAGGAAGTCTCAATAACGCACATCAACGGCCGCTCGTGAAGAACTGTGCAGGGGGCGCGGAATTGATGTCGCGGTTCGTTCTCAGGAACGCGTTTGAGCTGCCCGGCAGTACCAGCTTGTTTCCCGTACCAAGCTGCGTAGATCTATGGGCGTACTGGTTCTCCCGAGCGCCACTTCCGGTGGCGCCCCGGAGTACGATCTGCAGCGTGTTGCCGTCGCCTGCAGGCATCCCGCTCACGTTCGAGAATTCGCCATAGAGCAAGAAGTCGCTGTCGGTGGTTTCAAGTTTCAGGTTCGTTGCGCTGATGTCGAGGTAGTTCCCGGAAGCTGTACCTGAGAGAGGATTATTGCGGTTCCCCGCACGAGCAAAGATGCCGAACTCAAAGCCCTCGACTCTGTCGTGCGTCGAACCGACGCGCAGTTGGTTCGCACGTGTCGCACCCGGGACAAGTCCAGGCACGGGAGCGTCCGTTCCGGCAAACAGAAACCACCCCACCGTCGGAAGTTCGCTATCCGACCGGTACAGGTTTTTCGACGATTCTATCGTAACGCTCGAACCACTAACTTCGTCTGGCCTGCTCGCGCCTGCCGCGGCATCCAGAGTGCCGACAAGGAGGTTTCCGTTGAGCAGCGCCGTGATGCGGCTACGTGACGCGAAATTTATCGCCATCACCGAGCTTCCACCATTGGGAGAACGGACCACAGAGCCGTGCATGCTCAAAGAAACTGCCGAGCCTGCATGTGGAGGGGGGGGCCGAGTCGAGATTTGGGTTTCGCGTCACCAGCAATACGCCTCGACCAATGGGTCCACTGCGCGACGCCCGAGCAGGATTAGGATTGTTGATCTCGCACCGACTGATCCGTGCGTCGACAAAATCTGTCGATCTGCGCGACGACACGGCGACAACGTTGCCTGCACGGCCGACGATGTCATCCAACACGAGACCTTGCAGTTCTGTTCCATTGCCTAGCGTGACGAGATCACCTGTTAGCGATGGTGTGCTCCTGAGAACGGTTCGACCACTGTCGGCGATACCGGACGGAAGTCCGGATTCGTCAAACTGCATGACGCCTTCGCCAGCGATTGTCACTCCATCACGAATGTACAGTCCTTCGTCGAGATCGTAGGTGCCGGCCAGGAGAACAATACGGTCGCCCGCCTGACTCTGAGCTAGTGCGGAGACAAGCGAGGACGAGTCTCCCACTACGACATCCGCCAGCGCAGTCGAGTGGTAGAACAGGTTTGTGGTAGCAAGAACAAGTACGACAGTCAGTTTGATTAGAGTCGGCATAGTCTCTCCCCGCCTTGATGTTCCAGGATGCGAAGGCAGTTACAGCACGTCATTTCCGCGGAGTAGAGGACTCCCAGGCAGCGCGTTGCTAGATGTGAGTGCGAATGCGAAAGCCCAGTTCGCGAACACTCGGCAGAGCAGCAAACATCTAACATTTCCATGTTCAAGAGTATTCGAGCGCTTTGCAGCGAGTCACGCCCCCAGATGTAAGAGGTTGCGCCGGACTTTCGGACAAGCCGACAAGTGGAAATTCTGGCGCATAGCGATCCAGCCGGTCCGCTGCCGCGCATAGGCCAACAAACGCATGCCGGTGCATAGGCGGAACAAACCGCATGTCATCGACGTCGCCCGAGTATGTAGCGAACGCCGGCTACGCGGGAACTGGACGCTGGCTTGATCGGTGGGCGGCGCCGACCCGTGGTAGCGCACATCATCGACATCGACACCCACGTGAGTTGCGTTCGCATTCGTAGACGCCTCCTGGTTGATAGCAATGGCTGCACTACCACCTGCGGCATTCACGTCAGCGCATGCCTCGGGTCAAGGTCGGGGCGTCAATATCTGCTATGCACATCCCGCTCGACTGAATTCAACTGCGCACATGTCCGTCGGTCTTGGCAGACGCGGCTCCCTACTGCCGATCCGACGTCGAGCGCATGCCGCCTCTCGTCGCCTCTGGGGACGCACGATTCTCAACGATCGAAGTGCTGGTGCCATGAGCGGGAACGCTTCGCGCCTCCAGGCTCGCGGTAATCGCGAGTTCTTTCCGAAGCGTATTCAGATCTGCAAGAAACTCGCGCATCGATTGGAACCGTCTCTGCGGATCCTTCGTCAAGGCGCGACTCACGATCGTTTGCAATTCAGCAGGTGTCGACTCGACATGGTCCGCCAGTGGCCGCGGCTCACGTTCGAGAATTCGGCAGATCACCTCTACGGGCGAGTCGCCGCGAAACGGCAGATGTCCGGTCACCATTTCGTACAACACGACCCCGAGGCTCCAGACGTCGCTGCGCGCATCGACGCCTTCACCTGCGCCGCGCGCTTCCTCCGGCGACACGTACGACGCGCTGCCGATGAGCAGTCCTTCGCGCGTCAACATTGCATGTCGGTCGATCTGGCTCGTGGTCTCGACGGCGTGCATCCACTTGGCGACCCCGAATTCGAGAACCTTTACGAAACCGTCAGCGCGGAGCATGACGTTCTCGGGTCTGATGTCGCGATGAACGATGCCCTTGTCATGGGCCGCTGCAATGCCGTTTGCGATCTGCACGGCGATGTCCAGCAGCGCATCGAGAGTGAATGCTCGTGAATCCATGGCCGCGCGCAGCAACTCACCTTCGATAAGTTCCATGGCGGTAACTACTCGCCCCCCACGGACGAGTAGATCTCTCCGGACATTGCCATCTGGATGGCGACGAGGGGGTTGTATCCGCGGTTGGCCATTGTTTGCAGGTAGCTGGAGATGCGGCAGTAGGCTTCTGCGTACTCGCGCTTGCGGAAGC
>CAMAVY010000230.1 GCA_945861675.1 Klebsiella pneumoniae | reverse complement strand
CAAGGTGACCAGATTCTCGAGTCAGGTTTCTCCGCCATGGGCCCTGTGCAGGATGTGCTGACCCTCCAGAAATCGGGTGTGGCCGCAGCCCGGAAAGCGGCAACCCTGAGCGCGGGCAGCTGCTGCTCGCGTTTGCCGACAGCCGATGTCACCGAGCCGTTGGCCATCCGCGGGACCCTGCGTCACGTCCAAACACGTGCGTGCCGAGCGGCCTGCCGGCCATCCCGTCGGCAAGCCCGCTGGCGAGTAGACCGTCGCGGCACACAGGCCCCGCGACACACAGCAACCTTCACGTTAGTCGGTTGAGCCCGGCCGCGGTCGGGCGCCACATGACGTGAGGGCGATCGCCGCCCCCGGGCGCCTCGCTGCGTCGAGGCACCTGCAGGATCGTCAGACCCCTGTCCGCGCCAGCAAGTGTTAGGCGGGTAACTCTTTCTATGCGCGCTACGTCGAGATCAACTGAGTGGGCGTGGCTTGCGACGCGGCACCTACAGCGCCAACAAGCGTTGGAAGAACGATCGATAGCGGCGCAGGGCGACGCGCAGGTTCTCTGTCGATGCCTGGTCTGGCTGGTCGACCTGACCTTCGACCGTTGCGCGCGCACTGGAGAAGGACTCGGCCATGGTCTTCATGACCTGCGCAACCAGTTCGTCAGCCTTTCGGACCGCCAGCTTCGGGTCGTCGACAAAACCGATCTGCACTTCGTTCCAGGTGGCGCGGAACGCTCGAGATTCCTCGGCCTGGAATAGTGGGACGAGCGTCTCGCCGTCGCTCGCTGGGGCGGCGCCGGCCACGCCGGCGAGTGGCAGCGCGGTGCGCGGTTCGATCTCACGCTGGGCTTGCGTCGTCCTGGCACCCTCGACGAGGTCCGCTGTTGAAAGGCTATCTGTGTCGGAATTCATGATTGAACCTCCAGTTGAGTGCTCGGCATTGGCGGTTGCTTGACGGCTGGCTTGACCTCAAGAAGTTCATCGAACAGGGCGCGGTAGTGCACGACCGCCTTGCGTTGCTCCTCCGTGTCAGCCTCACCGCGCTGATCGCGAAGCGCGATCGCCTGGGCAGCCCGGTAGTGCTCGACCACGGTCGGGTAACCGACCGAGATGTCGGCCGCGCGGTGCTCGAAGTCCGCCACGGGGTAGCCGCGCGCGAGCATCAATTCGCGAACCAGCTGATCCGCCTGGGCAACAACGCCCTTCGGGTTGTCGACGAAGCGACCTTGCAGGGCACTCCAAGCCTGGCCGAACCTTGAAGCCTCCGCCGCAGACAGGGCAACGAGTGTGAGTTGATCAACCCGGCTCTCGCGCGCCTTCAGCTCGGTCTCGGCCTTGGTTCGGCTGCCAAGGTCACCGACAGCGCGACCGTATTCGGGGCCAAAGCGCTGTTGGAGTCGCTCTGACTGTCGTTTCTGATAGAAAAACCAGGCCGCAAGTGCCAGCAGCGCCAGCACCGCAATGACGGCGAGAACGGTCCAAGTCTGTGCGGTCATTGTTTCCATGGGGAGTTCCAGGTTGGCGTTGGAGTAGCGACCCAGGCTGACCCCCGGGTTGCATAGGGGTCTGTGCGTTGCCGCATGTAGTCGCGGGCCAGCGGATCTAAAGCCGCACCCCGGCCTTGCCGTCCTTGGCGGCGCGCGGCGCTGTGGTCCCGCAGTACCGGACGGCATCCACTCCGATGTCGTGCGCTATTTCGTGTTGTGGGGCCAGCGAAGATGACCAGGCGTGCTGCGAAGAAGTCCACGCCCAAAGGGATGTCGGGCGACGAACCTGGTGACAAGTTGCTGCAGGTTGTGCGCGAAACGATGGCGGGACTGTCGGCGCCTTCAAAGCCGCAATGCGGCTGTCCAGGTGTCGCGTCCCCCAGGCACTGGGGTCATCGCAGTTCCGTCTTCCTTCGTCGCGCTAGCCCAACTTCCGCAGTTCGCTGAGCCTTGAACATTTTCGATAGGGCGGGCCGTGCGCGACCTTCCGTGCCGTTCTGACAACAGCAGTGTCTTCGTGTGTTCGGCGTGGATTTCTCGCTGGATGGACTTCTTTGCAGGCGTTTCCCCGGAAGCGCGTCCGAAGTACCCATGTAGTGCCGACTTTCCCTGGGTTTCCGTTGGTTGATCACTGCGCAATGGTCGGCCGATGTACCTACGCCACAGCATCGTTCGAAAGGGCAACAAGACGCACACCTACTGGCGTCTGGTGCGCTCGATGCGTCGCGATTGGAAGGTCCATCAGGCGACAGTGGCGCAACTCGGTGAACTCGATGCAGAGGGCCGCGCCAAGGCGCGGCTGCTCGCGCGTGCGATCACGGCCCGATCCGACGAACAACGCGAACGCTTCGAACCCTTGCCATCACCGAGTGCGCGCGTAGTGGTTGATCTGCCGGCGGTCCGATTAGAGCGCGGCCGCCGCTTCGGCGATGTCTGGCTTGGCCACGTGCTCTGGCAGGCGTTGCGCTTGGACCGCTTCTGCCAGACGCACCTAACGCAGTCGCAGGGTCGCGCGCATGTGCCGTGGTCAACGATGGCGGAGATCCTCACCGTTGCACGGCTGTGCGAGCCCTTGAGCGAGCTGTTCGATCTCGACTGCGAGCTGTTGCTGTACGACGTGACGAGTACCTACTTCGAGCGTGACGCCAAGGGTGTAAGCGCCGAAGGAACTACATCTTGCTGAGTCTTGTTGCGTGAGTTGGGGCGCGACCGGCGTATCGATGCAAGCTGCGCGTAGCGCGAATGCTCGTCGCCATGTGAAGCATGAAGCAACCCGAACGCTCGCGGATATCTCTTGTGGAGCGACCTCGTTTGGCCTTCGCGGTCGTGCCGGGCCGGCAACGCGAGGCGGCGCCGACCACTTTATTTTGGGCCGTGGTCCAAACAACAGCCCCGCTGAGGGGCGCTCCGGGGCGTAAGTTATTGATTTGACTGATCGCCGCGCTTGGCGTGGCGTCGCCTACACACGCCATCTAGAGTGGTGGGTCAAACCCACCGGAAGAGACTCTGCCGTTTGTAAGACCCACGGCGCGTTGCGCGCATCGCATGTCTTTGATTTATGGCTCCGTCTGCTGGGCTCGAACCAGCGACCCGCTGATTAACAGTCAGCTGCTCTACCAACTGAGCTAAGACGGAATGGTCGCAAAGCCGCAGGCTAGTTCTGCGGCCGCGGAATTCTAATCGCAGTTCTCCTCAGGTCAATCGAAAAGGACGGCTTTGCTGCATCTGGGTGTGAATGAGCCTGTTCCTGGTCCGAATGCACGTGCGTTCGGTATGCAGGCGGGCGTTTTCGAGCGGCCGTGGAAGGGCAGGGCCTGAGCCAAGCTGGCCTTGCCCATGCGTGGCATAGAATGCCGCACCGACCCCGAGGTGCCTGCGATGAACCGCGCCGAGATCGAGTTCCGTCTGCAGTCGTCCTATTCCCCAGCAGGCGATCAACCTGAGGCTATCCGTCAGATGGTCGCGGGCATTGCCGATGGCTTGAGTCACCAGACGCTGCTGGGTGTGACGGGTTCCGGGAAGACCTTTTCCATTGCCAACGTCGTGCAGCAGATCCAGCGGCCGACACTTGTGCTGGCGCCCAACAAGACCCTGGCGGCGCAGTTGTACGGGGAATTCAAAGCCTTCTTCCCGGACAATGCGGTCGAGTACTTCGTCAGCTACTACGACTACTACCAGCCAGAAGCCTATGTGCCGTCGACCGATACCTATATCGAGAAGGATTCATCGATCAACGACCACATAGAGCAGATGCGGTTGTCGGCGACCAAGGCGCTGCTCGAGCGCCGTGACGCGATCATCGTGGCGTCGGTGTCTGCGATTTACGGTCTGGGCGATCCGGCCTCGTACCTGAAGATGGTGCTGCACCTGGATCGTGGCGAGCGCATTGAACAGCGCGCACTGCTGCGTCGGCTGACGGACATGCAGTACAGCCGCAACGAGATGACGTTTCAGCGTGGCAGCTACCGTGTGCGCGGCGATGTCATCGACATCTATCCTGCTGAGAACGACGCGCAGGCAGTCCGCGTTGAACTGTTCGACGACACGATCGATGCACTCACGCTGTTCGATCCGCTGACGGGTGAAGTGCAACGCAAGGTGCCGCGCTTCACGGTGTTCCCAAAGACGCATTACGTGACGCCGCGTGAACGCATGCTGGCGGTGCTCGACGACATCAAGGACGAACTGCGGGAGCGTCTCGACTGGTTGCGCACGCATCACAAGCTGGTGGAAGCGCAGCGTCTGGAGCAGCGCACCCGCTACGACCTGGAGATGATTGCGGAAGTGGGTTTCTGCAACGGCATCGAAAACTACTCGCGCTACCTTTCCGGCAGGCAGCCGGGAGAGCCACCGCCGACGCTGTTCGACTATCTGCCCCGTGATTCGCTGCTGGTCGTCGATGAATCGCACCAGACCATTCCGCAGATCGGCGCCATGTTCAAAGGTGATCGATCGCGCAAGGAAACGCTGGTCGAATACGGTTTCAGGTTGCCTTCGGCGCTGGACAACCGCCCACTGCGTTTCGATGAGTGGGAACAGCTGTGCCCGCAGACGATTTTTGTCTCGGCGACGCCGGGCCCATACGAAGCGCGACTTGCCGGGCAGGTGGTTGAGCAGTTGGTGCGGCCCACGGGCTTGATCGATCCGATGGTAGAAGTGCGACCGGCTGCCAACCAGGTGGACGATCTGTTGGGCGAGATTCGTCTGTGCGTCGCCGTAGGTGATCGGGTGCTTGTCACCACACTCACCAAGCGCATGTCGGAGGACCTGACGGACTATCTCGATGAGCATGGCGTGAAGGTCCGCTATCTGCATTCCGATGTTGAGACCGTCGAACGGGTGGAGATCATTCGTGATCTGCGTGCCGGCGTGTTCGATGTGCTCGTGGGCATCAACCTGCTACGTGAGGGACTCGACATGCCGGAGGTGTCGCTGGTGGCCATCCTGGATGCGGACAAGGAGGGTTTTCTGCGCTCAGAGCGCTCACTGATTCAGACCATTGGCCGCGCCGCGCGCAACCTCAGCGGGCGCGCCATTCTGTATGCCGACCAGATGACGGGCTCGATGGAGAAGGCCATTGGCGAGACCAATCGACGCAGGGCAAAACAGTTTGAGCACAACCAGGCGAATGGCATCACACCCGTAGGTGTGTCAAAGCTGGTGGTCGACATCATGGAAGGCGCGCGGGCGCCGTCGCGCTTGTCTGCGCGCGCTGGCGGTCGGAACAAATCGGCGGCAGATCGAATTGCCGATACGCGCAGCGCATATGCCCTGGCGGCCGATCCGGCAATGCTGAGCCGCAGAATCGCCGAGTTGGAAAAGAAGATGTACCAGCACGCGCGCGATCTGGAGTTCGAACAGGCGGCGCAACTGCGTGATGAGATTGGCCTGCTCAAGGATCAGGCATTGCGTGCTTGATCACGATCGGAGCCCTGGACAACGCGTGGCATCGGACGACTTAGCCGACGTCGATCTGCATGTGGTCGACGCAGCGGGTGTCCGTGTTTCTGCAGCACTTGAACTGCGCGCGCTGCAGTTGGCCCTGCCCGGCCACAGCGAAACTGACATCCTGCAGGCGCGCGCGCTGGGCTCGGTTCACGTCAGCGATGCGCCCATGTCTGTGGGCAATCGCGTGGACGTTCTGGTGGATGGCAATGCCACCTACGACGCAATGGCCGAAGCGATTGATGCGGCCGATGTCTCTGTGCATCTTGAGATCTACATTCTTGCCAACGACGCAGTAGGGTGGCGGCTGGTGGAGCGGCTGGAACGCTGCGCACGCCGCGGTGTTCGGGTTTTGCTGGTGGTTGATGGGCTGGGCAGTCGCAGCGCAAAGCGCAGTCTGCTTGGGCCGCTGATTCGGGCCGGTGTGGATGTGCGGGTGTTTCATCCGCTGGACTGGCGTGCGCCACTGCGATCCTGGCGGCGCGACCACCGCAAGCTGCTTGTCATCGATGGTCGGATCGCGTTTACCGGCGGCATCAACTTCTCGGAGAGCTACGCCAGCCGTCGTCGCTCCAGGTTGTCGCCGCGTCGCGCCGTCGCACGTGGCTGGCGTGATACCCACATCCGTCTGCAGGGTCCCGGTGTTGCTGGCTTCGAAGAGGCGTTTGCCATGCGCTGGCGTCAGCTGGGTGGTGCCCTGCATGCTGGTCCCGTGCGCTTGCCCGGCCGGGAATACGGAAACGATCTCGTTGGCGTACTGACGTCCAGCGGAACCGATCGCGAACCTTCTGCAATCATTCACGGCATTTCCCGCGCGGTCGGTATTGCCCGCCGGCGGGTCTGGCTGACGCAGGCATACTTCGCGCCCGGCGCAGTGTTCGTCGAAGCTCTGTGCAGGCGCGCGCGCGCCGGCGTCGATGTCCGACTGATGCTGCCGTACCGCAGCGACTTCTATCCCGTACAGGTGGCTGCGCGGGGGCATTACCTGCAATTGCTGCGGGCAGGCGTGCGTATCTTTGAGTTCCAGCCAGCCGTGCTGCATGCCAAGTGCGTGGTCGTGGATGGTCTGTGGAGCAGCATTGGTTCATGCAATCTTGACTGGCGCAGCATGCATTTCAACGATGAACTCAATGCGGTGATCGTCTCGAGTACTGTGGCCGCAGAGATGGAGCGAGTGTTCGAACGCGATCTGGGCCAGTCCGCCGAAGTACGATTGGACGTATGGGAGCAACGTAGTCTGCGCAAGCGCGCCATAGAACGCATGGCGCTTTGGCTTTCGCCTCTGTGGTAACTGCCAGGCCAGTTGCCCAAGTAGTTGTGCTCAGGGCGCGCAACTGCCCTTCATTAGCTGCAAGAACAAGACAAACGTAGGGGAGATTAGACATTGGCTGCGCCGCTGACTGGTTCACATCGCCGCGTGATCGTCGCCTCCAGTTTGGGGACGGTGTTCGAGTGGTACGACTTCTTTCTCTATGGCTCCCTGGCCGTGGTCATTTCGAAGCACTTCTTTTCTGGTGTAAACGAGGTGACTGGTTTCATTCTTGCGCTGGCGGCATTTGCTGCCGGGTTTGCCGTTCGGCCGTTCGGCGCCCTGTTCTTCGGACGCCTCGGTGACCTTGTTGGGCGCAAGCGTACCTTCCTCATGACCATTCTGATCATGGGCGCATCGACTGCGCTGGTTGGCGTACTGCCCACGCAGGATCAGATTGGCATTGCTGCGCCGATTGCGTTGGTGGTGCTTCGTTTGCTGCAGGGCTTTGCCATTGGTGGCGAGTACGGCGGGGCTGCCGTCTATGTGGCCGAACATGCGCCCGAAGGTAAACGCGGCCTGTATACGAGCTGGATTCAAGGCACGGCAACCATTGGTCTGTTGCTCAGTCTGGTGGTGATTCTGCTTTGCCGTGCAGTACTGGGAGATGAGTTTGAGGTATGGGGCTGGCGCATTCCGTTCCTCCTGTCAGTCGTGCTGCTTGGGTTTTCTGTCTATATCCGACTGCAACTTGAAGAGTCTCCTGTGTTTCGTGAGATGCAGGAGGAGGGCACGCTTGCGCGCGCGCCGCTGTCCGAG
>CAMAVY010000229.1 GCA_945861675.1 Klebsiella pneumoniae | reverse complement strand
GGCAATGCCACCGCCGTGTAGGCAATGCCGAATGCGATGTAGGTTGCATAGGCCCAGATCAGCTTGCCGCCCGTATCGAGCTGCGGCGCGCTGAACAGCATCACCGTGAGCACGGCCAACGGCGCCGCACCCCACAGCAACCAGGGACGAAAGCGACCGGCCTTCGTACGTGTGCGATCTGCGATGGCACCCATGAACGGGTCGGCCGCTGCATCCACAACCCGGGCTACCAGAAACACGGAACCCGCCAGCGCGGCGGAAATGCCCAGCACGTCGGTATAGAAGTACAGCAGGTAGGCCGTGGCCAGACCGAAGTAGAAGTTGATGCCCAGATCGCCAACGCCATAGCCCAGGCGCTGACCGATCGACAGGCGGGTTGCCTCAGACGACATCGGCAGCTCCTTGTGTGCCTGACGAGTTGTCGGCCAGGGTCTCTTCCTGCGTGGCGAGCTCCAACACGGCGGCAGGCATCGACTTCGACGGCTTCACACCGAGTTCGCGCAGCATCTCGGCCTGACGAATGACATTGCCCCGCTGACTGCTGAGCTTGGCACGCGCCTCAAAGAAGCTGTGCTGCGCCTGCTGCAGACGATCACCGACCTTCTCCAGATCCTCAACGAATGCGACCAGCTTGTCGTACAGCTGCGCGCCGCGGCTGGCGATGTCCTGGGCATTGCGCGACTGCGCCTCCTGCCGCCACAGATGCGCAACCGTGCGCAACGCAAACAACAGCGTAGAGGGGCTGACCAACAGCACATTGCGTTGCCAGCTTTCGGTGAACAGCGATTCGTCTTCGGCAATCGCCAGCAGAAACGCCGGCTCGATCGGCACGAACATCAGCACGAAGTCCTGTGCGCGGCCGCCGAGCAGCGCCGGATAATCACGATCCGACAAGCCGCGGATGTGCTGCCTGACAGAGCTGCGATGGCGCGTCAGTGCAGACTGCCGATGTTCATCGTCCTCTGCGCTCATGTACTCGGCATAGGCCGTCAACGAGACTTTGGCATCGATGATCAAGTGCCGATCGTCCGGCAGGCGCACGATCAGATCAGGTTGGGCCCGGCTGTTGTCTTCACGCTGAAACGATGGCTGCACATCGAACTCGATGCCGCGCTTGAGCCCCGATGCCTCGAGAATGCGCTCCAGCACCATCTCACCCCACACGCCCTGAGTCTTGCTGGAGCCGCGCAGCGCTTGCGTGAGGTTCCGGGCGTCCGCACTCAGTTCCTGATTCAGCGCCTGCAGCTGGCGCAGCTGTTCGCCCAACGCGCTGCGCTCGCGCGTATCACTCAAGTGCACCTCTTCGACTTTGGTCTGGAACGCCTGCAGCCGTTCACGAACCGGGCTGAGCAAGGTGCCCAGCGCCAGTTGGTTCTGCTCACTGAAGCGCCGCGACTTGTCTTCCAGAATGTCTGCCGCCAGCTGCTGAAACTGCGCAGTCAGTTCGCCTCGGGCGGAGCTCAACACCGCCAGCTTCTCGGCGGCGTTCTGTTGCTCGGCGGCAAGGCGCGTCTGCAGCACAGCGCTGGCGACCTCGGCGCTGTGCAATTGCGTCTGCAATGTTGCAGAAATCTGCGCGTGACGACGTCCAAGCAGCAGCCATACGAGCAGGCCACCCACAGCACCGCCCACCACGCCACCCAGGAGCAACAGCCATCCCCACGCAATCGACGCCATCGCAAACCCTGGTTGTCGGCACTTGCCCTGATCGGCAGCGCCCGTGAAGTCCGTAAAGCCCAAAGAGCAAAGGCTCGAAAACGAGCGTGCAACCAGCACGTCCCTATTCAGCCGGCGCCGATGCTAGCTGCATTCACCGCGCGCACCCTAGGATACGCAGCCGGATTCCGCGCCGAACGGCGCATAGCGCGCATGCGCCGTGTATACGTCCAACCTTCATCGCACCATAAAACTTCCTTTCACCATCAAACTTCCTTTCACCATCAAGCTTCTTTTCACCATCAAGAGGGCCCATGACTGTCCGTACCCGCTTTGCTCCATCGCCCACCGGCTTTCTGCACATCGGCGGCGCCCGCACCGCCCTGTTCTCATGGGCCTACGCGCGCCGCCATGCCGGCACGTTCATTCTGCGCATTGAAGATACTGATGTTGCGCGCTCGACGCCTGCGGCAGTGCAGGCCATTCTCGACAGCATGCGCTGGCTGGGCTTGGACTGGGACGAGGGCCCGTTCTTTCAGATGCAGCGCATGGATCGCTATCGCGTTGTGCTCGCTGATCTGCTGAACCGTGGGCTCGCCTATCACTGTTACACCACACCCGCCGAGCTCGACGCACTGCGCGATGCCCAACGTCAACGCGGCGACAAGCCGCGTTACGACGGCCGCTGGCGACCCGAAGCCGGAAAGGTGCTGCCAGCAGTACCCACCGACCAGCAGCCGGTGGTGCGATTCCGCAATCCCGTCGATGGCGTTGTCAGCTGGCAGGATCATGTCAAAGGTCAGATCAGCATCGCCAACGCAGAACTCGACGACCTGATCATTGCGCGCGCCGATGGCACGCCGACCTATAACTTCTGCGTGGCGGTGGACGATGCCGACATGGCCATTACGCACGTGATCCGCGGCGATGACCATGTGAACAACACGCCGCGCCAGATCAACATCCTGGCCGCATTGGGCGCAGGCCTGCCTGAGTACGCGCACGTGTCGATGATTCTCGGCGGCGACGGCCAGAAGCTGTCGAAACGGCACGGCGCTGTCAGCGCCATGCAGTTCAAGGACGACGGCTATCTGCAACCCGCGGTGATCAACTACCTGGCGCGGTTGGGTTGGTCACACGGCGACGACGAGATCTTCACTGCGCAGCAGCTGTGCGCGTGGTTCAACCTGGAACACATCACATCTTCGGCCGCACAGTTCGATTTCGCCAAGCTCGACTGGTTGAACGGGCACTACCTCAAGCAGACGCCGGAGGCCGAGCTGATGGAAACGCTGGCACCGCGTCTGGCGGCGCTGGGTGCACAGCTGAACGCAACCGACGGCCCGGACATCGCCGCGCTGATTGCGCTGTACAAGGACCGCAGCAGCACACTGAACGAATTCGCTGCGGCGCTGACGCCCTTCGTGCAGCAGACAACGGTCAGCGCGGAACACGCTGAGCAACATCTGACGGCCAGCGCGCGACAGGCACTCAGTGATCTTGCCGGCGAACTGCGGACCTGCGCATGGGACAAGGCCGCGCTCAGCGCCGCGCTCAAGACCGTGCTTGCCAGGCACGGCATGAAGATGCCGCAACTGGCCATTCCACTGCGCGTTGCGCTGCTTGACGCGCCGCAAACACCGGCAATCGATGCGGTGCTTGCGGCGATGGGCAAGACCCTGGTCCTGCAACGACTGGCCGCGCTCTGATCATTTGCGTCAGCGCGAGGCGTCCAGATCCATGGAGAAGCGCATACCAAACACGCGCGGCGCGAGGATGTCCTTGTAGTAGCGGCGTACAGCCACCGGACCGCCGCCCTCATCCGTCAGCTGGCGGACGAACGCGCGGGTCTGGCGCGCCGAGGTCTCCGCATACTTGTTCGCGAGGTTGTCGACGAACAGCGTTGCCGTCCAGTTCTCGCCCAACAACGTGGCTGAGGCGTCCTGCACCACATAGCCGTCCAGGGCTTCGCCATCACCGCGCTTGCCGGCGCGCGTCAGCACGTCACTGACGCCAGAGATGCCGTAGTTCAGCTCAATCGAGTATTGATCCGTCAATGGCTGCTGCCAGGCCACGAACAAACTGCCCTGGTGTTCAGGCGAACCGGGCAGGCGGTCGCCATCCTGGCCATCGACATAGACAGTATCGAAGCTGTCCGGGCCGATCGTGGCAATCAGGTCCTTCGCCGTATCCGTCAATTCGGCCTTGCTGTAGGAGTAGCTGCCACGCAAGGACAACGCGTCGGTAATGCGCCAATTGGCCGCAAGTTCAAAGCCCAAAGACTCAGCGCCTTTGCCATTGACCGTGATGGGCAACTGGCCGTTCCTGGTCGTCGCTGCCAACTGCGGGTCGCTCCAGTCCACGTAGAACAACGCGCCGTTCAAGATCAGCTCGCCGTCCTGCCAACTGCTGTGCACGCCTATTTCGTAGTTGGTCGTGGTGTCCGGCGAGTAGTCACGTTCGTTCGGCAGCGCGCACGCCACCTGGTTCTCACCCGTGTTGCTCGGGCACGGCGCCACGGCGTTGGCCGCACCAATGCGATAGCCCTCACTGACCGTGGCATACAGCAGCACATCGTCATCGACGCGATATGAGGTGTTCACCTTGAACAGCGTGCCCTGATCGTCCTGATCGGCCGGTTCGTAGACCAGATTGATCTCGTCAGGTCCGGCGCCTTCGAACACCGTGTTCAGCAACGGCAGATCCACGGCCGCTTCCGACTCGAGCTTGTACTTGTAGTAGCGACCGCCCAGTGTCACCTGCCAAGCGGGCGTGATGTCGTAGCTCACTTCGCCGTACAGCGCGCGTTCCGTCAGATCGCCACGCCCCACCGAGATGTACTCGAGGTTGTCGGGACGCGGATCGACATGGCTCGTGGCTGAAATGGTCGGTTCGCTGTCGCCCTCACCACCACCCGCGTCCAGATCAGCCAGGTAGGTGTCGTACAACGGCGTGAACTCGCGGCTCACGGCATTGGAATGAAAGCTGTTGTAGTAGGCGCCCACAATCCAGTTGAATGGCCCCTCGTTCTGCGACACCAGCCGCAACTCCTGATTGAAGGTCTTCTCCTCGGTGTCCTCGCGTGTGAACGCGGTGAACGACGGGAACGCTTCGTAGCTGAAGCCCAATGTAATCAGCAGGTCGGTCTGATCGCGCTGGCCGTGCTCCTCGAAGCGCGACATGCCCGTGGCTGAGGTGAGTTCCGCGAAGCCAAGATCTGCGGTCAATTCCAACGCCAGCAACTTGTTGTCACGCTCGTTCGGTTCAAGCACACGCGCGGCGGATTCATAGTCGCCGGTGTTCAGCGCATCGCGATGATTGATCGTGCGGCCGCCCGACTCGGCCTTCTGGAAGTAATAGGTCAACGTGCCATCCAGTTCATCCATCGGCGCCCAGCGCAACGCCGCGCGTCCTGAGGTGATCTGGCTGTCGTTGGCATCCTTGCGCGAGGTCAGATTGGTGGTGCGGTCGCCAGGGCCGATGGCGTCCGGATCGGAGACACCGATTTCGCGCACGAGGAAGTTGTAGTCAATGAAGCCCGGGTCATCGTGCCGATCCACACTGACGCGCAGCGCAAGGTTGTCGGCCAGCGCCAGGTTGCCTGTGAAGCCCGCGCGATAGCCTGCATCGTCAGCCTCCGAATAGCCGAAACCCTCGGCCCGCAGGCTCAGCGCGTTTTCGTCGAAGTTCGGCTTGCGCGGGATATAGCGAATGGCGCCGCCCAACGTGCCCGCGCCATACAGCGTGCCCTGAGGTCCCAGCAGGACCTCCACGCGCTCGAGATCCGCCAGATTCAGATCGACGTAGAACGGGATTTCTCCAACGTATGTCGCAACGGTGCCACCGCTGCCGTTGTTCAGTTGCTCAGAGGCATTCGACGGGTCCGCATTCAGACCACGTACGACAATTCGGCTCGCGCCGCGTGCGCCCTGGTCGACCACATGCAGCCCCGGCACGAACGCCGCGATATCCGCAACGCTGGAAAACCCTTGCTGTTCGATTGAATCGCCCGACAGCGCGGCAATGTTGATCGGCACGTCCTGCACGGTCCCGGCACGACGCGTCGCGGTGACGATGACTTCTTCGATCTCCAGTCGCGCAGATGGCGACGCACCGGCCGCTGAGGGCGCGGGCGCGGCCATGGCTACACCCGCGCTGAAAACCGCAACGGCGCCGACTGCGCGGACCGCCAAGGCCATTGGTTTCCTGGAAAAAACGGGGGGTTTCCTGGAAAAAACGGGCACTCCAACTGAGCAAAGATTCGGCATGGCGTGTGTATGTCCCGAGGCAATGTGGAATCGGAACATGCAAGAACACGACCAACACTAAGCGAAGCTCGCTCCACGCGTCCAAACAAAGTGTCGCGTGCCAACATCACCGGTTCAGACGCCCGTCGAAGCCGGAACACGAGCGTCGGCTCAGCAAAACCTGACCACCCAATCCAGGTCACTCACGCCAAGTCAGAAAGGACCGCTCCACGCATGACCCGCACCAACCATGACTGACAAACGCCCGTCAGACAGCGCCACCATCGAACAGTGGCTCGCAGCGGCGCGGCAATGCTGCGTGGAAGCCAGGTACGAAGCCGCACACAGCCTGTGTACGCGGGTGCTTGAGCACGCGCCAGCCACACTTGGCGTTCAGGGCCCGGACGCGCCGCATGGAGCGGCCACATTTGTCGAAGCCCCATTTGCGGAAGCCTTGCGCCTGCTTGCCGGCATTGCGTTCGTACACGGCAACTTCGCGCGTGCGGAGACGATCCTGCAACGGGCACTCGCCATTATCGGCACGCATGGCGCGGCTGCTGAGCCGCCCGCGGCTGATACAGCGCCTGCGGCTGGGCACCACGCAAGGTCTGCCGCACGCGCCCGGCTGCACGCACAGCTCGCGCAGGCACTCAGCATGCAGGACAATACCGCAGCCGCAGTCAGCGCAGCACGCAGCGCCGCGCAACCTGCGCCAACGGACGCACTGAGTTGCGACAGCATCGGCGTCGTGCTGAGCCGCGCAGGCGAGCACGTCGAAGCCCTGCCACACTTCGCGCGCGCCGTACAGCTGGCCCCGGGCAATGCAGAGTTTCACTACAACTACGGTGCCGCGTTGCAGTTCGCCGGCAGCCTCACAGCGGCGGAAGCGGCTTACGCACGCGCGCTGGCGTTGGACCCGGCGCTGCATCGCGCCTATCCCGCCTATGCCCAGCTACACGACTTTCAGCCCGATGACGCACACGATGATCACTGGCTTCAGCAACTGACCCAGCGCTTCGCGAGCGTCGAACAGCACAGCACGCCCGCAGTTGCGCTGCTGCTGGGCCACGCACTCGCAACCACGCTGGAGAAACGTCGCGAACCGGTCGCGGCATTGCACGTTCTGCAGCGCGCCAAGCGCAGCCAGGCACAGACGTTGCGCCACGACCCACAGTTGGATCGCGCATTGTTCGCCGCTGCAGAACAGCTGTTGCACGCAGCGCCTCACCCGCAGCGCTCAATGATCGCGAGCACAGCACCGATCTTCGTGATCGGCCTGCCACGCAGCGGCACCACGCTTATTGAACGCATCCTGAGCAGCCACAGCCTGGTGCGCTCGGCGGGCGAACTGCCCCACTTCAGCGCAACCGTGAAACATCTGACGGGCACAGCCGGCCCGTTCGTGCTCGATGCCGCCACCCTGCGCGCGGCGCTGAACGTGCCGCCTGAAGACATCGGTCGTGAGTACCTGCAGCGCACGCTTTCGTTTCAGCTGCATCCTCTACAGCGGCATCCTCTACAGCAGCATGGCGGGGGCCACTTCATCGACAAGATGCCCCTGAACTTCTTCTACGCCGAGCTGATCCACAGGGCCTTGCCGCAGGCACGCATCATCTGCC
>CAMAVY010000228.1 GCA_945861675.1 Klebsiella pneumoniae | reverse complement strand
TTCACCGTTTTGGCGGCCTCGATGGCGCGCTCGCGCGTGATGCGCGGATCGCCCAGCGCAATGTTGTCGTAGATCGTGCCGGAGAAGATGTGGAAGTCCTGCAGCACCACACCGATGCGTTTGCGCAGCTCGCGGCTGTGGATGCGGTTCAGATCGATGCCGTCCAGGAACAGCATGCCGTCATCGAAATCATAGAACCGGCCCAACAGGCGGATGATGGTGCTCTTGCCCGATCCGGTCGGGCCCACGATGGCCAGCTTTTCACCTGCGTGAATGTCGAAACTGACGTTGCGCAGAATGGGTACGTCGCGGTCGTAGGCGAAGTTGAGGCCACGAAAACTCAGCTCGCCGCGCAGCCTTGCGGGCAGGGCCACGGGATCCTCCGGCTCGTGAATCGCCTCGTCCCAGTCCAGCGCCTGAAAGATGCGCTCGCCGGACGCCATGGCCCTGAACATCACGTTCAACTGCAAGCCCAGTTCAACGATCGGCAGGAACAGCATGTCCAGGTAGCGCGTGAACAGGAACACGCCGCCCAGGGTCAGCTCGTTCTGCACGATCTCGCCGCCACCGAAATAGATGATGCAGGCGATGGCAATGTGCGAGATCGAATCGTTGAAGGCCCCATACAGTGTTTCGAGGCGCATCGACTGCGTCTCATAGGCGCGATTGCTGTCGTTGATGCGCGTGTAGCGCTCGAGATTGCGCTTCTGGCGGCCGCTGATCTGCACCACGGTCAAGCCCGCCAGGTTCTCCTGCAGGTTCTGGTTCAGCTGCGACACGGTCTGCCGGACCATGCGGAACAGATGGCGTGAGCGGCTGCGGAAGAAGTAGGTGGTGGTTGCCAGAACGGGCAGCGCACACAACAGGATCAGCGTGATCTTCGGGCTGATGGCAAACATCAGGAACAGCGCGACGAAGAACGGCAGGAAGTCGCCGAACAACTGACCCAGCCCGCGCAGCATTTCGTACAGCGCTTCAACGTCGTTGGTCACGCGCGTCATGACCCGACCCACGGCAACCCGATCGAAGAACGATGACGGGCGCGTTTCCAGATGCGAGAACAGGTCTTTGCGCATGTCGCGCAGGCCACTCACGATGGCGCGGATCAGGGTGATGCGGTGCCAATGCCCCGTGGCCGATTCAGCAACCAGGAACAGCAGATACAAACAGGCGGCAACGATCAACGGCGTTGCGCCCGTGCTGGCGGCGATGCCGTCATTGAGCGCGACCAGGCCGAAGTCTACGCCGCGGCCGCCGGTGCCGCCCATCAGCAGGTGGTCCATGACGACCACCGAGGTAATCAGCGGCAGCATGATCTTCAGTGCCGCGGACAGCACCACCAGCACCAGACTCAGCGTGATGGTGCTGCGGTAGGGGCGCAGCCAGCGCAGCAACCGCGTCAACAGACGCATGTTGAACATCTGCCCGGTGATTTCGGCGTCGAACATGGAGTAGTCGCGCCGCGGGCGACCGAGTTCACCTGCGGCGCTGTTCGGTGTGTCGCTGGTGCGGCGCTTCTCTTCAGCGCTGCGCTTCTCTTCAGCGCTTCGCTTGGGCGGTTTGGGCGACGGCGCGTCAGCTGGATTCACGGCTGCGGTCATAGCGACTCGCTCCGCTCGAGGTCTTCGGCGGTGGCGCCTTCACGCTGAATGCGCTCCAGGTCGGCGTAGTAGCCGCCTGCCGCGAGCAGTTGTTCGTGGCTGCCCAGTTCGCTGATGCGGCCGTCGTCGAGCACCACGATGCGATCGGAATGCCGCGCGGTGGAGACGCGGTGCGACACCAGAATAGTGGTGCGCTGCGCGCGCAGCCGGCGCAGTTCCGAGAGGATGTGCTCTTCGGTTTCCGTGTCGACCGCCGAGAAACAGTCATCGAGGATCAGCACCGGCGCTTCGCGGATGAAGCCACGCGCAAGCGTCGTACGTTGTTTCTGTCCGCCCGACAGCGTGACACCGCGCTCACCGACCACGGTTTCCATCTGCTCCGGAAATTCGCTGATGGTGGTGCGCAGGTCAGCCGATTCTGCGGCCGCCCAGATTGCGTCGATGCTGCGCGTGGGTTCGTCGTAGGTGATGTTGTCTTTCAGTGGCTCGCCGAACAGGAACGGGTCCTGCGGCACCATGGCCAGCTGCGAGCGCAGTTGTGGCAACGGATAGTCCTGTGACGGCCTGTCATCGATCAGGACACTGCCGGGCGGCGGATCGATCAGCCGGACCAGCAGTTTCAGCAGCGTGGTCTTGCCGCTGCCAACGCGGCCCATGATGGTGATGGATTCGCCTTGCGCAATGTGCAGATCGATGTCCTTGAGTACCGGCCGCGCGCCTTCTACGGAACCAGACTTGTCGGGGTAGCTGTAGGAAAGATGTTCCATGTCGATTCGACCCGCAATCTCCTTCGGCGCCCCTGCGCTGGGTTGGTCAGGAATTTCGGCCGGCAGATCGAACACCTCGAACAACCGATCCGTGGCCACCGCCGCGCGCTGGAACATATTCAGGATCATGCCGGCCTGGCGGAAGGGTGCGATGGCCATGCCGACATAGGAGAAGAATGCAGAGAACGCGCCGATGGTCATCTCGCCGATCATCACCAGATGGCCGCCATAGCCAATGATGATGATGGTCGAGAGCGCGGCGAGGCCGGGCATCATGGCCGTCATGTGCGAGTTCACGCGCGACTGTTCGTAGAACGCGTCGGTGTAGGCCTGATTGTGCGCCTGGAAGCGGCGGATCTCGTTGTCTTCCTGCACCATCGCCTGAATGGTGCGAATGCCGGACAGATTTTCCTGGACGACCGCGCCCAGGTCCGACAGCCGATCCTGTACATCGCGCGAGCTGGTCGACAAGCGTTTGGCTGCGCCATTGGCATACAAATACACCAGCGGCATGGGCGGCAGGATCAGCAGGGTCAGCATGGGCGAGTAGTGCAGCATGAAGGCCAGGCCTACCACGGGTGCATACACCATGATGACCAGCATGATCACGCCATAGGAGAACAGGCGCTGGATGAGCGAGATGTCGGCGATGGCGCGCGTCATCATGTCGCCGACGGTGTAGCGATTGAAGAAGCGCAAGCCCTGGTGCTGCAATCGTTCGTACAGGCGTTGGCGCAGGTCGTAGGACACCTGCAGCCCGGCCGCGCGCACCACCGCGCGTGCCGTGGTAACCACCACGTAGCGCACGGCGACCACCAACAGAATCACCAAGGCGGTGTTGCCAAGCTCAAGCGGTGGCAACGTGCCGGTCTGGTCACGCACCTGCACGGCGTTGGCAATGATGTCGATGCCCTGCCCCAGGAAATAGAAGACCGACGCTTCCAGCACGCGCGACACGCCAAACAGCACGATGCCGAGGATGAAGCGCCAGCGGTAGGCGTCGAAGTACTCCTTCAGCCGCAGGAGCCCGCGTATTCCCTTGCTAGCGCGCATGGACATTGCGCATCAGAAATGCGCGTTTTGCGGTGCACGCGGAAACGGGATGACGTCGCGGATGTTCTCCATGCCCGTCATGTACAGCACGAGGCGTTCGAGGCCCAGGCCGAAGCCTGAGTGCGGCACCGTGCCGTAACGGCGCAGATCGCGATACCAGTCGAGACTTGATACGTCGCCCAGATGCGCCATGCGTGCGTCCAGCACATCCAGTCGCTCCTCGCGTTGGCTGCCACCAATGATTTCGCCAACACCGGGCACCAGTACATCCATTGCGGCGACGGTGCGGCCGTCGTCGTTCAAGCGCATGTAGAAGGCTTTGATCTCCTGCGGATAGTCGGTCACGACCACCGGCCGACCCACGTGTTGCTCTGTGAGGTAGCGCTCGTGCTCGGACTGCAGATCACGTCCCCACGCCACGGGAAACTCAAACGTCTGCCCGCAGTCTTCGAGGATGCGCACGGCCTTGGTGTAGGGGATGTGCTCGAACGGTGAGTTCACCACGTGCTCCATGCGTGCGATCACGGTCTTGTCGATGCGGTCATTGAAGAACGCCATGTCGTCGGCACGCTCAGACAGCACCGCGGGAATGACGAACTTCAACAAGGCTTCGGCCAGCGCCGCGTTGTCGGCCAGGTTGGCGAACGCCGTCTCCGGTTCGATCATCCAGAACTCCGACAGATGCCGCGACGTGTTGGAGTTCTCTGCGCGGAAGGTCGGGCCGAACGTGTACACCTTGGACAGCGCCAGGCAATAGCTTTCCAACTGCAGCTGCCCGGACACGGTGAGGTAGGTCGGCGCGCCGAAGAAGTCCTGTTTGTAGTCGACCGCGCCGCTGCTGTCGCGCGGCACGTTTGCGACGTCCAGTGTGCTGACCCGGAACAGCTGTCCGGCGCCTTCGCAGTCGTTGGCCGTGATGATGGGCGTGTGCACCCACACATAGCCGTCGGCGTTGAAGAAGCGGTGCACGGCCTGCGAGATGGCGTTGCGCACGCGCGTGACCGCGCCAAACGTGTTGGTGCGCGGGCGCAGGTGCGCCACGGTGCGCAGGTATTCGAAGCTGTGGCGCTTCTTGGCGATCGGGTAGGTATCCGGGTCGTCGACCTTGCCGATGATCTCGATCAGCGTGGCATGCAGTTCGCGCGCTTGACCTTGCGCGGGCGATGGCACCAGTGTGCCGATGGCGCGCAGTGAGCAGCCGGTGCCCAGCCGCTCTATGTCTGCGTAGTTGGCAAGCTCGCGGGGTGCGACGATCTGCAAGGACGCAAAGCACGAACCATCGTGCAGCTCGATGAACGAGAACCCGCCCTTCGAGCTGCGCCGCGAGCGCACCCAGCCGGCCACTTCGATCACGCTGCCGTCTTCAATCGCGGCGTTTTCAAACAAGAGCCTGTCGGGGCGGGCGGCAGCGGGCGGCGCGTTGCTGCGCAGCGCAAGGGCCAGCTGTATGGATACCTTCATCGCCAGCTTCATCTGAGAGCGTCACGGTTGCGCGGCAAGCGGGGAAGTGTAACCGGCCTGCATGCGCGGACGACCCGTTTCGGGGCTTGGTTTCATGCGTGCCGGTCGTGCGGCTGCGCGCCGAAGCCCTGATCGGCGTCGATCAGGCTGCGCTGCTCAGCGCGATGGCGGCGCTGGCTTTTTCGTGCCGGGCCGCTTGCCACGTGGGGTTGCTCCGCGACCCTGCGCAGTGGGCGACTGTGGGTGTTGCGCCGCGTCCTTCTGATAGTTCTCCTTTTGATAGTTCTCCTTTTGATAGTTCTCAAGGGCCCGCTGCACCATCGGCCGTCGACGGCCAGCTGGCACGGCCAGCGCGTAGCCGGGGTCGCTCTCGCCGGTAGAACTCAACATGTGCATGGTGTGCGCCGCGTTGATATGCGCCGCGAAACCCTGCACGTCCTGCATCTGGTTCACGGCCAGTTTCATCATGCGCAGTTGGAACGGGTCGTTGGCGGCAACGTCTTCTGCGTAGGCCATGGCGCGTGCATCCAGTTGTTCCACCGGCAGGGCGTGATTCACGAGGCCCAACTGCATGGCCTCACGACCATCGATGAAGCGGCTCTGGTACAGCAGCTCCTTGGCCTTGCGCGGATGAATATCCCAGGGCACGGAGAAGTACTGGAAATTGGCAGCGAGAAACATCGCGTCGTCAGCGGCGAAGATGATGTCCATGGCCGAGGCGATCATCCAGCCGGCGAAGATGCAGTAGCCGCGCACAATCGCGATGGTGGGCTTCTGCAGATTCCGCCAGCGCAAGGTCAGGTCCACGAACATTTCGTGTGAGTGGGCATAGCGCCCGCGCAGGCCTGCTTCCAGCGGTCTGCGTTCGCGTTCGGCCAGTTCGGCGGGGCTACCCAGGTCGTGGCCGGCGGAGAAGTGCGGCCCCGCAGCATCGAGCACGATGACGTGCACCTGTTCGTCCTGCATCGCCCTGTTGAATGCTGCATCCAATGCGTAGAGCAACGGCCGACTCTGGGCGTTGCGATAGTCGGGGCGGTTCAGCGTGATGCGTGCGATGTGGCCCTGCAGCTGATACAGGACTGGCTCGGCGGCGGGCGTCATGGCGTGACGATCGCAAAGTTCGGATCGATTGCATCGATCAGGCTGACCAAGCCTGCGTAGAGCGTATCGTCGCCGCTGAGCACGATGTCGCCCTGAGCGATCAGCTGCTGTACGGGCACACCGCCGAACAGCGTCATCAGCAGGGTGGGGCGTGTCATGCGTGCGGTGCCGTCCGCCGGGTCGTCCACGTTCGACTCATGGATCAACACGCCGTTTTCCACGCTGAGGAAATGCGACTCCTTAAGATCCGTCAGGTCGATGCGGATGCTGAACGACTTCGCAAGGGCGCGCGTGGGATTGAGCCGAACGGCAGCGAAGTCGAGCAGCATTGTTGTGGGTGTGGCCGCGAGCACATCGCTAGAGAAGGTGGCGGCGCCGGTATTTGGCGCGCCCGCAGGCGCCGCGCTCTGGAGGAGCTCCTGAGCACCCGTGAGGTAGATGTTGCGCCACGTGCCCGCTTCGGATTGATAGCCCAAACGGGTGTACACGCTTGCCAGCAGTTCGCGTGCAGCGCGGTTGTCGCCGCCGGCAAAGACCAGGTGGTCCAACAGCATTGCGGCCCACCGATATTCGCCGGCTGCCACAGCGCTCTGCGCCTGCTGCAGCACGGCGTTCGCGCCGCCCATGGCCGCGACATACTTCTGTGCGGCCGCTTCAGGCGGCAGCGCGTTGAGATGCGCGGGATTGGCGTCGTACCACCCCATGTAGCGCTGATACACGGCCTTGCTGTTGTGGCTCATCGTTCCGTAGTAGCCGCGGTTGAACCACTGCGAAGCGAGTGCTTCCGGCAGGCGCAGCAGCTCGGCAATCTCGCTGGCGGTTGCACCATTGTTCATCAGGCGCACGGACTGATCGTGCAGGAACTTGTAGGCATCACGCTGCAGTCGCAGGAACTGCGCGATCTGTGGTTGGCCGAAGCGCGGAATGCCATGGGCCGCGAACAGCACCTGACTATCGCGGCCATACAGCCGCAGCGACTCGGTCAGATAGTCGGCCCAGGCTTTTGCATCGCGGACCAGTGCGCCACGCGCCGGCAGCAGGTTGTGCATGGTGAGGTTGGCATTCTCAGCCATGAACAATGCGTGCTTCTGCGGCAGATAGAAGTTCATTTCAGCAGGCGCTTCTGTGCCCGGTGTGACTTGAAACACCAGCTCGACGTTGCCGATGCGTAACCGCTCTCCGGTGTGCTTGACCAGGTGTGTTGGCGCGATCAGCGACGTAGTCCCGCGGGACACTTTCGGGCCCAGACCGGAGGTGAGCTCGCCCGTGGGGCCGCGCGGCAACGTCATGCCGAACTGGAACCTCGCGCGCCGCGACATTGCCGGACCGGCAATGATGTTCTCGGACACGGCATGCTCGAGAAAGCCATCGGGGGCGATGATCTGCACCCTGCCCGCAGCGACCGCCGCGCGCGTGGTCACGCCGAGCACACCGCCGTAATGATCGGCGTGACTGTGCGAGTAGATCACCGCCAGCACGGGCTTGCTGCCAACATGCTGCGTGAGCAGCTCGAAAGCCGCGCGTGCGGCCTCCACAGAGGTCAGCG
>CAMAVY010000227.1 GCA_945861675.1 Klebsiella pneumoniae | reverse complement strand
TCCCGACTGATACTGGAGCTTGTCGATCGACCTTGCCCTTGCGGGTTAAGGTCCAGAAAATGCCCCGCCCGCACGCAAGCCCCAGGGTCATGCGCACGCCGGCAGACGCCAGTGGAAGTTATCCGACCAGCAGGTGCCCGCAATGAGTTTTGTCCCACTGCAGATCGCTGTGCTGACGGTGTCCGATACCCGCGACGAGGTGACGGACAAGTCTGGTGCGCTGTTGAAGGAAATGCTCACCCGGGACGGCCACCATTGCGCCGGCAAATGCATTGTGCGCGACGACCGCTACCTCATCCGCGCCGTGGTCTCGCAGTGGATTGCCGATGACGCCGTGCAGGTGATCATTGCGATCGGCGGCACGGGCTTCACGGGTCGCGACATCACCCCGGACGCCCTGCTGCCTCTGTTCGACAAGCCCATCGAGGGATTCGGCGAGTTATTCCGGCAGATCTCGTTCACCGAGATCGGTACGTCGACCGTGCAATCGCGCGCCCTGGGCGGCATTGCCAACGGCACACTGATCTTTGCCCTGCCCGGCTCCAGTAACGCCTGCCGGACGGGGTGGGAAAAGCTGTTGCGCGATCAGCTGGACATTCGCCACAAGCCCTGCAATTTTGCCGAATTGATGCCCCGCTTCCGCGAACATTGAGCCAGCTCGAAAACCTGCGGTTACACTCCCGGCCCGAACGCAGCAGCCCCAACACGCAGCCTTTATGCAGAAGGAAATCCGCGCATGTCCGAGACCCTGATCCTGAGCGCAGTTCGCACCCCGATGGGCGGCTTTCAAGGCGAGCTTGCGGGCTTCGCTGCCACTGAACTCGGCGCCCACTGCATTCGCGAGGCGGTCTCGCGCGCGGGCATCGACGGCTCATCGGTCGACGAAGTGATCATGGGCAATGTGCTCTCGGGCGGTCTGAAGCAGGGTCCAGCGCGCCAGGCCATGCGCATGGCGGGTTTACCCGATGCGGTGGCGGCAACCACGCTGAACAAGCTGTGCGGATCCGGCATGAAGGCCGTGATGCTGGCATGCGACCTGATCAGCGCCGGCAGCGGCTCTGTGGTCGTCGCCGGCGGCATGGAAAGCATGTCGAACTCCCCTTTCCTGCTGACCAAGGCGCGCAGTGGTATGCGCATGGGCCACGGCCAGGTCTTCGATTCGATGTTCCTCGACGGCTTGGAAGATGCGGAAACCGGCCGCGCGATGGGTACCTTCGCGCAGCAGACGGCAGACGACCACCAACTGGGCCGGGAAGAGATGGACGCGTATGCGGTGCGCTCACTCGAACGCGCGCAGCAGGCTAGCGCCAGTGGCGCGTTGCGCGCAGAGATCAGCCCGTTGGTTGTGAAGGACCGCCAGGGCACCCGTACGATTTCCGACGACGAACAACCTGGACGCGCCGACAGCAAGAAAATCCCGACGCTCAAACCAGCATTCAAGAGCGACGGCACCATTACCGCTGCCAACTCGAGCTCGATATCCGATGGCGCCTCTGCACTTGTGTTGGCGCATTCAGGTCACGCCTCGGCCGGCGCCGCGCTGGCCCGCATCGTTGGGCACGCGACGCATTCGCAGCATCCATCGGAGTTCACGCTGGCGCCCATCAGTGCCATTGAGAAGTTGCTCACACGCACCGGCTGGCGCCGCGAAGACGTCGACCTGTTCGAGATCAATGAAGCGTTTGCGATGGTGACTATGCTTGCGATCCGCGAGCTGAAACTCGATGCGAACCGCGTCAACATTCATGGCGGCGCGTGTGCGCAGGGCCACCCGATCGGCTCGACAGGCGCACGCATCATCGTTTCGCTGGTGCATGCACTTCGGCAGCGCGGCGGGCGGCGCGGCATCGCTGCACTATGCATCGGCGGCGGGGAAGCCACCGCAGTGGCCGTTGAGATGGTTTGAACGAAGCACGCATTCACAGGCCATAAGCAACAAACAAGAAGGGACGGAAACCGCGTGGCGCGTCTGCCTGTCATCGTCGCTATGGGCGGAGTCAATCCGGCCGGTCGAGTCTCTGGCCATCACGCCTACCGGCGCATGGTCATCGACGCGCTGTCATCCGCGAAGCAGAACGAAACATATCGCAGCCTGGCGACCTTGATGGGCGTGAGCGGCTCGCATACTGATCCGAAGGTGCAGGCCTACATCCGCGAACACACGCTCGTGCGGCGGATCGAACACTTCGATCTCAATGACATTCCGCTGCAACGCACCGCGCGAATTCGCCCCGTGGACGGCCAGCTGACGCAGTTCACGCTACGCAAGCGCGACATGCCAGACCACGTGCCCGACAGCTGGGTCGTCACAGAGCAGGACGAGCAGCGCATGCTCGTCACGGTGATCGCGGAAAGCGACATCCTGGTGCCAGATTCCCGCACATCGAAAGTCAGCAGCGCCGGCCAGTTGCCAACCGGATTCAAGCCCGAAGACCAGTATCCGTCGCGCAGCCATCCGCGCGGACTGCAGCTGACGATCTGGGGCGCCTCGGATGCGATTCGCTCGGTTGGCATCGACTGGGAACGCATCCGCAACACCGTCGGACCCGACGAAATCGCCTGCTATTCAGGCTCAGCCATGGGGCAGATGGATTTCGACGGTAACGCCGGCTTGCTGCAGAGCCATCTGATGGGCAAGCGTGTCACCGCCAAGCAGGTCGCGCTTGCGCTCGCCGAGATGCCTGCCGATTTCATCAACGCCTACGTGCTGGGCTCAGTTGGCTGCACCGGCGCCAACATCGGCGCCTGTGCAACGTTCCTCTACAACCTGCGCCTTGCCGCAGAAGACATTCGCAGTGGCCGACGCCGCGTTGTCGTTGTTGGCAATGCGGAAGCGCCGATTCTGCCGGAGATCATCGAGGGCTACCGAACTATGGGCGCCCTGGCCGAAGACGATGCACTCATGGCGCTGGATGGTCGTACTGATGCACCAGACTGTCGACGCGCCGTTCGCCCGTTCAGCGACAACTGTGGCTTCACACTGGCAGAGGCCGGGGTGTTCACAGTGTTGTTCGACGACGAACTTGCCGTGCAGCTTGGCGCCAGCATCATGGGCTCGGTTGCCGACGTCTTCGTCAACGCAGACGGCTACAAGAAATCGATTCCCGGCCCGGGTATCGGCAACTATCTGACCATGGCGAAAGCGCTTGCCCTGACCGAGAGCATCATCGGCAAGGATGCATTGCGTCAGCGAACGATGGTGCAGGCCCATGGCACAAGCACGCCCCAGAACCGCGTGACCGAATCACACATCCTCAGCCATCTCGCGGGGATCTTCGGCATCGACAATTGGATCGTGGGCGCGTGCAAAGCCTACCTCGGGCATACCTTGGCACCTGCAGGTGCTGACCAACTGGCCGCCATACTCGGCACCTGGGCACATGGCTGGGTCCCAGGCATCGCCACCATCGATCACATCGCCGCAGACGTGCATACAGAACACCTGCGCTTTTCGAGTAAGCACATCGAAGTGGGAGAACAAGGTCTCGACGCGGCACTGATCAACTCGAAAGGCTTCGGCGGCAACAACGCGACCGCAGTCATTCTGTCGCCGCATGTCACGAATCAGATGCTTGCGAAGCGTCATGGTGCACAGGCGATGCAGGTCCATGCTCGCCGTAATGTTGAAGTCACCGCGGCCGCGGCCGCTTATGACCAGCAGATGAGCACCGCGCTGATCGCACCGGTCTACAAGTTCGGCGAAGGCGTAGTCGAAGGCAGTGAGCTGCGCATCGATCGCAACAAGGTCAGCATCCCTGGATTCGAGCATGCAGTGAGCCTGGATGTCGCAAACCCGTTCGCCGACATGATGGACTGAAGCACGCGAAGCACGGACTTCATCAGTGCAGGATAGGTTTATCGCGGCCGCGCAGTTCTGCAATCCGCTGATCGATGGCAATGCCCGCGTTGATGCGGTCTTGCTCGCGCCGCGAGCTCTGCCCATCCTGAGTCGCATCGTCGCGGTCCAACTCCTCGGCAAGCAGTACCTTCAGCCGAAGCAGATCATCGATCGCGTCATCGTTCAGGCCAAGTTGCTCGAGCAGCCGAGCACGATCACTCAATTCGCCTGGATGCGCCGGCATGATTGTCAGCGCCGCAGTGCATAGACGGACCACGCCAGCCATATCACCGTTGCTGAGCCGAATGGTCTTCAGGTTGCCAAGCATGCGCACTGCGATGCCCTGGCGGCTTGCACGAACGAAATGTTCTGGCTGCAGCACGGCGCCCTCGCCGAACTGACGTTTCAGACGTTCTGCGCACTCGGCGTGGCTGAGTACCACGTTGCCAAACGGGTCGATCAACACGCCTTCGTTGCTGCCCGATTCCAGTACAGCAACAAGGAAATGACCGGGAAAATTCACACCAACCAATTCCAGCTCAAGTCGCCGACCAAGCTCAAGGTAGACGATGGCGAGGCTGACCGGTATGCCTTCACGACGCGTGAGTACATTGTCGAGATAGCTGTTACGCGGGTTGTAGTAGTCACCCTCGCAGCCGTTGAATCCGAGTCTCCGCACAAACGCATCGCTGAGACCGCGCGCACGATCGCCGCTGGATTGTTGCGCGAACGGTAGATCGCGAAGACTGTCGGCCAACGTATCCAGCACCGACACGACCTCGGCGACATCGAAGCGATGGCCGTCTGCCTCAGCCACAACTGCAGCCATCTCGATGAGATCGTCACCACCCTGCAGCGCACGCAGTCTCGCCACAAACGCTCCATCGAAGGCGCGCTCAACATACGCCATACCTAGTGTTCTCTCGCAGCCAGGAAGCGAATTTCGGGCCAGCGCTCCTGCGTCAACTGCAGGTTGATTCTGCTCGGCGCAAGGTAGGCAAGATGGCCGCCGCTGTCCAACGCCAGATGTTCAGAATGCTTCGATCTGAATTCCGCGAGCTTCTTCGCGTCATCGGACTCAATCCAGCGCGCGGTGTAGACGCTGCTGGTCTCGTACAACGGATCGGCACGGTATTCATCCTGCAGACGATAGGCGACAACGTCGAACTGCAACGTTCCCACTGCCCCGACAACAATGTCGTTCCGATCCAGCGGACGGAACACTTGTGACGCGCCCTCTTCGGCAAGTTCGATCAAACCCTTCTCGAGTTGTTTGCTGCGCAGCGGATCGCGTGGTCGGACGCGCCGGAATAACTCCGGCGCAAAGTTGGGCACCCCAACAAAGCGCAAGCTCTCGCCTTCAGTGAAGGTGTCGCCGATCTGAATGGAGCCGTGGTTGTACAAACCCAGAATATCGCCCGGCCATACATCGTCGGCCTGGCTGCGATCGCCGGCCATGAACGTCACCGCATCGGAGACTCGCACTTCCTTGCCCGTGCGCACCTGCATCAGGCGCATCCCTGGCCGATAGTGACCAGAGCACACGCGCAGGAATGCAATGCGATCGCGATGCTTCGGATCCATGTTTGCCTGGATCTTGAACACAAAACCCGTAAAGCGCTCTTCCGTCGGTTCGACGACGCGTTCCACTGCTTTGCGCGCCTGCGGCGATGGCGCATAGCGAACGAAGTCGTCCAGCATTTCCCGCACGCCGAAGTTGCCCAAGGCCGTGCCGAAATAGACCGGCGTCTGCCTGCCCGCAAGAAATTCGTCTACGTCAAAGCGATCACTTGCGCCTTTGACGAACTCGATCTGCGCGACGATGTCATTCCAGTCGTAGCCAAGCGCCACGCGAGCGCCTTCGGACTGCAGTCCTTCAATAACATCGAGCTCATCGTCGCTCGACGCACGGCGCAGCAAAAAACGATCGTCGGCGAAGGAATACACACCCTTGAACCCGCGCCCCATGCCGATCGGCCAGGTCATCGGGCAACAACGAATCTTAAGCACCGACTCCACTTCGTCCAACAGTTCAATCGGGTCGCGCACCTCACGATCGAGCTTGTTGATGAACGTGAAGATGGGCGTGTCGCGCATTCGGCACACTTCCATCAGCCGGATGGTGCGCGGCTCTACGCCTTTTGCGCCGTCGATCAACATCAACGCGGCATCGACCGCAGACAACGTCCGATAGGTGTCTTCGGAGAAGTCTTCGTGGCCAGGCGTGTCGAGCAGATTGACGGTGCAGTTGGCGTACGGAAACTGCATGACCGATGTGGTCACAGAGATGCCCCGCTCCTTTTCCATCGCCATCCAGTCTGACGTTGCGTATCGGCCAGTCTTTTTCGCCTTGACGGTGCCCGCAAGCAATATGGCCTTACCGAGCAGCAGCAGCTTTTCGGTCATCGTGGTCTTGCCGGCATCAGGGTGCGAAATGATGGCAAACGTGCGCCGGTTGGACGCTGCTCCCTGAACGTTTGCTAACTCAGACATTGTCAGAAATCCCGCAGCCAGAACAGGAACGTGACTGAGACGCGCGGCGCAAGCGCATGTCAGGTGGGCATGCGCAACTGAAGCGCAAGCACGCGAGCATCTTCGTGGCCGTTGGCGGCCGGATAGTAGTTACGCCTTCGTCCGATCTCATTGAAGCCCATCGATTCATACAACGTCCCCGCCACCGTATTGGTGACGCGCACTTCCAGGAATACGACCTCGGCGTCGCGCTGACTGCCGCGGTTCAACATGTGTTCGACAAGCGTTCGGCCAAGGCCGGTACCCTGATGCTCAACGCCAACACACACGTTCAGTAGATGCGCTTCGCCGGCAGCACAGGACAGCACGCCATGGCCGACGACTGCAGCTCCATCATCAAGTACCCAGCACTCGTGGTTGCCCCGCAGGCAATCGAGAAAGACGCCGCGCGTCCAAGGGAACTCGTAGGCACGAACCTCGTTGCGCATCACGGCATCGAGATCCTCGACATCCATCGGCCGAATTATAACGGGTGGGGCACTCATTGCGGGCCGCGAAGTGTCCGCCAAAGCGCTCGTTTGCTGTGTGTGTCAGAAAGGAACTGTGCCAGCGAGGGCAACGCTATGGATTGAATCGCGCGCCCGTTCCCGCCATTTGGCCGAGGAGGACCGTCCGAGTTCGAAGCATTCGAAATAGAGGCGACGAGTTCCTCGAAGGCCAGTTCAGCAATGTCGCCGAATATGAGCACAAACCGCAGCGGTAGTTTCTTGTCTTCCCTTTGTATCAACGCTCGAACCGCCGAGACCATCGACGCCGTCCGCGCGAGTCCACGGGAACCTTCGGGCGGCCATACGAAGGCGGGCAACTCGACCAATGACGCCGATAGTTCCATGCCATCGACGGCGTGCTTCAGGTCATGGAGGAACCGCGACGGAAACGACGACGCGCTCGGCGCAAACATCAGCGACCGCGCGGTCCGCCATATCGATAGCTCTACGGGACTGAAAGCCGACTCGGCGCCCGTACACACTTCTGCTAGTGGCGGACGATTGCCGTCCTTCGACAAGACTGGCGGCAGCTTAGCGGGCCCGTCAACTGGGGCAGGATCACTGGGAACAGCAGACGAGCGGCCGAGTCGGGTCACGTGTGGAAGCAGCGCGATCGCGACCGGGCTCTCTGCTGAGATTGCCCGTGTTGCGCGCAACTGCCAGCGCTGAATACCCATCGCCGAAAG
>CAMAVY010000226.1 GCA_945861675.1 Klebsiella pneumoniae | reverse complement strand
CGCTGGTCACGATGATTGCCAGCGCCGCCGGCAGATACACATAGCCGACGCTGTACGCGGGCATCACGGCAGAACCGGTATGGGCGAACACATAGCCAAGCGCGCCAAACAACGCGATGGGCACAGCCAGTGCACTGGCGGTCGCCGAGGCTTGGTGGATGGGCACATTGAAATAGACCAGCGACGGCACGATCACGTTGCCGCCGCCGATACCGGCAATACCCGAGATCAACCCTGCGATCCCGCCGATCGCCGTGCTGCCCGCTGTACCCGGCAGCTGCCGATGCGGTGCCGGCGACCAACTGGCCAGCATGATGACTGCCACGACCGCCAGGAACGCGCCTATGAACAGCCGCGCGGCCATCGACGGGATCAGGCTGGCCAGCGCGCCTGCGGTGAGGCTACCGAGCAGCAGCGCCGGCGCCCACGGGCGCGCAATGTCCCAGCGCACGGCGCCGCGTTGCACCTGTGCACGGGCGGCTGCGAAGGAGCTGAACACAATGGTGGATAACGAGGTGGCCACGGCAACGCGGGTGACCACCTCGTGCGCCACCAGCGCCCGGGCATCGAGCAGCATGACCAGCACCGGCACGATGATCACGCCGCCGCCGATGCCGAGCATGCCCCCGAAGAAGCCGGCCAGCGCACCCAGCAGCACGCACTCCAGCAGAAAAGAGACATCCGGCACGATAGTGAGCTCCGGCGAAGAATCGATCAGACTGGCGGCAGTCTACCCAACGGCGTGCGCCAGCCGTCGGATTCTGCGGCGTGCAGGGCAGGCGGGGCGTTGGCTGCCGGTGTTTTCAGTCAGTTCTGTTTTGGGAGAACCGCATGTCCGGAATGTTTGGCGCACTTGCTGCGGCGCTCGGTACGCAGCCTGCGCGGCCTGCCTTGCTTGTCGGCGACATCACTGTCACCCGAGGCGACTTGTTGGCGGCCAGCGGACGCTACGCCAATGCCCTCCAGGCGCTTGGCGTGCAGCCGGGCGATCGCGTGGTGGCGCAAGTGGAGAAGCACATTGAAGGCGTGGGCCTGTATCTGGGCTGCCTGCGCCTGGGCGCCGTCTATGTGCCGCTCAACACCGGTTACACCGCAGCCGAAGTGGCGCATTTTCTCAGCGACGCCGAGCCTGCGCTGCTGGTCTGCGAACAGGCGCGGCACGCAGACCTCAGCGCGGTCGCAGGCCGTGCATCCGTCAGGCACCTTGAAACACTGCATGGCGAGCAGGGGCTGGCCGCGCGCGCGAGTCGCCGTTCTGCGAACTGGCTCGACACTGAGCGCCCGGAGCTTGCGGCGATCCTCTACACCTCAGGCACGACAGGCCGCTCCAAGGGCGCAATGTTGACCCAGACCAACCTGTTGTCGAACGCGCAGACACTGGTTCGTCTGTGGGGTTGCGTCGATTCCGATGTGCTCATTCATGCGTTGCCGATCTACCACGTGCACGGCTTGTTCGTGGCGCTGCATACGGCGTTGCTGTCGGGTGCCACAGTCATCTTTCAGCAGCGCTTCGATGTTGCTGCCGTGCTCGAAGCGCTACCGCGCGCCACATTGATGATGGGTGTGCCAACCTTCTACACGCGCCTGCTCGAAGAGCCTGCGCTGACAGCATCGTTGTGTCGCAACATGCGCCTGTTCATCGCCGGCTCTGCACCGCTTCGCCCGGAAACGTTCACGGCATGGGAGGCACGCACCGGTCAACGCATTCTCGAACGCTATGGCATGACCGAAGCGGGCATGATCACGTCGAATCCGCTTGTCGGTGAGCGACGCGCGGGTACGGTGGGGCCACCGCTGCCGGGCGTCGAGGTGCGTGTCTGCGTTGATGGTGTGGCCCATGCGCAGGGCGGGCCGGGTGTGCTGGAAGTCCGTGGTCCAAATGTGTTCAAGGGCTATTGGCGGATGCCCGAGAAAACGCAGGAAGAATTCACAGCGGACGGTTGGTTCATCACCGGTGATGTGGCCGAGATCGATGCGGGCGGCGTTGTCAGTCTGACCGGGCGTGCGAAGGATCTGATCATCTCCGGCGGACTGAACATCTACCCAAAGGAGATTGAACTGGCGATCGACGGATTGCCCGGCGTCGAGGAGTCTGCAGTGATCGGGCTGCCGCATCGTGACTTCGGCGAGGCCGTGGTCGCCGTTGTGAAGCCTTTGCCCGGCGCGCAACTCGATACGGATGCGATGCTGAAAATGCTGCGCACCCAGCTTGCGGCATTCAAGATGCCCAAGCAGATTCATATTGTGGATGTGCTACCGCGCAACGCGATGGGTAAGGTGCAGAAGAACCTGTTACGCCAGCAATTCGAAAACTGAACCGCGCCTGGTATCGCAGCGCCTATCCTGAAGCCGCCTAATCGATTGACTCATCCGGAGCCCCTCATGTCCGCAGCTCATCCCAAGCCCAGCATTCATCACGTCGCGTTTGCCTGTCGCGATCCCATCGCAACCGATCATTTCTATGGCGAGTTGCTGGGCTTGCCGTTGGTGAACACCGAGGTACAGACCCAGAACGGCGGCTACCTCAAGCACATGTTCTATGACACTGGCGACGGCAGCTGTATCGCGTTTTTCTATCTGCACAACCTTGGCGAGCCATCGCCGTTGAAGACGGCGATCTCCACCGATCTCGGCCTGCCCAAGTGGGTGAATCACTTCGCCTTCCGAGTCACGGAAGAAGAAGCAGCCTTGAAGGCACAGCGCCTGATCGACGCCGGCTTCAAAATGGAAATGGAAATCGACCACGGCTGGTGCGTGTCGAAGTACTTCCCAGATCCGAACGGCATTCTGGTTGAGCTGTGTCGAGACCGGCCCGGCATTCCGGTAGATCTGCCTGGAGCGCGCGCCTTGCTGATTGCCGATCCACTGCAAGCGGGCTAGTTCGAGCACGAGCCGATCGCCGTCCAACCAGCGAGCATCAGAATGCAGATCTGCCGTGAGTTCGTTTCATCAGTCAGCCCCGTCACGCCGCGCAATGGCGCGGGCTTCATGCCGTGTCAGGGGCTGTATCACCGCCCGGCAAACGCCCGGCCCAAGGTCGCCTTCATTGCCACGCACTACAACGTGGACTTCAGCGAGCACTACCTTGGCCCGCTGATGGCCGAGCGCGGCTTCGGTTTTCTCGGCTGGAACACGCGCTTCCGGGGCAACGAAGCGTTCTTCCTACTGGACCATGCGCTGGTCGAAATCGCGGTGGGCGTGCGCTGGTTGCGCGAAGTTGCGGGCGTCGCTCAGGTTGTTCTGTTGGGCAATTCGGGCGGCGGCAGCCTGATGGCGGCCTACCAGAGCCAGGCCGTTGCGGTGGACATCAAGCCGGCGCCGGGGCTTGCGCTGCCTGATGCGCTGCAGGGCATGCCTGCGGCCGATCTCTACATCTCATTGAACGCACACGCGGGCCGGCCGGAGGTGCTCACGGATTGGATGGATCCGTCGGTCGTCGATGAGCGCGATCCGTTCGCAGCCGATGCGAGTCTGGACCCATTCAATCCCGACAATGGCCCGCCGTACAACGCTGCTTTCGTCGCGCGTTATCGCGCTGCACAGGTGGCGCGCAACGACCGCATCACGGACTGGTGCCTGGGCGAACTGGACCACCTGAAGACGCGCGGCATCAGCGAACGCACCTTCAATCTGCATCGGGTATGGGCCGACCTGCGCATGATCGACCCAACCCTCGAGCCCACCCGGCGCTTGCCCAACCGTTGCTATGCCGGCGTGCCGCAACGCGCCAACTACGGGCCGATGAACGTCGGCATGACCAACAGCCTGCGCAGTTGGTTGAACATGTGGAGCCTGCGCGAAGGTCAGTGCCGCGGTGCGCCGCACCTGGCCAAGGTCAGTGTGCCGGCGCTGGTCATCCAGAGTCTGGGCGATACAGGGGTGTTTCCCAGCGATGCACAGCGCATCTACGCTGGCCTGGCGGCGCGCGACAAATCGATGCACCTGCTCGACGGAGACCATTACCTGACCGAGCCGGTCGGCGCCCGCGCGGCCGTGTCCGACCTGATCGCGGCCTGGGTGAGCCGCCACCGCTAGCCGACACCGCCACGCGCCGCTCAGCCCGTCGAGCCGGGGCGTCTGTTCGGCCGGCGCGACGGACGCGGGACACGCCGATACGTTTACGCGTCGCACAACCTGCTAGAGTCCCGCGCCAAAGTTCTGGAGCGGCAGTTCATGGCGGTGCAGATTCCCTACCGGCGCAAGATGGATTTCGAGTACGGCGCGGTAGATCAACTGTCTCCGGGCATTCGCCGGATCATTGCCAATAATCCGAGCCCGTTCACCTTCCACGGCACCGGTACCTACATTCTGGGTACGGGCGATGTGGCCGTGATCGATCCGGGCCCGGCCGTGCCTGAGCACGTCGACGCGATCCTCAAAGCCACGCACGGCGAACGCATCACGCATGTGCTGATTACCCACACGCACAACGATCACTCGCCGGCCTGGCAACTGCTCAAACAGCACTGCGATGCCAAGGCTTATGCCTACGGTCCCCACGGGGCCGGCAAGATCGAGCAGGGTGTGCAGGTGGAGGAGGGCGGCGATACCGCGTTTCAACCTGATATCCGCGTGACCCACGGCCAGATCATCGATGGCGGCAACTGGTCCGTTGAGTGCGTGTACACGCCGGGGCACACGTCGAATCACATCTGTTATCAACTGCGCGGCGAAAAAGCGCTGTTCACAGGCGACCACGTGATGGGCTGGTCCACCAGCATCATCTCGCCGCCGGATGGCGACATGAAGCAGTACATGGACAGCCTGCGCCTGCTGCTCAACCGCGACGACGCGTTGTACTGGCCCACGCACGGGCCCTGCATCGATGAGCCCAAAGCCCATGTGCAGGCCTTCATCGACCACCGTCTTGAACGCGAGCAGCAGATCATCGACTGTCTGACCAAGGGCATCCACAACATCCGGGCCATGGTCCCGCCGATGTATGCAGACCTGCCCGAGTTCATGTATCCCGCTGCCGCGCGCTCGGTGTTTGCTGCGGTTGCCTACCTGGTCGAGCGCGGCCGCGTGCGCTGCACAGGCACGCTGTCCATTGACGCCCACTTCGACCTCATTGGCTGACAGCGGCCGGCCCAGCCATGTACTCCAGCGCAACTTCGATGAGTGCGCGCACCCCAATCGGTAAAGCGCGCTCGTCAGCGTAGAAGCGCGGAGAGTGATTCGGATGCACCTTGTCCGGATCGTCAGGTGATACGCCGATAAAGAAGAAGACGCCGGGCACTTCCTTCTGATACGCGGAAAAGTCCTCTGCTGTCGTCTGCCGATCGGACACCTGCAACATGGCGCCCCCGACGCGTTGCAGCGCCGGAAGGATGCGCCGCGTGAGTGCTGCATCGTTGAACGTCACGCCGTTGCCCAGCCGGATCGACACGTCGGCGCTCGCACCTGCGGACGCTGCGATCTGTGTTGCCGTGCGACGAAGCCGCTCGTGCAGTTGCGTTCGCACGCCTGAATCGAAGGTGCGGATGGTGCCGATCATCTCGACGCCTTCCGGAACGATGTTGTTGCGCACGCCGCCATGAATGGCGCCAACCGTCAGCACGGACGGCGTAAGCGTCAGATCGACCTGCCGCGCGACGATGGTCTGCAACCCGAGCACGATCTGACTGGCGACGACGATCGGGTCGACGCCCTGCCATGGCAGCGCACCATGCGTCTGCCGACCTTGCACGTTGATCGTGAACGAGTCGGACGAAGCCATGATGCCCTGCTCACGATAGGCAACAACACCCACCGGCAATGGCATGACGTGCAGCCCGAACACGGCTTCCACAGCGGGATTTGCGAGTGCGCCTTCCTTGATCATCAGCGGTGCGCCACCGGCCTCACCCAACGGCGATCCTTCCTCGGCCGGCTGGAACAGGAACACGATGGTGCCGTTCAGTTCGGCGTGGTGGTGACTGAGTACCTCCGCCGCGCCCATGAGCATAGCCACATGATTGTCGTGACCACAGGCGTGCATGACGCCCACCTCCTGACCGTTGTAGGTCGTGCGTGTCGTGGACTTGAACGGCAGGTCGCCAAGCTCGGCGACGGGCAGCGCGTCCATGTCCGCGCGCAGCGCGATGACCGGGCCCGGTCGACCGCCGCGCAACACACCGACCACACCGGTATGCGCAACCTTCTCGTGCACTTCGAAACCAAGCCGACGCAGATGTTTCGCGACCAGCGCGGCAGTGCGAAATTCGCGATTGCCGAGTTCCGGATGCTGATGAATATCGCGCCGCCAGGTCACCACTGCGGGTGTGATGGCCTGTACCTCTGCGTCGATCTGCGCCGAAGAGAGCAGGGCGGCCGCCGCACTGTGCTGCGCGGACAGGCTGCTGCACAACAGCACACATACGGCGGCGCAACGCGCCAACAAGCGTGCGGGGAACATGCTCGAACTCCATGCGGATGACGCTCGAGCATGCGCAGCGGACTCGGCAGCCGTCAATCCAACATCTGCCGTGCATCAGCGCGCGGAACGCGGCCGACGCGACGCGCGTGGCAACCGCACGGTAATCGTGACCCCGCGACCGTCGGCTCGATTCGCGGCGCTCACGCTGCCACCGTGATGCTCAGCGATGACGCGGACCACATACAGGCCAAGACCAAAATGCACGCCGTCCTGGCCCGGCCCGCGTGAAGAAACCATGGAGTCGAACAGGCTTGACAGCAGCGCCGGCGACAGCGCTGGACCCGTGTTTTCCACGCGCAGTTCGATCGACTCACGCCCGGCACGCAGTCCGACCAGAATGGGTGTGCCTTCGGTGTGGAAGTCGATCGCGTTGTCGATGAGCTTGTCGAGCAGTTGTTCAATACGATAGTCGGCGACTTCAGCCATGAGCGGCTCTGCGTCGGCGTCGAGCACGAACTGCGCATCGGAATGCGCAAGCTGGCAGTTCGTGACGTAGCTCTTCACCAGCGCTTTGAGGTCGAGCAGTTCCCGTTCTTCCTCCTTCAGCGCTTCCTCAAGGTTGGCGGCATCTGCCAGGTGCTGCACGATGCCGCCGATGCGCAACACGCCGCGTCTGGCGCTTTCAAGGTAGCGGCTGTCGGCCACTTCTGGATGTTCGCTCTCGAGGTTGTGCAGCGACGTCGAGAGCGTATTCAGCGGGTTGTTCAATTCGTGGCGCAACGTGCGCGGAATGGTCTCCAGAAAGTGTGTGTGCTGCTGCAGCCGCGTCAGCATGTTGGCAATGCTGCGCGCAAGGTCACCGATTTCGTCACCGGACTGCATCTGCGCACGCAGATCCGTGGTGCGCAGTCGTCCCTCGTTGTCGATTGCGTTGGTCGTTTCCTGACGCAGATTGCGGATGCGCCACGCCAGCCTGAGCGAGAACGCCAACAGCCCGACGAGCACGACGAGCAGGCTCAGTGCCGACACCGCCGTGACACGCTCAACGGCCTGCCGCTGCAGTGCAACGATCACGTCGGTGTTCTCTTCGACAACGACCGCGCCGATGACGCCGCGCGCCGAGATGATCGGGTGCACGGCCATGATGATTTCGTCGCTGTTGGGCAACTCGCGGCGCAAGGTGCCCGGTTGGCCGGCCAGCGCGCTGGCAATCACACGCGCCACCGGCTTCTC